>JANLXZ010000127.1:0-2011 GCA_031365375.1 Hyphomicrobiaceae bacterium | reverse complement strand
CACCAGTACAAGATCAACGCGAAAGCGAAGTTCGACGGCGACGTCTGGCAATGGCATCAAGACTACGGCACGTGGCTGCGCGATGATGGAATGCCAGAACCGCGCGCGAAGAACATCTCCGTGTTCCTTGATGAGGTCTATCCCTACAACGGCGCGCTGATGCTGGTGCCGCGTTCGCAATCTCACGGCAATCTCGAAGCTGGCCATGACCTTGGCACGACCAGCTATCCGCTGTGGACGCTCGACAATGCGACCGTCGAGAAACTCGTCGCCGAAGGCGGCATTGTCGCGCCGACCGGCAAGCCCGGCGGCGTGTTGATGTTCCACGGCAATCTCGTGCACGGCTCGGCCGGCAACATTACCCCCTTCTCGCGCCGCATCGTATATCTGACCCTTAACGCGGTCTCGAACCACATCCGTAAACCGACGCGGGCGGAGTGGATTGCGCATCAAGATTTCACGCCGATCGTGCCGTGCGCGGAAGATGCGCTGTTGCAGTACGCCCGCAAGTACAAGCAGGCGGCCGAATAGCTCAGACGTTGCCGGCACCGCATATCCGCATGACAGCTGCGAGCCCGCGTTAATTGCCAGCGCGGGCTCGTTCATTACAGTCGAGTTCACGGACTAGATTGTAATTGAAAAGCTGAGAGCAGAGGTGCTGCGATGCCATCCAAGAAAACCACCCCTCGTGTCGCGATTATTACCGGGGCTGCTTCGGGGATTGGGCAGGCGACCGCGCAACTGCTGCTCGAGGCCGGTTGGAAGGTCGCGCTGTTCGACTCGAACGAGACCGCATTGACGACCGTCACGACGGCACTCGGGCACAGCAAATCAATCCACTCGGCCCGCCTCAACGTCACCGATGAGTCTGCGGTCGACAAGGCCGTCGCCGCAGCTGCCGAAGCGCTGGGCGGTGTGCATGGCGTCGTCAATTCCGCAGGCATCGCGGCCGATAAACACGTGTTCGATACCTCGGCCGAACTGTTCCGCAAGATCCTCGACGTCAACGTCGTCGGCACCTTCCTGGTGGGTAAGGCCGCAGCACGCTTGATGCGTCACTCGGGCGGCGGATCGATCGTCAACATCGCATCGATTTCTGGGATTCGCGGATCGAAAGGCCGCTCTGCCTATGGCGCGTCGAAGGGTGCCGTAATCAACTTGACGAAGGTGATGGCGAACGACCTCGCAGCCTTCAAGATCCGCGTCAATGCAGTCGCGCCGGGCCCGGTCGAGACGCCGATGGTGAAGGCTCTGCATACGGATGATGAGCGGCAGATGTACAACCGCTTCGTGCCGATGCGCCGTTACGCCGAGCCGGCCGAGATCGCAAATGCAATCGAATTTCTGCTCGACGAGCGCCGTTCGAGTTATATCACGGCAGAAATCCTCGCCGTCGACGGCGGCTTCCGCGGCGCCGGCGCAATGCTGGTCGAAAAGTAGAACGTCTTTAAATCGTGTATTTTTTCGCGCATCCGAAGTCGCTGACGCGGGGTCGGCTGATGCGCATTCAACGAAAGAGAGCCGCCATGACCGACTACCGGACTGTAACCGCACACGGCGCGACGATCCCGACCATCGGGCTCGGCACCTGGACGCTGAAAGACGAAGCCGGCTCGAAGATCGTCACCGAAGCGATCGGCGCTGGTTATCGCCACATCGATACCGCCCGCATGTACGACAATGAAACCGCGGTCGGCGCCGGCATTAAGGCATCGAAAATCGCGCGCAACGACGTGTTCGTCACCACCAAGGTCTGGTCGGACGACATCGCCGATGGTGATCTACAACGCTCCGCCGAAGCTAGCCTCAAGCGCCTCGGCCTCGATCAGGTTGATTTGTTGTTGATCCATTGGCCGAACGCCGAAATCCCGCTCGAAGGCTCGATCAAGGCGCTGTGCGAAACCAAGACGCGCGGGCTGACAAAGCACATCGGTGTGTCGAACTTTACGACGACGCTACTCGACCAGGCGGTGTCACTCTCGACCGAGCCGCTGGTTGCCAACCAGTGCGA
>JANLXZ010000105.1:0-9935 GCA_031365375.1 Hyphomicrobiaceae bacterium | reverse complement strand
CTACATCGGCCAGGAAGCGGTCGTCGTCGGCCTGCAGATGGCGGGCAAAAAAGGTGATCAAGTCATCACCACTTATCGTGATCACGGCCACATGCTGGCCTGTGGCATGGATCCCAAAGGCGTGATGGCCGAGCTGACCGGGCGTCGCGGCGGATATAGCCGCGGCAAAGGCGGCTCAATGCACATGTTCAGCCGCGACAAGCAGTTTTTTGGCGGTCACGGGATCGTCGGTGCCTCGGTGCCGCTCGGCGCAGGATTGGCGTTCGCCAACAAATATCGCGGCAATGACAATGTCTGCTTCTGTTATTTTGGCGACGGCGCGGTCAACCAGGGTCAGGTCTACGAGACCTTCAACATGGCCGAACTATGGAAGCTGCCGGTGATTTTCGTGATTGAGAACAATCGGTATGCGATGGGCACATCGATCGAGCGTGCTTCGGCGACAACCAATTTATCCCAGCGCGGCCTGAGTTTCGCGATCCCCGGCGAGCAGGTCGACGGCATGGACGTGCGCGCCGTGAAGGCCGCCGGCGAGCGGGTCGTCAAATGGGTGCGTGAGGGCAACGGCCCATACATCCTCGAGATGTTGACTTACCGGTATCGCGGCCATTCGATGTCGGATCCGGCGAAATATCGCACGCGCGAGGAAGTCGACAAGGTTCGCGAGGAGCGCGATCCAATCGAGCGCTCGCGGATACGCATTATAGAGAACCGTGTCGCATCCGAGGACGAGCTGAAGGCGATCGACAAGCAAATCCGCGAAACCGTTAACGCTTCTGCCGAGTTCGCTCAGAACGATCCGGAGCCCGATGTGTCCGAGCTCTATACCGACGTGCTGTTGTAGGGGTGCGAGGCACTATGGCCGACGCCTCCCATAAACCAGCCACTTACGCCGACCTGGAAGCGGTGCCAGAGCATCTGGTTGCCGAGATCCTTTTTGGCAATCTAGTGACACATCCGCGGCCTGCGACCAAGCATGGCTACGCGGCGACATCTCTTGCAGACGAACTCGTCAGCCCTTTCCAAAAAGGCCGGGGCGGGCCTGGCGGCTGGGCATTCGTCTGCGAGGCGGAGATCCATCTTGGATCGCACGTTACCGTCCCGGACATAGCAGGGTGGCGCCGCGAGAGGCTGCGAGCTGGCTGGGACGAAGGGGCATTCGTCGACATCGCCCCCGATTGGATTTGCGAAATTATTTCGCCGAGTACGGAAAAGTACGACAAAGGAGACAAGCGCCGCATTTACGCTCTCTATGGTGTGCCGCACCTCTGGCACCTCGATCCGCGGGCACGCACTCTGGAAATCTTTGCGCTCCAAGACAAGAACTGGCTGTTGACGCACACATTCATTGATCAGGAAGAAGTCAGCGCTCCACCCTTCACCGAACTCAAATTCCGCCTCGGCCTGCTCTGGCCCTTCGACGTATCGACCGACCCCACCACTTGACATCCGACGCCCCACCGAAACACCCGGACGAATATCATCATGGCCACCCAGATTCTGATGCCTGCGCTTTCTCCCACGATGGAAGAGGGCAAACTTGCCAAGTGGTTGATCAAGGAGGGTGATACGGTCAAATCCGGCATGGTCATTGCCGAGATTGAAACCGACAAGGCGACGATGGAAGTCGAAGCCGTCGACGAGGGCACGGTCGGCGCGATTTTGATCGCGGCCGGCACTGAGCACGTCAAGGTGAACACCCCGATCGCGACAATTCTGGTCGATGGCGAGACGGCGAGTGCCGAACAGCCACCGAAAGCTGCCGCCTCGACTAATAGTCAGTCGATGCCGGCTTCGCCGGTGTCAGCGCCAACCGCCCCAACCGCCCCAACTGCGATGCCGATGCCCGCAGTCCACACGATCGCAGCGGAACCCGACCATCCGCCGGGCACGGAAATGATCACGCAGACGATGCGCGAGGCACTGCGCGATGCGATGGCGGAAGAGATGCGCCGCGATAGCGACGTGCTGCTGATGGGCGAAGAAGTCGCGCAGTATCAGGGCGCGTATAAGGTCAGCCAAAATTTGCTGGCGGAGTTCGGAGAAAAACGCGTGATCGATACGCCGATCACCGAGCAGGGCTTCGCCGGTATCGGCGTCGGCGCTGCACTGGCGGGTTTGAAACCGATCGTCGAGTTCATGACGTGGAATTTCGCCATGCAGGCGATCGATCAGATCATTAACTCGGCGGCAAAAACGCTCTATATGAGTGGCGGGCAGATGGGCTGCCCAATCGTGTTTCGCGGGCCTAATGGTGCTGCCGCCCGTGTCGGTGCCCAGCATTCACAGTGCTACTCATCGTGGTATGCACATGTGCCAGGTCTGAAAGTCGTTTGTCCGTCGAATGCTGCCGACGCCAAGGGATTGTTGAAGTCGGCCATTCGCGATCCAAACCCCGTTTTAGTGCTCGAAAACGAGATGCTTTACGGGCAGTCCGGTGAGGTCCCCAAAGATCCAGATTGGCTGGTGCCGATCGGCAAAGCCAAGATTGTGCGGCCGGGCAACCATGTGACGGTCGTATCGTTCGCGCGCGGCATGCAGTATGCACTCGACGCGGCAAAGACGTTAGCGGCCGAGGGTATCGAAGCCGAGGTGATCGACCTGCGCTCACTGCGTCCAATCGATTGGGAAACGATCATAGGGTCGATCAAGAAGACCAATCGCTTGGTCACCGTGGAAGAAGCTTGGCCGACATGTTCGATCGGCTCCGAGATCTGCGCGCAGGCGGCGATCCAGGCGTTCGACTACCTTGATGCACCCCCAGCGAAAGTCTCCGGCGCCGACGTGCCGATGCCATATGCAGCCAACCTTGAAAAGCTCGCCCTGCCAACCGCCGCGCAAGTGGTCGCGGCAGTGAAGGGCGTGGTTTATGTGTAGCTCTCCTCGTGCGGCTCGATCCAGCCGCTAAGAAAGCGATAGACTGCGGCCATGGCGCAATCGGTCAAACAAAAAGCTTCATACGCCGACCTCGAAAAGGTGCCGCCGCACCTCGTGGCGGAGATTTTGTTTGGCACCCTCGTCACGCATCCGCGGCCCGCGTCACGGCATGCGATTGCTAGCAATTCTCTCGGGCATGAGCTTACCGGCCCCTTCCAGAAGGGGCGAGGCGGCCCGGGTGGCTGGATTTTCATGGTCGAGCCGGAGTTGCACCTCGGCCCGCACGTGGTTGTGCCGGACCTTGCCGCTTGGCGGCGCGAGCGAATGCAGGTGATGCCTGCCGAGGCGTACATCGAGATAGCGCCGGACTGGGTATGCGAAGTCATCTCGCCGTCGACGGAGGCAAAGGATCGCGGCCCCAAGCGCCGCATCTATGCGACTTATGGGGTCGGCCACTTGTGGCATCTCGATCCAGTGGCAAAGCTTCTCGAAGTCTTCGAACTGCGCGAGAAGCATTGGGTGCTTCACGAAACTTACGTGGATGCGGTGGAGGTGAATGCTCCACCCTTCGACGCCGTACCGTTCCAGCTTTCGGCACTCTGGCCGCTCGACATCGCCCCTGATCAAACCTGAGACCCAAACATGCCAACCCAGATCCTGATGCCCGCGCTATCCCCCACGATGGAGGAGGGCAAGCTTGCCAAGTGGCTCGTCAAGGAGGGCGACGTGGTCAAATCGGGCAAGGTTATCGCCGAGATCGAAACCGACAAGGCGACGATGGAGGTTGAAGCGGTCGACGAGGGCACGGTCCATCAAATCCTGGTCGCAGCCGGTACCGAGAAGGTCAAGGTCAACACGCCGATCGCCGTCTTGCTGGCGGAGGGTGAGGCGGCGGGTGCGGCGACGGCCGACAAGCCAGCACCAGCACCGGCTGCATCGTCTGGGCCAGCACCTAAACCCGCTAGCCCCGCGTCGTCCCCTCCCGCGACCGGAATGGCAGCTTCGCCTGCACCCGCAGCTGCATTCCAAAGACCGCCGATGCTCAGCGTTTCGAACGCTGCGGCCGCAAAGGCGCCAACTCCGCTTGCCGGCTCACGCATGTTCGTATCGCCCCTCGCCCGCCGCTTGGCCAAGGATAACGGCATCGATCTTTCGCAAGTAAAGGGGTCCGGTCCGCACGGCCGCGTCATCCAACGCGACATCGAGCATGCCAAGACGAGCGGTACTGCCAAGGCTGCCCAATCACCTACCGCGTTGACCCCCGTCGTCGGCGGAGGCGCATCGATGCAAACCAAATCCGCTGCGACCGTCGCCGGTATTCAGCCGATGGCAGACGACAAGATCCTGGCGCTTTACGAGAAAGATTCGTTCGAGGTCCTGCCGCATGACGGTATGCGTCGTATCATCGCCGAACGCCTGACGCAGTCGAAGTCGACCGTTCCGCACTTCTATCTATCGGTCGATGTGCGCCTCGACACGCTCCTCTCGGCACGCGAACGCTTGAATGCGCGATCACCCAAGGAGGGTCCACGCGTCTACAAGCTTTCGGTCAACGACTTCATCATCAAGGCCTTGGCATTGGCGTTGCAGAATGTACCGGCAGCCAACGCGACGTGGACGACACAAGGCATGTTGCGTCACCGCCACTCCGATGTTGGCGTGGCGGTAGCGGTCGAGGGCGGCCTTTTCACGCCGGTGATAAAGCATGCCGAATTGAAAACGCTGGCCGAAATTTCGAACGAGATGAAGGACTTGGCCGAGCGCGCCCGCAAAAGGCGTCTGGCCCCGCACGAATATCAAGGCGGCACGACGTCGATCTCCAATCTCGGGATGTTTGGCATCAAGAGCTTCGATGCAGTCATCAACCCGCCTCACGCTACGATTCTAGCGGTCGGAGCGGGCGAGAAGATCCCCGTTGTCAACGGTGATAAGATCGAGGTGGCAACTGTGATGAGTGCCACGATGAGCTGTGATCATCGAGTGGTCGACGGTGCACTCGGTGCGGAATTACTCAACTCATTCAAATCGTTCATAGAGGATCCTGTGAGGATGCTCGTGTAATTCACAAGTATTCGTTTCTGTTGCTTACTTGCATCAGAATAGGGCTTTCCGCGTGTAACTGTATGTTTGGACGCGCATAACCGGTGATAGTTCTGCTCGGGCACTTGTTGGGGGGCTAGGCCGCGGCTAAGGGAAATATCAGCGTACAGGGCGTAAATCCTAAAGTTTATTGGGGAACAGCATCATGTTCAAAAAGCTGCAAGCGCCTGCCATCGCCCTCGTTGGCGCAGCGCTTCTTGCAGGTTGCGCCGAGGATTCCTCCGTGTTCAGCGGAACCAGCAACTTGACTACAGCGTCCGTCGGGGAAACACAAAAGTCGGACCCGGCTTGCGTTTCGCTCGCTTCGCAGATCGAGTCATTGAAGAAAGAGGGAATCGCCGACAGGGTGGCGCAGGCCTCAATCAAGAAATACAAGTTGACGACGGCTGATCTGACCAAAGCGGACCAGCTCAATCGCTCAAACACCGAGTTCCAAGCCAAGTGTTCCGTGGTGAAGCCAACAACTGCATCGCAATCTGCCGCAGTTGCTCCAGCGTTGGCGAATGGCGGGACGGCAACAGCACCTGCGAAAATTGCGCCAGCGGTTGCCAAGGCTACTCCACAGTAATAGACGAAATCACTTGAACACTTGGACCGGCGCACTGTGGTGCCGTTCCTCGACGCCACAGCCTTTGGCGTGGCTACACTAATTTGGAGGCGATGTGGATGCCGATAACAACAACGCGGTTGGCACAACTAACAGTGGCACTGGGATTGGCCGCGGCGGTGGCTGGCTGCTCCTCGGGTTCCGCTACGGGCGGGGATCCTGGTGCCCAAGCGATGCCGGCCGGAATGAGTTGCCAATCGCTGCGGGGCGAACTCAACAAGATGGATAGTCAGGGCGCGCAATCGAAAGTCGAGGCCGCAAGTCAGGGCAAGGGTTCGCCGGAAGCGCGCGCCGTTGCTGGTCGCTACAACCAGTTGCTCAACTACTATCTAGGGGCGCGCTGCCACGCGTGACGGGGTGCGGGTATCCGTAAAGACAAAAGGCTCTGCGAGCGATCGCAGTGCCTTTTTTTATGCTTCCGCCGCCACCGTAGCCGATCAGTCGGCGGTCGACGAATTGCGATTGTTTCCAAGTCGCTGTTGACCTTGGCCGCACAGCCAGCTTCACTCCCATATCTTCGAGCCAGCTCCCGTATTCATAGCCTTGCTCACCCCCGCAACCGTTTTGTCACGGAATATCCATGTCCAGTTACGATATCATCATCATAGGCGCCGGACCCGGCGGCTACGTCACCGCTATTCGGTCAGCCCAGCTCGGCTACAAGACGGCGATCATCGAGCGCGAGCATCTGGGCGGAATTTGCTTAAACTGGGGATGTATTCCGACGAAAGCGCTACTGCGATCGGCCGAAATTTATCACTACGCGACGCACGCGAAAGATTATGGGCTCACACTCAACGGCACGATGTCCGTCGACAATGCAGCCGTCGTCGCCCGTTCAAGGGGAATATCCGCGCAGCTGAACGGCGGCGTCGGTTTCCTTTTGAAAAAGAACAAGGTCGATGTGATCTGGGGCGAGGCATCGATCACGCGGCCGGGTGAAGTGGTGGTCGGCGCCACCAAGAAGCCGCCAGCTCAACCCGCGCATCCGGCACCGAAGGGGACGTTGGGCGCCGGCACCTACCAGGCAAAGCATATCATCGTCGCGACTGGGGCCCGGCCTCGCGCGCTGCCCGGTATTGAGCCCGATGGTAAATTGATCTGGACCTACTTCGAGGCGATGGTTCCCCCAGCGCAACCGAAGTCGCTGATCGTCATGGGCTCGGGCGCGATCGGCATCGAGTTCGCCTCGTTTTACCGCACGATGGGGGCCGAGGTGACCGTCGTTGAACTTCTGCCGCAAATTCTCCCGGTAGAGGACGCCGAGATCGCCGCCCAGGCGCGTAAGCAGTTCGAAAAGCAGGGCATGAAAATACTAACCGGAGCGAAGGTCACATCGATTTCTAAAGGCGCCGGCAGCGTCACCGCAGCGATTGATCTAGGCGATGGCAAGTCTACGACGATTACAGCGGAGCGTTTGATCTCAGCGGTCGGCGTTGTCGGCAATATCGAAGGCATCGGGTTGGAAAAGCTCGGCGTAAAAACCGATCGCGGTTGCGTCGTGACGGACGGACTGGGGCGCACAAACGTCGCCGGCATCTATGCCATCGGTGACGTCGCTGGACCGCCTATGCTGGCACATAAGGCGGAGCACGAGGGCGTCATCTGTGTCGAGACGATCAAGGGCATGCATACCCACCCGATGGATAAGGCGAAGATCCCGGGATGCACGTATTGTCATCCCCAGATTGCCTCGGTCGGACTGACCGAGGCGCGCGCCAAAGAGGGCGGCCGCGAGATCAAGGTCGGTCGCTTTCAGTTCCGGGGCAACGGCAAAGCGATCGCGCTGGGTGAACCGGAGGGACTGGTCAAAACGATATTCGACGCCAAGACGGGGCAACTGCTCGGCGCGCACATGGTCGGCGCCGAGGTCACCGAATTGATCCAGGGGTTCGTAATTGCCATGCAACTCGAGACCACCGAGGAAGATCTCATGCACACGGTATTCCCGCATCCCACGCTGTCGGAAATGATGCATGAGAGCGTGCTCGCTGCCTATGGCCGCGTGATCCATATGTAAACGATACCATTGCAGTCATAGATTGCGCCGAAACCGGTTACGGCAGCGCGGGTAACGTGGCAGCGCAACTCCAACCGTTTGGTAATTCCGGCCGATGTCACGCCGTTTCTTGATTATATTCTGCGGCCTCCTTTTGACGTCGAACGCGTTCTCGACCGACATACTGCTGCCCGCCCTATTTTCGATGGAGCAGGCGTTCGCAGCACCGGTCGAACGCGTGCAAATTGCAATGCCGCTGTTTATTTTTGCATCTGCCTTCGGACAGATAATTTATGGCCCAGCCTCGGATCGGTTCGGGCGTAAGCCAGTGCTATTGACGGGGCTCACGATTTACACGGCTGCCGCAATTATTGCGCTCGCCGCGCAATCCCTCGGCGTCTTGTTATTCGCGCGCGCGCTTCAGGGGTTTGGATCAGCTGCTGGCATCGTGCTCGGTCGGGCTATTCTTCGCGATACACACTCCGGTGCAGACCTGGCGCAATCGATGGCGATGGCAATGGCCGTGATTACGCTGGGGCCGGTTCTGTCGCCTCTGGCGGGAACCGGGCTGGTCGCGCTCGGCGGTTGGCAGCCTGTATTCGGCGCCATGGCATTATTTGGAATGGCTCTGGCTACCGTGACGATATGGAAGCTGGACGAGACGAACCAGGACTTGCGCGCAGATGCGCTCGATCGACGCGAGCTCGTGCTTGCCTTCAAACGTGTGTTGTCACATCCACAATCTCGATTTTTCTTGTGCGTGGCGGCTGGACTCGGCTTTAGCATCATCTCCTTCATCGCCCATGCGCCGCGCTTTTTCAGATCGACATTTGGCGTTGAAGGGCTTGGATTTGCCGCCGTATTCGCGCTGCTCGGCATGGGGATCGTATCCGGTCAGATCGTCAATACGCGGTCGATCCGTCGCTACGGCGTGCTGGCGACGACGCGAGCCGCCGCCGCGATCTTGGTGTTTGTAACAGCATTGATGGCCGTGCTGACGGCCACAGGATCGATCGGCGCAATCGGCTTCGGGGTATCGATGTTCGTGTTCAACGGTGCATTTTTGAGCATGATGGCGAATGCGGCCAGTTTGACGATCGATCCTCATGCCGAAATCGCGGGATTGGCGTCGTCGGTCTATGGTTTTGTCACGCAGCTCGTTCCCGGAGCATTGGCGCTGGCCACTCTCCCGTTTATCCATGGCGAGCTGGCAGTCTGGGCAACGCTCGTGACCGTGATTTCCGTCTTTGTCTTCGCCGGCTTAATGCGCTACCGGCCAAGCTTAGACCCGACGCCCCCTGTCGCTTGAGGGTTGGAAGCTAAACCTAAGAGTAAGTCTCGACGGCAGGGCACCCATGGTTCAAACTTGGTCGTGCCTCGAATCAGCAGAACGGGAATTTCGCCATGAAGATGGACGCGCAAGCGCTACTCATTACAATTCTAATCGGTATCATTGCCGGTTTTCTCGCGAGCGTTGTCGTTGGCGGCAGCGGTGGCTTGATCAAGTTTCTCGTCTCCGGATTGATCGGTTCTTTCGTGGGGCCACTCGTCTTGAATGCATTGGGCGTCAATCTAGGCATCAGAAGCGTGTTGGCCTCGCAAATTGCTGTGAGCACGATCGGCGCTATTGTCGTCCTAATTCTGGCTAATCTAATCCGTTAAACCTCTCGTTTGACTGGACAGGGAGGATACAATGCCGGATCTGCAGCCTTATATGCCGTATATGCCCTATATCGTGATGGCTTTGACCGGGCTTGTCGCGGGTTGGATTGCGGGACTGCTCCTCGGCGGTGGCGGACTTTTTCGCAGTCTCATCGTCGGCATCATCGGCGCCTTCGTCGGTGGCTTTCTGGTGCAACAGGGCTGGCTCAAACTGCCCTACGATTTCAACACGATCATCCCTACTTATGGCAATCAGATCGCGATTTCGACGGTCGGCGCGATCGTAGTGGTCATTTTGGCGCGACTGATCGGCCGATAAAGGGTTGATCCAATCGGGGTGGTCGGCCACTTATATAGAGCGGGGAACATCAAGACCCCGCCGGAGAGCCTATGGTCACGATCCTCGATAGTCGCCAATTGAATGCCGAGACGGCCCGTCATCCGGAGAAGGTAAAACGGCCCGACACGCCGATCCAGCGCAAGCCGGATTGGATTCGTGTGAAGGCACCGACCTCTGCCGGCTATACCGAGACTAAGAAGATCGTGCGGGAGCACGGTTTAGCGACCGTGTGCGAAGAAGCCGGCTGTCCCAACATCGGCGAGTGCTGGACGAAAAAGCACGCAACCATGATGATCATGGGTGACACCTGCACGCGGGCGTGCGCTTTCTGCAATGTCAAAACCGGATTA
>JANLXZ010000205.1:0-2480 GCA_031365375.1 Hyphomicrobiaceae bacterium | reverse complement strand
GCGGTCATCACCGGCAACACGATCGAGAATGCGCCCGGCTGTGGCATCATGATCGGTTGGGGCAAATATATGCGTGATGTCTCGGCGACGTCGAACCTCATCCGCAACGCCCGCGTCGGTATCGGCGTTACTGGCGACGTCAATGCTGGCGCGGTAATGATCGCGACGAACATGATCTCCGGCGCCAAGGACGGCGCGATCCGAGCCCTCAAACTCGGTGTCCCCTATGGCCCGGATCTCAGCCTCACGCGCACCGAAAGCACGCGCGTCCTGATCGAACGCAACATGACGATTTAAGCCACCACTTTATCCAACGCCCGTCCGAGATCGCCCGAGATCCGCGTTTCGCCGACTTCGATGCCGCTGAAATTCTTGAAGCGCACCGGCTCGCCAAGTCCGATCGTCTCGGGGATCACGCGATTGAGCAGCGCCATGACCACCGCCTCCGAGGCTCGCTTAGCGCCGTCGTCAATCTTGACCGAAAACCCCAACCCCAAATGCGGGATCGCGCCACAGTACACGCCCTCGGCACCGGTTTTCATGAACACACGACCCGGCACTTTTCCCATCACGACCGTGTCGAGACGACCCGGCCCCGCGACCATATCGGGCGCTGCCCATGCCGCCTTCGTGATGCGTTCCGATGCCGCCTTGTGCGCTTTTCCCGGACCTTCAGCGGTGATGAAACGTGCAAACGCCTGCGCTAAACTTGCCGTCGGGATCGCCCAGTTCGGTGCCGAGCACCCGTCGACACCGCGAACGTCGGCGCCTAAGTCTTCGCCAGTGTAGGCGCGGAGCACTTTCACGATACGCTGCTGGACCGGATGATCCGGCAGCCAGTACCCGGCCGGATCTTCCTTATTGTGAACCGCACACGCGCACATTCCGGAATGCTTGCCCGAACAGTTGTTATGCAGCGCCGTCGGTTTCGCCCCAGATGCAGCGAGGACGCGTGCCGATGATTCGAGCATCGGCTCATGCGCGCCGCAACCAAGTGCTGTATGATCGAGTTTCGCACGCGCCAGCATCGATGCCGCCAGAGTTGCATGCGCCTCGGTGCCACTGTGCGAGGCGCAACACAACGCGATCTCGCGCTCACCGAACTCGAACCGATCGGCAGCGCCGCTTTCGATAACCGGCAGACACTGGAACGCCTTCACCGCCGAGCGCGGAAACACCGGCCGTTTGACGTCGCCAATGCTAACCAACAGCTCGCCATTCGAGCGCGCAATGGCCAACGCGCCGGTATGCACGCTCTCGACCAGCGGACCGCGGGTCAGCTCGATCAGGATAGGATTTGGCATTGCGCTAGGTATCTCCGCGAAATTCGGCTCGAGGCTACACTATAAGTCGAAAGGAGCGCACCGTGGATAACTTTGCGACAGCAATGCTCAGCCGTACGCAATTCGCCGCTGCCAGCTCCAAACGTTGAGACCTAACCCGAAATCGGATAGGCACGCTGGCTCACAACCTGTAGACCGTGGAACCATGACCGACACAGCCACCCTTGCACCGCCTCTGACGCCGCTCGCCCGCGAGATCGGTCGCCGACGCACCTTCGCGATCATCTCCCATCCTGACGCTGGTAAAACCACGCTGACCGAGAAGCTGTTGCTGTTCGGTGGCGCGATCCAGCTTGCCGGCCAGGTGAAAGCCAAACGCGCCGACCGTAACACCCGCTCGGACTGGATGGCGATCGAACGCGCCCGCGGCATCTCGGTCGTAACGTCCGTGATGACGTTCGAATATCGCGACACCGTGTTCAACCTGCTCGACACGCCGGGCCACGAAGACTTCTCCGACCACACCTATCGCACGCTTACCGCGGTCGATGCCGCCGTCATGGTGATCGACGCCGCCAAGGGCATCGAGGCGCGCACCCGCAAGCTGTTCGAGATTTGCCGCCTGCGCGATATCCCGATCCTGACCTTCATCAACAAGATGGACCGCGAAATCCGCGAGCCGCTCGACCTGCTCGATGAGATCGAAAAAGTACTCGCGCTCGACACCGCGCCGATGTTCTGGCCGATCGGGCGCGGCCGCGACTTCCGTGGCACCTATGATCTCACCCACCCGCGCATCCGGCAAATCGACAAGGATGCCGACGGCACGCCGGTATCTGGTCCCGACGATCCAGCGATCGCCGCGCTGATGGAGGATGACGTTGCCGAGCGCTGGCGCGAGGAAGTCACGCTGGTGCAGGACGCTTGCGGAAAGTTTGATCTGAAAGCCTTCCGCGAAGGCACGTTGACGCCGGTATTTTTCGGCAGTGCGTTGCGCAACTTCGGTGTACGCGATTTGCTCGATGCGTTGGTGGCCCATGCGCCGCCGCCGCTGTCGCATCAAGCCTCGACCCGGATGGTCGAAGCGACTGAACCGAAGATGACCGGGGTGGTGTTCAAGATCCAGGCAAACATGGACCCTAACCATCGCGACCGCATTGCCTTCATGCGTGTGTGTTCCGGCAAGCTGACGCGCGG
>JANLXZ010000488.1:0-3024 GCA_031365375.1 Hyphomicrobiaceae bacterium | reverse complement strand
AGATCGACCGCGATCACGTCGCGCTCGCGGGCGAGTTCGGGCAGGACCGTATCCCACGATTGGGCATGGCCGCCGAGCCCATGGACCAGCAACAGCGGTTTGCCGCTGCCGCTGCGCAGATGATTCATCTTCATGGCGATATCGGACCCGGTCGACGGGCGGCAAAGGGCTACATGGATCGGGCCGCTCGATCGCCGGCCCGGCCACCGCTGCGTCGAAGGTGCCGCTGCCGAGACGCGCCGCCTTTGACGAGACCGACTGCCCATCTGCGCTCGGCCGGCAGGTGGTGCGCCTACGCTGGCGCTAGCCAAGCTCGGAGGGCGGGCGGCTGCCGATGAGTGAAGCGAGGAGGGCACTTCGCAGCGGCGCTGGCGGGCGCTCCGCTCGAACTACGGCCCAGGTGAGTCCGTGCCGGCTATTACGCGAGATGATTTGCCACGTCATCGACAGCGATGGGCAGCGAGCTGCCGCCAACCGGGCCGACCCGAAGCAGTTCGCAGCCGTCGCAAGAGCCCGCCGTTGGACTTCACCCGCGCCGGGCTGCCTCGATCGCCGCGATGTCGATCCTTCTCATGTGCATCATCGCCTCGAAAGCGCGCTTGGCTGCAGCAGGGTCGGGGTCGGCGATCGCAGCAGTGAGCGCGCGCGGCGTAATCTGCCACGACAGCCCCCACTTGTCCTTGCACCAGCCGCAAGCGCTCTCCTGACCGCCGTTGCCCACGACCGCATTCCATAAGCGGTCAGTTTCGGCTTGGTCGTCAGTCGCAACCTGAAACGAGAATGCCTCGTTGTGCTTGAACGCCGCTCCGCCATTCAGGCCGAGACAAGGGATGCCCATCAAGGCGAACTCGACTGTCAACACGTCGCCCTGTTTTCCCGCGGGATAATCGGCGGGGGCACGATAAACCTTTCCCACCGCAGTGTCCGGAAACGTTTTCGCGTAGAACTCTGCGGCGTCCAGTGCCGCGCCGTTGTACCAGAGACAGATCATGTTTTTGGGCGCCATAACGTGTCCTATTCGATTTTCTGCCACACGAGATGTCCTCTCGCCATTTTGGAAGGATCCTTGACAGATGGAGCCAAATCCGACACCAGGATCAATTTATCATCCTCTAGGCTCCAGGTGCGGCCTTCTTTCTTGCCATTCCAGGCCTGATTCCAAGAAACATCCACGTCGACGATCAGTCTGGAACCTTCAACCGTGTAAGGCCCCGAATAAGCGATCATCGAGCCGAAAAGCGCAAGCTTTGCGTCTGCATTGTTGCCTGGCTTCCTATCTGTAGAAGTAAGGATCGTCGTAAAGCGTTTGGGCGTGATAACTGCGAAGCCAGCCGGCTGCGTGCCCAAGAATTCGTAAGAGGTGCCATCGTCGAACTTCGACGTAAAAGAGATGAGTTTGTATGTCCCAACTAGGCTCTGTGCTTGGGCGTTCGCGGCGACGAGCAGGAAAGCGACAACTGAGAAAATAAGTTTCTTCATGGTTGGTTCTCTCCAGGATCGAAGGTGTGCTCCTTAGTGCGTAATCTCGTTGGCGAGGAGCGGTTGCCAAAAGATCGAAGGGGCGCGCGAGTGGACGGACGGTTCGTGCGGACGCTTCGTTTGTAGCGAGAGCCGCGTTGCGCCGCCCGGGCGTGCAGCCGCCGCCGAAGGCGGTTCGCTGCAACCGCGGGTTAGATCGCATTCTTGGTCGCGCCCAGCCTGCCGGTTGCAGATTGCCTCCCACCAGAGGCTGGGTACAACGTGCCAGCCTTGCCAAGACCGAACGGAGGCATATTTACGTAGACGTTCTCGTAGGTTCCTGGTAAAGCCGTATACGTCTCGTGCCAAATTCCGACCGAGCCGTCGGTTCCGACAGACTTGTTGAAGGCTTGCCAAGCGGGAAGGTGTTCTAAATTCCTGCTCTTTGCATACGTCAGCAACTGTTCCATTGAGCGCCAATACTGAACGAGGATGATCGTACGGGAGAACCACATTTCGGCATGGATAAACCCAAGCTCTGGCTGGCGGTATAGTTCGTTGATCATTTTCGGCATGGCGCGCGCGACGGGTAACCACTTATGCACCTTTAGCGGGTTGTTGATGCGCATGCCAATGAGAAAGACGACGAACTCGCCATCTAGGTTCGCTGTGAGACGCTCGGTACGAATCATGTTTTCTTGCGCTCTAATCGGGATAGGAAGGAACCTCTCGGCCCCTCCCTCCCACACCACCGTGCATACGGGTCACGTACACGGCGGTTCGTTGCGTTGAATGCATGCCGCTCAGGCCCTGGCCGGTGCCAGTTGGGGTAGGCCCATGCGGCTGAAGAATCTCGTCGGCATGGCCAACGACAGTGCCGGGGTTGCCGATATTCGCCACGGGCCATGTGCGCTCTTGCTGACGTTCCATGCCTCTCGCACGGACACGCCGCGTTTGCGCAGCTCGCGGTAGCCCCTCGGTCCCCATTGCTTCCATGCGTAGCAGCGTAACCGTCGCCGAATCCACTTGTCCAGCTCGCGCAGAGGGCTCAGCACCTCGGTCACGCCGAAGTACGCTTTCCAACCAAGCAGGGTTTCCCTCAGCTCCGCGACGATCGTTTCCAAGCGGTGGCCTCTGGTTCGGCGGCTCAGTTCTCGCACGCGGTCCTTGAGTTTGTCGATCGCCTTTTCGGCCACCTTCAAACCCTTGTCGCGGCGGCTGAGCGTGAAGCCCAGGAACGTGCGGTTCCAGGGCCGGTCAACGGCGCTTTTTCGTGTATTCACTGTGAGCCGCAGTGAGTCTTCGATCCAGCGCGTCACGCTGCGCATTACCCGCTCGCCGGCGCGCTTGCTCTTGACTGCAATGTTGCAATCATCGGCATAGCGCGCGAAGCGGTGGCCGCGCCGGTGCAGCTCCCAGTCCATCTCGTCGAGCACCACATTAGCCAAGACGGGAGAAAGAGGACCGCCTTGCGGAACCCCCATCGTCGCGGCCTCATGATGCCCGTCCACCCACGCACCCGCCCTGAGAAAGCAGCGGATCAGCCTCAGCAGGTGCACGTCGTCG
>JANLXZ010000484.1:0-4422 GCA_031365375.1 Hyphomicrobiaceae bacterium | reverse complement strand
GCCTCTTTTTTCTCTGATGGGCCGCGTGGTGCATCGGCGCCATACAACGCTTCACGGAACGGGGCTTTGCCAAGACGGCGATAGGCCATGACAAATGTCTCGGCTTGATCGAGGCGCCGCTCCAAATAGGTTTCGACGATGGTCTCGATGGCGCCCGGCAGATCTTCTGCCGTGAAGCTCGGGCCGACGATGTCGCCGACTTCGGCATCATCCTTGGGGCTGCCGCCGAGTGTGATCTGGTAGTGCTCGGTGCCCTTTTTATCTACGCCCAAGATGCCGATGTTGCCGGCATGGTGATGCCCGCAGGCGTTGATGCAACCCGATATGTTGAGACGTAAGGGACCGATCGCCTCGGCTTTCACAGGGTCGGCAAACTTGCGGGCGATCTCCTGGGCGATCGGGATCGAGCGGGCATTCGCTAAGTTACAATAGTCGAGGCCGGGGCAGGCGATGATGTCGGTGATCAACTCGGTGTTGGCGGTTTCGATGCCAGCTTTAACGAGACCATCATAAACGCTTGCCACGTCGCGCACGGCAACGTTTGGAAGCACCAAGTTCTGTTGATAGGTGACGCGGATCTCGTCGTGGCCGTAGCGCTCGGCAAGGTCGGCAACCGCCTCCATCTGATCGGCGCTGGCATCGCCCGGGATCTTGCCTGGCTCTTTCAGCGAAATATTGACGATGGCGTGACCCGGCACGCGGTGCGGCAGCACATTTAAACGCATCCAGCGGTCAAAGTTTTCATCCGAACGGCGGCGGGCATCGACGTCGGCGTTTTTGGTCGGCGCGGGTTTCAGTGGCAACGGTGCGAAGTAGGCAGCGATCCGCTTTGCCTCAACCTCGGGGAGGTCGATCGAGGGCTTATCAAGCTTGGCCCACTCGGCCTCGACTTGCGCGCGGAATTCCTCAATGCCGAGCGCATTCACTAGGATCTTGATTCGCGCCTTGTAAATGTTATCGCGGCGGCCATGCAGATTATAGACCCGCATGATCGCTTCGAGGTAGGACAGCAGCCGGTCGCGGCCGATAAATTCAGCAATCGGCAGGGCGACGTAGGGTGTGCGCCCTTGGCCGCCACCGACGAATACGCGAAACCCGGTTTTGCCGCCCGGGCCTTTGACGATCTTCAAGCCAATGTCGTGGAATAGGATCGCCGCTCGATCCTCGGCAGCACCGGTGATCGCGATCTTGAATTTGCGGGGCAGGTAGGTGAACTCGGGGTGGATCGTCGACCACTGGCGCAGCACTTCGGCCCACACGCGCGGGTCCTCGATCTCGTCAATGGCAACGCCCGCGTAGGGATCGGCGGTGACGTTGCGAATGCAGTTGCCGCTGGTTTGGATGGCGTGCATTTCGACCTCGGCAAGTGCGTCGAGGATGTCGGGGGCATCGTCCAGCTTGATCCAGTTGAACTGGATGTTCTGGCGCGTGGTGAAATGGCCAAAGCCGCGGTCCCACTTCCGCGCGATGAACGCCAGCTTGCGCATCTGGATGGCCGACAACACACCGTAGGGGATGGCGATCCGGAGCATGTAAGCGTGCAGTTGCAAATAAAGCCCGTTGTGCAGGCGCAGCGGCTTGAACTGCTCTTCGGTCAGCTCGCCGGATAAGCGGCGTTCGACCTGGCCGCGAAACTGCCAGGAGCGTTCAGCAACAAAGCGATGATCGAATTCGTCATAGCGATACATGGAGGGTGTTTCCTCAAACGGTAGGAGCATGAGCTGCGCGGATGCTTTCGCGCACGGAGACCGGTTCGATAGACCCATCGACCAGCCGAACGTCCATCGCGTAAACGGCGGTGACCTCGGTGCGGGCGACTGCGGCGTTGGCTTCGACCTCAAGTGTGTGCAGTGCTTCTTTGTCCGCCGCGACCTGGGCATCTTCCAGTGCTGCGACCCAACGTCCGCTGGCCCCCAGGTAGACGACGGCGCCGGATCGCAAATTGTTGGCGGTGACGACGCTAGGCATGCGCCAGCTCCTTGTCGAGTGCGGGTCGGGGTACAGTGGCGAGGTGCGTGATATGCCCGGCGGCCGGCAGACTGGCAACCTCGCCGATCAATAAGAATGTCGGGCCGGACAAACCCAAACCAGCTGGGTTTGCCGCAAGCTGATCGAGCGTTGCCGCAACGCGCCGCTCGTTTGGTTGGGACGCCCGCTCGACAGCGATCAACGGTGTTGCCGGTGACCAGCCTGAGGTGAGCAGCTTTGCCGCCAGTGTCCCAGCGGTCGCCAGGCCCATGTACACTGCAAGCGTTGCCCGGCCGTTTGCCAACGCCGCGAAGTCGACTTGATCGAATTCCGCCGCGCCATCGCCTGCCGCATGCCCCGATATAAATGTCACCGAACGCGATATATCGCGATGGGTCAGCGGGATCTGCAGCGACGCCGCGGCAGCGGTGGCAGCGGTAATTCCCGGCACCACTTCGACCGCGATGCCGGACGCACGCAGGATATCGATCTCCTCGCCGCCACGGCCGAACACGAACGGATCACCGCCCTTTACGCGAACCACCGTCTTACCGGCTTTTGCATACGACACGATCAGCGCATTGATCTCGGCTTGGGTTTTCGAATGTTTGCCGCGTGCCTTGGCAACCGAAATGACTTCCGCTTCACGTCGGGCATATTCGAGTACGCCAGCGCCGACGTGACCGTCGTGCAAGATGACGTCGGCGCTCTTGAGGGCACGGACTGCTTTCAGTGTGAGCAGTTCAGGGTCGCCAGGCCCGGCCCCGACTAGGATCACGCGGCCTGGTCTTGCGGCTGGAGCAGCGGCGCCATCAATGTGGACTTGGATCCGGGCGCGGCCGTCTGTCTCATCCCCGGCGAGGATTGCGTCGGCGGCGGGACCTGAAAACACATCGTTCCAAAGCGCGCGGCGCGCGGCACCTGCAGGTACACGCGCGGCAACGGCTGAGCGATACTCGCGGGCAATCTCAGCGAGGCGACCAAGACGTGGATGCAGATCCTGCTCGAGACGCGCACGCATCTGTGTTGCAAGCACAGGCGCCGCGCCTTCGGTCCCGATCGCCACTGTAACCACACCGCGATCGACGATCGATGCTAGGGTGAACGAGCACAGCTCCGGCCGATCCGGCACGTTGACCGGCACGCCGAGCGCACGTGCAGTCGCCGACACGCGCGAATCCTCGTTTAAATCGCCGGTGGCTGAAATGACCAGCGGTCGCCCTTTGATGGCGGCAACGTCGGGCGAAGCGGGGATGATCTCGATTGTGCCGGCTTCGAGAAAGACTTGCAGCTCTTGCGTCACGACATCGGTCGCAATCGCAACTTTCGAGGCGCGCTTCAACAGTAGGCGGATCTTGATGACGGCCAACGCCGTGTTGCCGACCACGAGGGGCGGCACCGCGTCAAAGCTCAAAAATACCGGAAAACTCGCCATCGCTCAGCCTGCCACCCAATTGGTCTGTGGGATCAAACTATCCGGCTGCAACTCGACTTCAAGGCCATCGAGCTCGTCGGTCATCATCAGTTGACAAGCGAGGCGCGAGTTTTCGTCAGCGCTCGGAATTTCATCGAGCTTGGCTAGTTCTTCATCCGAAGGTGGCGGCAACAGATGCTGCCAGTTTTGCGGAATCCGCACATGGCACGTTGCGCAGACGCAAGCCCCGCCGCATTCGGCCTTGATCGGCAAACCGTACATCCGCATCAACTCCATGATGCGATATCCCGATGCGGCTTCAGGCTCGAAACGGCCGCCATCGAGAAGACTGACGTGCAATTTCATGAAGGGCGCATCGGAGCCATTTGCTAGATCGATGGGGGCTGAATGCGGCATTGCACAATCTCCTATGGGTTGAGCAATCTATATCGGTATAATTTTCTAATTAACAGGCCTATTTGGCGGATAAAACAAAAAATTTGTTTAAAAACGCTGGTGAGGCGTGATTTCTAGTTCGAATGGAGGGGTGGGTAAATTTCAACAACGGAAGTTTGGGTTACGGCAAAGTTGTTCCAGCGCTCATCACTCTTTTACACTTGTTCCGTAAGCGTGTTGCAAGGTTGCGCTTATGAAACCTTTGAGCACTCTAAGTATCTGATTTTCGCCACATTCCGCCGCCAGTTCTGCTCTCACGGGGAGGGCGGCGAACGGGCGTGCGTCTCTCATAAAATGGAGTAGAAGTATGCGATTCAAGCTAAGTTTGGCGCTCGCAGCGGGGGCCGCGATGTTGGCCACGTCGGCGAGTGCGGCAGATCTTGGTAGCCCCTATCGGGGTGGCTCGATCAAGGATGGTCCAGCGCCCGTCGAGTATCAACGGCCGTTCAATTGGACCGGTTTATACGTTGGCGCACAGGTCGGTTACGGCTGGGGCGACACCACGGCAGAGTCGGGACCACTCACTGGGTTTAATCAGACGTATGACTACAACTCGAGCGGCGCACTCGGCGGCGGTCACATCG
>JANLXZ010000413.1:0-6250 GCA_031365375.1 Hyphomicrobiaceae bacterium | reverse complement strand
CACCAAACATGCGTCGATCGCGAATCGGCAGCGGGGCCGAAAACGGCAGCCTTCGGGCGGGCTCAGAAGGTTCGGCGGCGCGCCATCGATCGTTTGAAGTTTAGCAGTGCGCGGCCTATCAAGCCGGGGCACGGCGCCAAGAAGGCCGCGCGTGTATGGGTGCGTTGGATGGTCGAACACCGCTTCGGCGGGCCCACTTTCAACCATGCGGGCGGCATACATGACGTTCACACGGTCAGCGTATCGAGCGACGATGCCGAGGTTATGGGTGATGACCACGACGGCGATGCCAAGACGTCGCGACAAATCCTTCATCAGCTCCAGGATTTGCGCCTGGATCGTGACATCGAGTGCCGTCGTCGGCTCGTCCGCGATCAGCAGCTTTGGATCACAGGCAAGCCCAATTGCAATCATCACGCGTTGGCGCATACCACCGGATAATTGGTGTGGATACTGGTCAAGCCGGCTTGCCGGATCCGTGATGCCGACGAGTGTCAGCAATTCGATCGCGCGGGCTTTTGCTTCCGCAGCGCTCATATTCAAATGAATGAACAGCGGCTCGATCAGCTGCAAACCGATGGTAAGCACCGGGTTCAGCGAGGTCATCGGCTCCTGGAAGATCATGGCGATGTCGCGGCCGCGAATTTTCCGCATGGCCTCGTCGTCGAGATCGAGCACGTTACGCCCTTGAAAGAGGATGCGACCTTGCACGATGCGTGATGTATTTGGCGGCAGCAGTCGCATCACCGTCAAAGCCGAGACCGACTTGCCCGATCCGCTTTCGCCGACGATGGCCACGATCTCGCCGGCGTTCACCGAGTAGGTGACCCCCTCGACCGCGCGTACAGTTCCCGCTTGCGTTTCAAAATGCACGTGCAGGTCGTCGATCTGCAAGATCGGTTTCGCAGTCGCAGCGCTAGGCACGGCGTCATGAAATGAGCCGGAAATGCCCTCGTTCTGGTTTGCAACCATCGTCTGCGCGGTAGCACTGGGCACCCACGGATCTCCCTGTAACTTAATCCCTCCGAAGCGTACGGTGTCTTTGCCGTCGCTTTTGGCCAGTGTCGGTTTTGCGCCGCCCAGCTCTTGATCCGATAGAGCTAGCCGATCCTGCAGCTCTGCGGCAAGGGGATTGGTTCAAGTGGCGGAATTAGTTCAACGCGTGCAGGAGGCAGGAGATTGTGCCAAATTTGCGCCCATGGCTGCCTAACCGCAGATCACCAAAGCTTCCACGCGATCTTGGCTTGCGAGCAAAGAGCATTGCAATTCAATATTTCGCGACCGTCCAAAACCCTGACAAAGAGACCGAGGGGCAAGGGGCACCCACTTCCCTTGTGCGCGGGGCGTCAGTATGGTGCGCCGCACTCATTTGACGCATCGAGGCCGCGTTTCGGTTACCGGAGCATGGCCCTTGTTGCATTCTTCAAGAAATCAGAGCCAACCAAGGGCCACTAACATGCAGAAAATTAAAGTTGCCGGCACGGTCGTCGAGATGGACGGCGACGAGATGACCAGGATCATCTGGCAGTTGATCAAGGACAAGCTGATCCACCCCTATCTCGATCTCAATCTCGAGTATTACGATCTGAGCGTGCAGAGCCGCGACGCCACCAACGACCAGATCACCATCGATTCAGCGAATGCCACTAAGAAGCACGGCGTTGCCGTCAAGTGCGCGACGATCACGCCCGATGAAGGCCGCGTGAAGGAATTCGGCCTCAAGGAAATGTGGCGTTCACCCAACGGTACGATCCGCAACATCCTAGGTGGCGTTATTTTCCGCGCGCCCATTATCTGCAAGAACGTGCCGCGCCTCGTGCCGGGCTGGACCAAGCCGATCATCGTTGGCCGCCACGCCTACGGCGACCAATACCGCGCGACCGATTTTAAGTTCCCGACCGCCGGTACGCTGTCGATCAAGTTCGTCGGCACGGACGGCAAGGTCATCGAGCGCGAAGTGTTCAAGGCGCCGGGCTCCGGCGTTGCCATGGCGATGTACAACCTCGACGAATCGATCACCGACTTCGCCCGCTCGACCTTCAACTACGGCCTCCAGCAGAATTATCCGGTGTATCTGTCGACCAAGAACACCATCCTGAAGCAATACGACGGCCGCTTCATGGAAATCTTCCAGACCATCTTCGACAACGAGTTCAAGGCCGAATACGACAAGCGCAAGCTCACCTACGAGCACCGTTTGATCGACGATATGGTGGCGGCGGCCCTCAAGTGGTCGGGCGGCTACATCTGGGCCTGCAAGAACTACGATGGCGACGTGCAGTCGGACATCGTCGCGCAAGGCTTCGGTTCGCTAGGCCTGATGACCTCTGTGCTGTTGACGCCCGATGGCAAGACCGTCGAAGCGGAAGCTGCTCATGGCACCGTGACGCGTCACTACCGCGAGCACCAGAAGGGCAAGGAAACCTCGACCAACTCGATCGCGTCGATCTTCGCCTGGACCCGTGGTCTCGCTCACCGCGCCAAGCTCGACAACAACGATGCGCTGGCGAAGTTCGCCCTGACCCTCGAGAAGGTCTGCGTCGATACCGTCGAGGCCGGCTTCATGACCAAGGACCTCGCCCTCCTCGTCGGTGATCAGCAGAAGTGGCTCTCCACCACCGCCTTCCTCGACAAAATCGACGAGAATTTGAAGACCACGATGGCGTAGGCAACCGGTAGGTTCGACCCACGCTTTAGTCCCGGGCCGACACCATTGATGAGGTCGGTGTCTGACCCTTCGGGAAGGTCAGACACCATCGCACCGGGGGATACCTTTATCGTCCGTCCCCGCGCCCATTGTAACCGAACGCTGACACCGGCTAGACCGGCGTGACGGCTGTCGATTCGGGATTGGTACGCGGGGAAGCTGATATGTTGAGACAAATCTGGACTTCGCTGCCGGTCGCAATGGCGGCGTTGACGTTCGTGGCGAGCCAGGCCGCAGCCGCTTGCCCGGCGCCGCCCGCTCCAGTCAAAGATCTCGACATCCCACGCTTCTATGGTGACGCCAAGGGCTCCATTATCGAGCCAAAACAGAAGGCTCTGCACGACACCGCGGTCGAGCCACTGGCAGCGTTTCTGCGCGACGTAACGAATGATGCCGACAAGTCGCATCGCCGCACGAGGTTCGTCGAGAAGAAAGAGGCGGCGACATGCGCACTCGGCTGGATCACAGCGTGGGCCGCTGGCGATGCTTGGCTCGGCCGCATGGCACAGGCGCAGGCCGAATATCAACGCAAGTGGGATCTGGCTGGCGTCGCTCTCGCCTACCTCAAGGTGAAACCGTTCGCGACACCTGAGCAGCGTCGCATCATCGAGCCGTGGCTGATGCGCTTTGCCGACGCCTCGCGCGCGTTCTTCGATGACCCGAAACACAAGCGCAACAATCACTGGTATTGGCTCGGCCTTGCTATAGGCGCGACCGCGCTCGCGACCGACAGCGACAAGCACTGGCTAATTGCGCGTGGCATCATGACTGACGCTGCACGCAATATCGCGGCCGATGGCACATTGCCGCTGGAGATCGAACGTGGCGGCAGGGCGATCCACTATCACGCGTTCGCGGTGATGCCGCTGGTCGTGCTGGCCGAGCTTGGCCGGGCCAAGGGCGAGGACTGGTATGCGTTGAACAACGGCGCGCTGCATCGGCTCGTCGATGTGACGATGGCTGGATTTGCCGACCCGGCGATGTTCGATCGTCTCGCCCGGGTGCCCCAGCAGCGTCCGCTGACCAACAGCACCGGCGCAGGTTGGATCCAGCTGTACGCGGCGCACAACGCCGATCGGCTGCAAGGCAAATCGCTGCCCGCCATGAAGCCTGGCCATCGTTGGATTGGCGGCGATGTTCAGGTGCTCGACGAAGTCCTCGGCAGTTTGCGCAAAGCACAGATCAAATCTTGAGGTCCCATCACCGACATTGTTGACCGTGAGGCAGGAATTCGACACATCTCCGTTCGAGCTCGAACGGGAGATTGCCTTGGACCTGAATCTTACGGGCGCGACACGTCTGCACGTCATCGTCGGCGATCCGATCGCGCAGGTTAAATCACCTGCTGGCATGACGCGCATGTTCTCTGAGCGCGGTCACGATGGGATTGTGGTTCCGGTGCAAGTCGATGTCGCCGATCTCGCCGACTTTCTCAGCGTTGCCGACCGGCTGAAGAACCTCGATAGCATTGTCGTCACCGTGCCCCACAAATTCTCCTGCTGCAAGCACTGCGCAACGACCACCGACCGCGCGAGTTTCCTTGGCGTCGTCAACAACATGCGCCGCAATACCGATCGCACTTGGCACGGCGACATGATCGATGGCGTTGGCTTCGTCGCCGGCGTTCGTGCCAAGGGCTTCGAGTTGAAAGGCTGCCGGGCACTGCTCGTTGGTGCAGGCGGCGCCGGGTCGGCGATGGCTCTGTCGCTACTCGATGCCGGAGTGCGCGAGTTGGCCATTCACGACGCCGACCCAGTCCGCCGCGATAGTCTGATTGATCGTCTCAAGACTGTAAGAAATGTCCCAATCGTTATCGGATCGGCCGATCCCACCGGTTTCGATTTCGTGGCCAATGCGACGCCGTCCGGCATGAAACCCGGCGATGCGATGCCGATCGACGTGACCAAGCTATCGCCTTCGACGTTCGTTGGCTGTGTGGTAACTGTTCCAGCGGTGCCGCCGTTGATCGAGGCCGCTCGCCGGCTTGGGTGTGGTACATCGACGGGGACCGATATGTTTCAAGCTTCGCTGTCGATGATGGTCGACTTTCTGCTGCATGCCGACACGCGCGCGTGAGGAGAGCGCATGTTCCGACACCTCGATGCCATTCCGGATAATTCCACCTACGACCTGATCGTCATCGGCGCGGGTGCTGGCGGTATGGCTGCCGCCCTGTTCGCCGCGATCAAGAACCAAAAAGTTTTGCTGGTCGAGCGCACTGAGTATGTCGGCGGCACCAGCGCGTTGTCGGCCGCCACCGTGTGGATACCGAACTCGCATCATGCGGCGTCGGTCGCCAGCGACGATAGCCTGGAGAAGGTCACAAAGTTTCTCGACGCCGCCGTCGGTAACCGCTCATCTGCCACCATGCGCGAAGCATTTCTGAGCAGCGGACCGCAGGCGATCGCCACGCTCGAAGCCAGCACCGACGTCAAGTTTCGCCCCTATGCAACGCACCCGGATTATGAGCAGCAATTCGATGGTGCGAGTATGCGAGGGCGTGCGCTAGAGCCCTTGCCGTTCGATGGCCGCGCGCTTGGAAGCTCGCTGAAACAGCTGCGCCCGCCGATCCCCGAGTTCACGTTGTTCGGCGGCATGATGGTTGACCGCACCGATATCAACCACCTGCTCGGCTTGAAGAACTCGCTGAAATCTTTGAAGCACGCAGCAAAAATTTTGGGCCGTTATGGCGTCGATCGTTTGTCGGGTCCGCGCGGTTCGCGGCTCGTGATGGGCAACGCGTTGATCGGGCGCTTTCTGTTGTCGCTGGAAAAGCGCGGCGTTGAAATTCTGACGCAAAGCTCGGTTTCGCGGTTCATCACCGACACCGGCGCGGTGAAAGGTGTGGTCGTCGATAGTCGTGCCGCGCCCGAACTCAGTGTCGATGCCGGTGCGGGCGTAGCCGTTCATGCCGGCGATGGTCGCCTCTAGCACCTCCGGATCGATGCTCAACTTCGCGCCAAGTGCTGCGATGGTCGCTCCTTCGACCAGATAGCCATCGGCAAGAAACGGCGCCAGTTTACGCGTCCCCATGCGCACCATGCCGAGTCCGTGCGTCTTGAGACCGACACTGTCGGTGATGATAAAACACGGGATCGTCGGCGTGGTGCGATGGCTATCGAACATGGCGCGAGCGAACTCGTGATACGATGAACTTTCGTTGACGAAGCGTCGCCCCGCCTGGTTGACGCACACGGTGCCCGGCTTGCTGCGGTCCAACACGAAGTGCGGAAACACGGCGGTGCTGCCGTCGGCCCGAGTTCGGATCGAGACCGGTGACCAGAACGCGTTGTCGAGATTGCCTTCGCCGAACCGCGCGCCGAGAGCGAGCGCCAGATCCTGCATCTCGCCGGTGTGGCCAGGTGCCGCTGGACTCAACGGTGGCACCGGCTCATGCAACATTCCGGCGCGGCGCGTTTTGTGACGACCATAGCCGCCGGCCGCCAGCACGACACCTTTTTTTGCCTGGATACTTCGGGTCGCGGCACCGCTATCGACGACCACACCTTTCACCGCGCCGGCGTCGGTGATGAACCGCGAAAC
>JANLXZ010000402.1:0-12363 GCA_031365375.1 Hyphomicrobiaceae bacterium | reverse complement strand
TCGCGAACTTGTAATGGCGCGCAATCGCCTGCAACGTCTGCTCATAGTAGGGCGACGTGGCGCCGGTCTTGGCCCACGGCGCGATCGCACCCTGACGCAACGAACGCGCGGTATCAGGCACCACGAGGTCGGCCTCGAAGCGCAATTCCGTTCCGAGGCCATCGCACTTCGGGCACGCGCCGGCTGGCGCGTTGAACGAGAACAGCCGCGGCTCGATCTCGTCGATCGTGAAGCCGGACACGGGGCAAGCAAAGCGTGCCGAAAACGTAATCCGCTCGTGCGTTTCGTTCTTGTTTTTCAATATGCCCCTCTCCCCGTCCTTCACGGGGAGAGGGTTAGGGTGAGGGGCAACCGCTTGCAGCTTTGCTTGTTGCCGCCCCTCCCCCTCGGCCGGAATGGACCGCGCTTTATCACCATTCAACGTCTCGGGCCGGCCTCTGCCCTCTCCCCGTGAAGTGGCACGGGGAGAGGGAGAGACCAAAACTTTATCGGCATACTCGAAGTAACAAAGACCATCGGAGAGGCCCAGCGCCGTCTCGAAACTGTCGGCGAGGCGGGACGCCAAATCGCCACGCACGACGATACGATCGACCACGACGTCGATGTCGTGCTTGAACTTCTTGTCGAGCTTGGGCGCGTCGGGAATTTCATAAAAGGTGCCGTTGATCTTGACGCGCTGAAAGCCCTTCTTCTGCAGGTCCGCCAGCTCTTTGCGAAACTCACCCTTGCGCCCGCGTGACAGCGGCGCCAGCAAATAGCCTCGCGTGCCCTCAGGCAGGGCCATCACACGATCGACCATCTGCGTGACGGTTTGGCTCTCGATCGGCAATCCGGTGGCTGGTGAATAAGGTACGCCGACGCGGGCAAACAGCAGCCGCAGATAATCGTAGATCTCGGTGACCGTACCAACCGTCGAACGCGGGTTTTTCGAGGTCGTCTTCTGCTCGATCGAGATCGCCGGCGACAACCCGTCGATGTGATCGACATCGGGCTTCTGCATCATCTCGAGGAATTGCCGCGCGTAGGCCGACAGGCTCTCGACGTAGCGGCGCTGACCTTCGGCGTAAATGGTGTCGAAGGCGAGCGAGGACTTGCCCGACCCCGATAGCCCCGTGAACACGATCAACTTGTCGCGCGGCAGCTCGATATCAATGTTCTTGAGGTTGTGCTCGCGCGCGCCCCGGACGGAGATCACGCGGCGGTCGTGGGCGGATGCTATCTTGGCGGGCTTCGACGGAGGTTTGCTCATGGTTGTTAGGTAGCGAATGGTGGCCCATAGGGCAATGCAAGTGGCGTCGTTAGTCGTTAGCGCCGTAGGTCGCAGCAGCCTCGAACTTCAGGTTTCCGTTAGGGATATCATCAGTTCTGGACGGCAACGAGTTGACAACAGTTGTTGCTTGCGTTCCAAGACAAGCACAGATGTGTTCAAGCGATATGCAGTCTTTCCCTGTATAAATTTGCGCAAACTACCGTCGAAGCGGCGGTGTGCTTGAGATCGACCTAACAAAAAGCTGCAGTTTGCGCCTGCATTGGTCATTGATACGAGGACTTGCATCATGGACGATTTGGTCAAGACCGAACTTGTCGAACTTACCGCCGAGATCGTATCGGCGTATGTCAGCAATAATACCGTGAGTGCCAGCGATGTGTCCGGCCTGATTGGTGACGTTCACAGCGCACTTTCCCGCGCCGCCGGTGGAGCAGACCCTGTCGAGCGGGAAGAACTTCGGCCCGCAATCACGGTGAAAAAGTCGGTCACGCCAGAATTCATTATCTGCTTGGAGGACGGCAAGAAGTTCAAATCTCTGAAGCGCCACCTGCGCACCCATTACAATTTGTCGCCGGAGGAATATCGCGAAAAATGGGGTTTGCCGCACGACTACCCGATGGTTGCGCCGAATTATGCCGCCGCCCGTTCAGCGCTCGCCAAGAAGATGGGTCTGGGCACGCGTCGCGACGAGTAGCGATCGGGCATTCCGCCGCCTTTTTGGCCGCCGGACTATAAACTTGGAAACGATGCCGCAAAGCCCGTAGCTATTACGGGCTTTGGTGTGTTTGGAGCAAGACGGCGCAAGGCCTCCGTTTCAGATCGCAGCATCCGAGCCAGGGCCGCGTGGCGACTGACGTCGTAGGTCCAGTGGCCGGCGATCCCGCGCTGCCGCTCACGCCGCAGCGCGGACATCAGCAGGCGACACATGCGGCGGCGTCCAACGATCGATAGATCGCCAATTTCGCTTGGCCATAGCGGCACGAGCCGGCCCAATTCCGCATTGCGGTGGCAGGATGATGTCGACCTGATACCCTGACGGGCGGGTGTGGGTGAGAAGGGCATCGGGAGCTCCAGTTTTTAGGTCCCCGAGTGTCCCACAACCGGCCCCAGCGTGGATAAGTTTGCCGCCCGACACCGCCGGCTGGAAAGTTATCCACGCCGTTCATACTGTCCGTATTCTGTGCCCAGGTGGATCGCTTGTGCACACGTACAGTTCTTGCATTGGCCATGGGCGACCCACCGGTTGGCTGGCTCGAAGCAAGGATACCGATGACAAACTGCGAAAGTGATTTGGGTCGACGGGCACGCAGTTGCCGCGACTACCGTAAAAGTGGCTATGGCACCGGGCTGCACCGCAACGTGATGAACGACGCCCAATTGCGTGAACTTCTCGACACCACCGTTGCCGCCGGTTTCGATGTAGATGAGGTCCAACTGCGGCAGCCAAGTCGCGGTGTTGCGCGCATTGCACTTGCTCGCCAGGTCGCAATGTACCTGTCTCACGTCGCGTGCGGCCTCACCAAGGCCGAAACCGGACGATTGTTCGATCGCGATCGAACAACTGTTCACCACGCCTGTATCGTCGTGGAGCAGCGCCGTGATGACAGATCGTTCGATCACGCCATCGATCATTTGGAGCGTGTTGTTAAAATCGTCGCCGGCCCGCGGAGGATGCCATGCGCAAACTAGACCTCGCGGTCGACGCTGACGGCTGCCCGCTCGATCAGGGTGTTCGCAGCTGCCTCGTTGGCCTGGCGCAGCGCGGCGCGCGCCTGATCGCCGACAACTCCGGATCGGCAGTGCGTATTGATCGGCACGGGAAGGCAACCGTCGTGGTTGAACTCGATCGCAACGTGATCCCGTCGCTCGATGCTGCCGGCTGGCTGACTAAGATCGAATGCGGCATTTACGTTCTGGCGCCGTCTGGACGGGCAATCGTACGCGCGATGAAAGCCGGGCCGTCGCCAAGCAGCGGTATCAGCGGCAATTGCGATCCCCTTCCGATAATTGTCGCCGCTCCGCCAGTCGATCCGCAGAGCCCTTTGGCGTGGGCTCGTCAACATCGCAACCGGCACGGCCATCCCTATTTGTCGCAGGAGGCCTTTGATGCCGGGGAAAGGTTGCGCGAGGATTTCCACCGCTCCGGACTGATGCCACGCACCACATTCGATTGGGACGCGATCTCGCGTTCGAAGGACGAACAGCGCGGTGCGCACGGGTTTTCGGGCACCAGCAGTAGTGCTGCGAGCGCTGCCGCACAACGGGTGCGAGCGGCGATCGCGGCGATCCCGCCGGAAATGGCAGGCTTGGTTTACGACGTCTGCTGTTTCGAACATGGCATCGAAGAGACCGGACGCCGGCACGGTATGCCGCAGCGCTCCGGGCACTTTATGCTATCGATCGCGTTGAATGCTTTGGCACGCCATTATGGCCTTTTGCCTCCGCCGGACGTGGCATATGAACACTGCGCAACACGCCCTCGCCACTGGGGCGTGCCGGACTACAAGCCATCCATGAATGGCGGGGCCGGTTCAAGCGGCAGCTAGAGCTGATGCGGCGTCGGACCGGATCCGTTTAATCATCGAGGCCAGCCCGTTGGATCGTTGAGGGGTGAGATGCTCGCGCAGACCGAGCGTCGCCAACTCGGCCTCCGCATCAAGGGTGGCGATCTCTTTCAATGGTCGGCCCTCGTAGAGGGCGATTATGATAGCGACAAGTCCTCGCACGAGGTGTGCATCGCTATCGCCGGCCAGGACCAGGGTTCTGTCGCCGCCGGATGCGTTCGGCGCCACCTTGGAGGCGAGCCAAACTTGGCTCGCACAACCGCGCACCTTATTGGCATCAGTCCGCAGAGATTCGTCGAAAGGCGCCATCGCGCGGCCAAGCTCCATCACATAACGGTAGCGATCTTCCCACTCGTCGAGAATGTCGAAGTCGGAGCGGATGTGATCGATCGGCATGGTCTGAGCGTCCGGTGGAGTGACATGGCAGATTGCGCCATGCACCGCTGCCACATAGGCCTTCGCCCCCCGTTTCAGCAAGAGGGCCTAACGTCACTCATTCGCACGCACAAGATCTGACCTGTGCCAGGCCGGCTCTTTCGCGGCTCGGCGCTTCCTGCGCCACGCGATGATTTCAAGCGCCGGTCCGCGTTATCCGGCCGCGCCAGGCTGGCGCTAGATCACCCGGTGCCAGGGTGCCCCGACTTGGCTCGATTGATCGCGCGGGCGCCGGTTGCAACGGCGCCTCAAATGGAAGTTGGCGATTGGGCGCGCTACTGAGCTGCCCGTGCTCGCGAGATTGCGCGCCGCCCTTCATATAATCTTGGATCATGTTGCCGGCGAGCTTTGCGCCAAACTCGGCCTTCTTCAGAAACGTTGCCCAAAGCTCGGCACCGGCTGCGCAGGTGTTGACGTTGCGTTCGCAAAACGATGCGGCCCGCTCGACGACGGATCCAGCTTGGCCTGTGACTTTCGCTTGCTGCGCTTCATCCGCCGGTAAAAGCATGACGACAACAGCGAGGCCGAATGCGGCGCGTATGAGAAACATCGACGTCGGGTCCCATGGTTAGCGGTTGCAGCATCGGGAGCTGCCATCTCGATAACCTTACTCGACACAACTTTAAGTGGCGTTTAGCCACCCTATGCACTTTAATCTGCATTTAGGTCAAATTTTACATTTCATACTCGCGTTCGCGACATTGCAGTTAACAGCCTCTTTACGGCCGCGCTCCATACTCCCAGCGGAACTAATCCCCATCCTGGAGGCGACTGGATGACGCCGAGCCACGCGCGATATGCCGTTTCCATCTTCGTCCTGCTGAGCGCAGGCGTTGCTGGAAATGTCATGCTCCTGCAGGGTGGCCCCGCGTCTCAAGGTAACGCCAACAGCAGTCGGGCGACGAACGAACGCAACCAACAGCGCCTCGATGCCGATCGCGCGCGCCGTTTGAGTGCCGATCAACCAGCCGATTCCGTTAATTCACTACCGCGTCTGCCAAGCACGCAACCGTTTGTTGTTAACCCTCCCACCGTATCCCCGACCATCGCGCCGATTGTCCGAGCGGATCCGAAAAAGTCGCAAGACGTCGCGCGGAAAGGCGTCGAACCTGCACTCGCCGATACAAACATCTCTAGCGGCGCAACCGATGCACCGGAAATCGTCGCTTCGATCCAGCGAGAACTGCAGGCGCGCGGGTACGAACCAGGCGTGCCCGATGGTGTCGCGGGCACCGTCACGCGCGCCGCAATCATGGCCTGGGAGCACGATCACGGATTGGCTCCAACAGGAGAGGCAACCGAAGCGGTCATGAAGACGATCGTGCTTGGCGTTTCGAAGGCGACGACCGCGCAAATCTCCGCGCAGTGGCAGGCACTCCCCAAGGAAAAGCGCCAACGCAGCGAGCAACTCGTGCGTACCGTGCAGCAATCGTTATCGGCGCTTGGCTACAATGCCGGCAAGGTAACCGGCCGCAGCAACGAGGACACGGAGCGGGCCATCCGCGAATTCGAGATGGATCAAAACATGACCCAAAGCGGCAGGATCTCCGGCCCTCTTGTCAGCCGCCTCGGTCGTCTTACCGCTGCGGGACGCTCCCCAGCCCCGCGATAGGGCTCTTGTGGGCTCACGCAACAAAGGCTAGTCCCGCCACATGCGATTGAAGGCCGAAATCTGGGTCAAAGCCTATGTGCGCCGCTGCGCGGTAACGGGGGTGCCGGCCATGGTCGTTCGTCATGGCGATGATGATGCCGGCGCCATTTTCATCAAGATTGCCCATCTTGACGGTCACGCCAGTTTGTACGGGCCAGCGCCGGCAGGATTCGACGAAGGCCAAACCGATCGTCAGTGGTCGCTGCATCTTGATGCAGCAAAGTCATCCGACGCCGACGTCGAAGCCTATCTGGCTCGCCAGGCGGAGTTCGATCCCGACCTGTGGATCATCGAAGTAGAAGACCGGCAAGGCCGGCATTTCCTCGATGACTGGATGTAAAATCCCGTGCCCGAGACGCCACTGCACAATCGTTTGCGTCGTACACAGAGCACAAGTTGCAGAGCGGAACAAAGACGTTAACGGTTTGTTAACCGAAGCACTAGCCTCTGTAATTTCACGTGCCGTCATTATGCGTTGCTTTCAAATCCTTTTGGAATCGCATTAGAGGATCGCTTAGACCCCTTGTCGGAAAACGGTCGATCAGATTGCGGCAGGGATTTTACGGGGACCTAGGAGAACATGGCGACCATTCATAGAATTCTTGACGTGGTTCGGCGAACGAACGGTCAGTCCGTCCATCAGCCGGCACGGATTAAAACGGCACACCGAGCCGAGATCATCCTTTTTCCAGGTGTGCGCTATGAGCGATGGAGCGAACTTCACGCGCAGACCGCTCCAGCACCAAGCAGAGGCAAGCTGCGCGACCGGCTCGACATAGCCGAGTAGGCGCAGAAAAAACCAGTCGCGTTACGATCGCTTGGGCGTGCAAGTCGCCTTCGAAAGCTCGGCCGTTATCTGGGCTTGATAGGCAACGCCCATGTCGGGTGCGCGGATCAGCACTATCCCCTCGGAACCGGGCATCGAAACCTGTGCCAAGCCGGCCGCAAGCCTTGCCTCCGGCAAAACCCCGACGAATTGATCACCCGGCGGCAACAACAAAACGGCAATATCGGTCCGTTTTTGATCTTGCCCGGTGACGACATAAACGCTGTCGCCCGCTCCATTGTGTACAGAGAACGTCCAGCCAGCCTCCGGCAACGTGGCGCGCACTACGTAGGCTGCCTCCGCAACATTGACGCGGCAAGCGGCATACCGCAAATCGGGGCCCTGGAAGGCTATGATTTGAGATTTGGGCGTGGTTGGCGGCAATAGTCGCATGACGTTCGGCGGTAGCGCCGCTGCTAAACGCAACACTGCATCGGCGGATGAAACGTAAGGCCACGTAAACGTCATACAAATATGGGCGATGCCCGCGCCGATCAAAGCTAAGCCAAGGGTGCGCAAGCGTAGCCGGGGATAATAACGTGGTTTGGGGTCGATTTGCATAAACTCGCGCCCTATCGACAAGCAATGCGGCGGATCGCCGGTAGACCACGGGTCACCGCATCCGGCTCGCCCGTCGTTGAATTCGGCCGTGACGCGGCGCGTGTCAGCGCCAACACCAGTCGGCCCGCACCTCCGGTCGGAAGCCAGTTGCCGGGCCTCGCATCGCGCGCCAAAGTTACGATGTAACTGCCGTCAGCACCGAGCGCGATCGTCCGCGCCGTGTAGGAATAGCGCTCTGCCGCGTTGGCGATGAGCTTACCCTTTTCATCAAACACCGTCAGGCTCCACCAGTCACCTTCGAGCCCGTCGCCTTGTAAGGCGTACTCGCACGACGAATGAAGTTTCTGGCCTTCGTCATCGACACGGGCTTCCCAGGTGTGAATTGCCGTCGAACTCAGTGGCAGGCTACCTGTGCGTGCAAAATGGGCGCGCGTATAGGGATCCGCGTCCGGCCGGCCTGCTGCCAGCCACATGACCCAGGCGCCACTCGTTCGCGTGGTCAAGCCGGAGCCGCGATCGACCAGCACCCAACTCGACCAGATGCCGAAACCCAGCGCTATCGCAACGAAAACGCCAACGTTGAGAGCCGCATCAATCGCACTGATGACAAGGCTCCGAAGCCCAACAGAAATCCCGAATCGCTGCACTTTCGGCCGGGGCAATTGTTTAATGCTTTCGATCGTCATCTCAGGGACGCCCACCCGGTCCCAGACGGCCTAAACTTGATGAAGAAGAAGGTTGGCCGAAGCTGCGCGGTACTTCGGCCCGTCGATCTGGCGTGGAAGACGGTTTCGCACCGGCAGGCGTCGGTCCCGTTTCGGGCACAACCGCGCCCGCTTTGCGAAGTGCGACGCTGAGCTTTTTCAAAGCATCGCGCGTTGAATCCGGCATGATGCTGATGCTGCGACGCGACTGACCATCACCCGAAGCGGTTGAACTGGCGGGTTCGAGCCGTCGCACCTCGGCAAGCCGCTGTTTTTCAGCAACCTGTGCTGGGTGCGCTGTCAAACCCGGAATGGTCGGAATATCCTTGTTGGGATGGGCGACCGACATAAAACCCGCCCAAGTTGCGGCCGGCAAGCTGCCACCGGTTATCTTGTCCATGCGTGTATAGTCGTCGTTGCCGAGCCATACCCCGGTAACGAGCGATCCGGTAAAGCCGAGAAACCAAGCATCGCGATAACTGGAACTCGTACCGGTCTTGCCGACGGCATGGGTGAAATCCAGAGCGGCCTTCTTGCCCGTGCCATCGGTCACAACGAGTTGCATCAGCTGGTTCATCTGTTCGACGACGCGTGGCCGTAATACACGAGGGGCCTCCGGTTCGTCGCGCTCGCGACTGTACAGAAGATCACCCTTTGCATTGAACACTTCGAGAACGGCGTACGGTTTTGCAAGCTTTCCACCATTCGCGAATGCCGCATAGGCGCCGGTGTGCTGGATCGGCGTGATCCCGGTGTCACCCAGCGCCATCGAGCACGTCTTCTTCACGCCGTCGACGCCGAGCCGTTGCGTCATCTCCACGACTTTGTCGCGCCCCGCCTTAAGCGACAGATCGACGGCCGTGGTATTTAGGGATGTCTTGAACGCATCCCCGATCGCAATCGAACGTCCGGTGCCGCCGCTGCCATTATAGTTTTTCGGAGACCAGTTGCCGCACCCTGCCGTGCTGTCACTGACAATCGACTTCGATGTGTAACCGTTCTCCAGCGCCGTGGCGTAGACATAGAGTTTGAACGATGATCCGGGTTGGCGCCGGGCATGCGTCGCTCTGTTGAATTGGCTCTCGCCGTAATCGAGCCCACCGACCAATGCTTTGACCGCGCCGTCAGGCTCCATCGAGATGAGAGCACCGGATTTGACGCGACTGGCCTTGCCATCAAGTCTGATCGTTGATTGCAGAGCATTATCCGCCGCCTGCTGTAGTGACAAATCGACCGTGGTGCGTGCAGTGAGGACAAACTGGCCCTTGCCTTCCATCACGCGTTGTATTTCCTCGTAAGCAAAATCGAGGAACCAGTCCGGGCTCGCGGTATTGCGGGTTTCGATTACCTTGGCCGGGTTGAGACGCGCGTTGTGGATTTGCCCCGACGTATAAAAACCGGCCTCGACGAGGTTTGAAAGCACGTCGTTGGCGCGCGCCCTGGCAGCTGGCAAGTTTGCGTGCGGCGCATACTTGGTCGGCGCCTTGAACAGGCCGGCCATCATTGCCGCTTCTGCCATGTTCACCTCGCGCACCGACTTGCCGAAGTAAAATTGCGCCGCCGCTTCGACGCCGAACGTGCCGCCACCCATGTAGGCACGATCGAGGTAGAGCTTGAGGATATCACGCTTCGTCAGACGGCTTTCCAGCCAGAATGACATGAACACTTCCTTGATCTTGCGCTGCAAAGAGCGCTCGGATGACAAGAACAGGTTCTTGGCCAACTGTTGTGTGAGCGTGGATCCGCCCTGCACTGTCTCACCCGCATTGACGTTGGCGACCAGCGCGCGCAGCGTGCCAATGAAGTCGATACCGAAGTGATCATAAAAGCGTCGATCCTCGGTTGCCATCGTCGCGCGGATCAGCACCTCGGGGATCTCGTCCAGCGGGATCGCATCGTTGAGGTTGATGCCGCGCTTACCGATTTCGTTGCCGCGCGCGTCGAGGAACTTGACCGAGTATTTGCCGGGCGTAAGATATTTGTCCTCGTCCACTTCCAGGAACGCGGGCAACGCCAACATATAAAGAACCAGCAATCCGCCAACGCCGAGTGTCATCGCCTCGGAACCAATTTCGGTGAACACGCGCTGCCAGCCCGAGACCCGGAACCGCATTCCGAAGCTCGATGCGGCATTGAAAGCGTCCTTGATGCGCTCCCAGGTTCCAGACAGCGACGAGTCGATCAACGAATCGAGTCGCATCCAGTTGCTTGCCTGGAACTTGTCGCTGTGCTTTCGAAACCATTCCTTCAAGTGCACGTGCTCCATCTACTCTGATCGCGAGCTCAACTCTACGCGTAGGTGGAAGAATCGCGAAGACAGAAGGCCAGCTCTAATTTACACCTGAGTGCGGCGGTAATGCGAGGACGAACAGAGTGGTTGAAGGCGCAAAGGGCACGGATGTTCCGTTTTGGGAACACAAAACACTCGAACAGATGACCCGCTCGGAATGGGAAAGCCTTTGCGACGGCTGTGGTCGCTGCTGCCTGGTCAAACTGCAGGACGAGGATACCGACGAGATTCACCTCACGCGCTTGTCTTGCCGCCTGCTCGATGTGGGCACCTGCCGGTGCGCGGATTATGCGAACCGCCATCGTGAAGTTCCCGACTGCATCGCCATCGACCCAGAGAAAGTGCGTTCGCTCGATTGGCTGCCGTCGAGCTGCGGCTATCGGCGCGTCGAGGAGGGGCGCGGGCTCGAATGGTGGCACCCTCTCGTTTCGGGCTCGCCGGACACCGTGCACGAGGCCGGCATCTCGGTGCGCAGCTGGGCGCTGAGTGAGGCTCGGATCAAGGCGGAAAACATTCACCGCTACATCATCAAGGACTTTGACAAGAAAGATTGAAGCCTCGATAAACCGCGCGCGAGAGACCTCATGATCGATACCGCTCTACCCCGCCTTCCAGACCATGCCCGTGCGGTGATCGTCGGCGGCGGCATCGCTGGATGTTCGATCGCCTATCACCTGACGAAGCTCGGCTGGTCTGACGTTGTGCTGCTGGAGCAGGGCCGGCTCTCGGGTGGTACGACGTGGCACGCGGCAGGTCTCGTCGGGCAATTGCGCGGTCATTCGAGCATGACGAAACTGATCCGCTACTCAACTGAGCTCTACGCCAGTTTGGAAGCGGAGACCGGCCAAGCAACGGGCTGGAAGCAATGCGGCTCGCTTACCGTTGCCCGCACACCCGATCGTCTAACGCTGTTGCGCCGGGTCGCGGCGTCCGCCAAAGCGCAGGGCATCGTTTGCGATGAATTGTCTCCCTCTGAGGCTGGCGGCAAATGGCCGATCATGAAGACCGACGATCTCGTTGGCGCGGTATGGTTGCCCGGCGACGGTAAAGCCAACCCAGCCGACATCACTCAAGCGCTCGCCAAAGGTGCGCGCAATCGCGATGCAAAGATATTCGAGAAGACACGCGTCACCGAAATCGCCGTCAAGAACGGGCGGGCGACCGGAGTGGCAATCGGCAATCACACGATCACTGCCGACGTCGTGGTCATCGCCGGCGGACAATGGTCGCGACAGTTGGCCGAGCGCATCGGCGTTGCGGTGCCGCTGCACGCGTGCGAGCACATGTACATCGTCACCGCGCGCATTCCGGGCGTAAACCCCGACCTGCCCTGCCTACGCGACCCCGATGGCTACATCTATTTCAAGGAAGAAGTCGGCGGGTTGCTGATGGGGGGCTTCGAACCCAAGGCCAAACCCTGGCTTACCGACGTGCCCGAAGATTTCGAATTCGGCATGCTGCCCGACGACTGGGAGCAGTTCGAAATCCTCATGCAAAACGCGATCCATCGCGTTCCGGCACTCGAGACCGCCGAAGTAAAAACGTTCATGAACGGCCCGGAAAGTTTCACGGCCGACAACAACTACATCATGGGTGAAGCACCGACCGTTAAAGGGTTGTTCGTTGCAGGCGGCTTCAACTCGATGGGCATTGCCAGCGCAGGTGGGGCCGGCAAGGCGCTCGCCGAATGGATCGTCTCAGGCGAGCCGCAGCTCGATCTTTGGCCGGTCGACATTCGCCGGTTCGCGACGTTCAACACCAACGGCCGTTGGATGAAAGACCGCGTCGCGGAAGTCCTCGGGCTACACTACATGATGCCATGGCCGAACCGTGAATTGGAGACCGCCCGTCCATTCCGGCGCTCGCCGCTGTACGACCGCCTCGATGCGAAGGGCGCGATCTGGGGCTCGAAGATGGGTTGGGAGCGGCCGAATGTGTTCGCGCCGGCCGGGGAAACCCGCGCGATTGCCTACGCCTGGGACCGTCAAAACTGGTTCCCATGGGCCAATGCCGAACAGAAGGCCGCCCGCGAGTCGGTCGCTATTTTCGACATGACGTCGTT
>JANLXZ010000341.1:0-8975 GCA_031365375.1 Hyphomicrobiaceae bacterium | reverse complement strand
CGCCTTGGCAAGAGCAAGGGGCGGATGACCTCACTTATGCGGCTGTCCTATCTCGCGCCGCACATCGTCGATGCGATCTTGGCCGGGCGGCAACCGGTGGGACTCAGCGTCAAGAGTCTGCTGCAGCTGTCAAGAGACCTGCCGCTCGACTGGTCCCGCCAGGGCGAGTTTCTCCGCTTCGTCTGAGCCGCCGCTCCGAAAGTCCCCGGCAATAACCCGCACCGCCTTCCCCGAAAATCGCCCACAGAGACGTTTCGCGCAACCTCCCGCAATAATGCCGCGATCCGCGTCTCCGTTTGCTAGTGCTGCGATTGACTGAACGCTAACCCCCGGAAAACACGACCTTATTAGGGCGCACACAGAGACCAGTAATATGCAATGTTTTCAATGAGTTAGCTGGCTGGGGCGGGAGGACTCGAACCTCCGAATGGTGGAATCAAAATCCACTGCCTTACCACTTGGCGACGCCCCATGCTCGTTTCCAACCTCAATAGGGCTGGTCGCGCGCGCGGACCATAGTCGAGCTCGAGCCTGCCTGCAATGGCATGTTTCGACGATAATGGACAATTTGGCTTTGTTGGCCGATTGGCGATCGTTACTCGGGTTCAAGCGTCCGGAACGTGCCCCGAATATAGATCAACGGATCGGCATTCTCGCGCGCGACCGCCGCGACCACCTGACCAATGAAAATCGTATGCGTCGCGAACACATGCTCCTGCGTCACCCGGCAATCAAAAGCGGCGAGCGCATCTTGCAGTATTGGCGCGCCCGTCGACAACGTGATCCACGTTGCACCTTCAAAACGGGCTTCACCCTTAAGGCCAGCACGACCGGCAAAGCGGCCGGCGACCGCCGCCTGGTCACCCGATAAAAGGTTGACGGTGAAGGCGCGATTTTTTTGTATCACATCATGCGCACTCGCCGAGCGATTGACACACGCGAGGAGTGTCGGCGGGTCATCCGACAACGAGCATATCGCAGTCGCCGTCAATCCGAATCGAACGCCAGCGCTGCCAGTCGCAATTACTGTCACGGCGCCAGCCAGCTGCCGCATACTGTGACGGAACGCGGCAGCGCTTATCGTGGACGCTGAATTGGGTGACTGCTTAAACGGCACACAAATCTCCGAATCGAGGGCGGAAGCGTGGACTTCGGCGCATCAGACCTTCGCTTTCCAGTCGCCGATTGTCGACTTTTGCAAGCCAAGATGATCGCGCAGGGTGTTGCCGGTGTAGCCCTTGCGGAACAAACCACGGCGCTGAAGTTCGGGTACGACAAGTCTCGTAAAGTCTTCGTATGAACCTGGCAGATGCGTGCCCGCCACGACAAAACCGTCGCAGGCTTCGTTCGTGAACCACTCTTCCATCTTATCTGCGATGTCCTTAACGCTGCCGACGAACAACGGAAACTCCCGGATCGTGCCGCGGTTCGATACCTCGACAAAATCGCGGATCGTCGGGTTTTTCTTGCCCGACGCAATGACCACGCGATCGCGGATCGCCTGCAGGCCGCTGATCGATTTCAATTCGTCGTCGGTGAAGGCAGCGTCCATTTTCTTCGAGGCGAAATCGAAGTTCAGGACTTCCGAAAGCAACGAGAGCGCATCGACCGGTTTGGCGAGCTTGTCGATGACTTCCATCTTGGCCTCGGCAATAGCGCGGGTTTCGCCTGGAATGACGTAGACCGCCGGCGCGACCTTGACGTCTGAGGGTTCGCGGCCAGCCTTCGCGACCTGATCCTTGAAAGCAGCGTAAACTTTGCGGCCAACTTCGAGGTTCGGATAAACAGCGAATACCAATTCGCCCCAACGCGACGCGAACCTCAGGCCGCGCCCAGATTGACCCGCTTGAATGATCACGGGACGCCCCTGCGCGCTGCGCGGAACCGTGAATGGTCCGCGTGAGCGGAACCATTTGCCTTCAAATTCGAGCCTGTGAACTTTATTGGCGTCAGCGAACTGTCCGGTTTCGCGGTCGGCGACGATCGCATCCGGTTCCCAGCTATCCCAATGGCCGTGCACGACTTCCATGAACTCGTCGGCGCGATCATAGCGCAGATCATGCTCGGGATGTTCGGTCTGGCTGAAGTTGCGGGCTTCACTGTGGTTGAGCGAGGTTACGACGTTCCAGGCGACCCGGCCACCGAGCATCAAGTCCATGGTTTGGAACACGCGCGCGACGTGGAACGGCTCATAATAGGTTGTCGAGTAGGTCGAACCCAGACCGAGCTTTTCGGTGGCGGCCCCCATCATCGTCAGGATCGTCGTCGGGTCCATCTTGACGACACGGACGCCGTTTTCGACAGCGGCGCGATAATCGTCACCCAAGATGTCCGGCATGGCGAGACGATCGTCGAAAAACGCGAGGTCGAAGCAACCTGCCTCCAGGGTGCGGGCGATGCGCTGGTAATAGGCGGGCGAGAGAAAGTCTGGCGCGGTCGCCGGATGCCGCCATGAACCGACGTAGTTCGAGCAATTCTGCGCCTGCAGAAAGCCGATGAGCGTCATCTGTCGAGATTGAGCAGCCACCATTCGTCTCCCTATGCCGTATTTTACGAGCATGATGACAGAAGCAGCAACCGGCACAACCGCCGCTTGTGCAAGGGTGATGTTCGGGCCGGATTACAGCTCCATTATCAGGCAGGTCGTCGTGCCGGTGGCGAGCAGGCGACCTTTGCCATCGACAAGCTTTCCGTCGGCCGTTGCCACGCGGCGGCCCGACGAGACGATGGTGCCTTCCGCGCGCACCACGCCGGTATCTGAAGTAATCGCGCGCAACAGGTTGATCTTGAATTCCAGCGTGGTGTAGCCGAAACCTTGTGCCAGCGTCGACTGCACCGCGCAGCCCATGCAGCTATCGAGCATGGTCGCTGCATAACCACCGTGCACCGTGCCAATAGGATTGTAATGGTCCGGCCCCGGTATGCCCTCAAATGCGAAGAAGCCTTTCGATACCGCGACCGGCGCGAAGTTGAGCGTGGCGCCCATGGGCGCGCGCGGCAATCGGCCATCGATCATTGCTTGCAGGAAGTCGAGCCCACTCATCGATTTCAGGGTGCTGAGCGGGACGACGCCGTGAGTTGCATCGGTCATGATGAGCTCTTTTTTTTAGCGGCTGATGGCACTCGTTTCGCGCCCCATCCGGCCGGCTTCGCGAAGCGATGTCGGATGGGGCCATCAACGCAAAAAAACCTCAATGATTATCGCGCGGCACGCCGTTGGTTTCGGCGATGCGCTGATATTTGACGGCGGGCTTCAAGACCATGCCGTTCGATAGCTCGTCAACCATGCCGCGTTGGATCTCCTGCCACGGCGTTTGATGATCGGGATACTTGTAGCCGCCAGCCGCCTTGAGCGCTGCACGCCGCTTATCGAGTTCGGCATCCGAGATCAGAATGTTGGCCGACCGCTTACCCAAATCGATGCGGACCCTGTCGCCGGTTTTGAGCAAAGCAAGATTGCCACCGGACGCTGCTTCTGGCGAGGCATTCAAAATCGACGGCGATCCCGATGTGCCAGACTGACGACCGTCACCGATGCAAGCGAGTGCCGAGACGCCCTTCTTCAAAAGATAGTCCGGCGCGCGCATGTTCACGACTTCGGCAGCGCCCGGATAACCGATCGGGCCGACGCCGCGCATGAACAGCACGCAGTGTTCGTCGATCTCGAGTTTCGGGTCGTCGATGCGTTTATGATAATCCTCTGGCCCATCGAACACGATTGCGCGACCCTCGAATGCCATCGGATCTTTCGGGTTCGACAGGTAGCGGCGGCGGAATTCGTCGGTGATGACGGAGGTCTTCATGATGGCGCTGTCGAACAGATTGCCTTTGAAGTTGAGGAACCCCGACTGCGCCTTCATCGGCGCATCGTAGGTCTTTATGACCTTGCGATCGTCGGAAAACTTGCCCTTGCAGTTCTCGATCAGCGAACGGCCGTTGACGGTGATCGCATCGCCATCGATCTTGCCTCGCGCGATCAGTTCTGCAACGACCGCTGGCACGCCGCCGGCACGATGATATTCCTCCCCCAGATATTCGCCGGCCGGTTGCATGTTGACGAGCAGCGGTATGTCGTAGCCGACGCGCTCCCAATCATCGCAAGTGAGTTCGACGCCGATGTGAGCTGCGATCGCGTTCAAGTGGATCGGCGCGTTGGTCGAGCCGCCGATCGCGGAATTGACGACGATGGCATTTTCGAAAGCCGCGCTGGTCAGGATTTTTGACGGGCGCAAATCTTCCCACACCATATCGACGATGCGACGGCCAGTCTCGTAGGCCATCTGTTGCCGTTCGCGATAGGGGGCAGGGATTGCCGCACAGCCGGGCAAGCTCATGCCGAGCGCTTCCGCAAGCGAGTTCATGGTCGAGGCCGTGCCCATCGTGTTGCAATGGCCGGCGGACGGAGCGGACGAGGCGACGAGTTCGAGAAACCCCTTGTAGTCGATCTCACCTTTAGCCATCTGCTCGCGCGCTTTCCACACGATGGTGCCGGACCCGGTCCGTTCGCCCTTGTGCCAGCCGTTGAGCATGGGACCGCCCGACAGAACGATGGCGGGGATGTCGACGGTGGCCGCGCCCATCAAGAGCGCCGGCGTGGTCTTGTCACAACCGGTTGTCAGCACCAGTCCGTCGAGAGGATAGCCATAAGCGATCTCGACCAGCGACAGATAAGTGAGGTTGCGATCGAGCGATGCTGTCGGCCGCTTGCAGGTCTCCTGCATCGGATGCACCGGGAATTCGAACGGAATGCCGCCCGCTTCGCGAATGCCATCGCGCACGCGGTCGGCCAGGAAAATATGATGCCGGTTGCAGGGCGAGATATCGGAACCGGTCTGTGCGATGCCTATTATCGGGCGACCCGATTGCAACTCTTCCAGCGTCAGTCCGAAGTTCATTGTTCGCTCGAGATAGAGCGCCGTCATGTCCGGATTATCTGGGTTATCGAACCACTGGCGCGAGCGAAGCTTCTTGATTTGCGTGGCGGTCGGCTTTTTCATCGGGCGCTCCATGAGTGGCAATTTTTTATAGTGTTGGTGTCAGTGTATCCCCCGCAGCCCATGCGTCAATGACGGCGCCTGAGACCCTCGAAAGCGTCAGTCGGAATTCTCCAGGTCTTGCGATGCAATCACGATGCATTCGGCGAACACTTCGTCATCATTCAGCCGATGCGCCAGGGTGAGCGCGAGTTTGGCGAGGAACATGGTTTCGGCCTGCGGTCCGACGCGATCGATCACCTGGGCCAACGCATCATAGGCTTTTTCAAGCCGATCAAACGATGTTGGTTTCATGCCGGCATTGCTCCGAGGCAGATTTTCATCGCAGCGATGATCCCGGTGGAATCGCCTCGCCGCCAGCGACCAGCGACGTGCAGATCCGGTCGAAGCAAGTAGACCGTACCAGGCGCCGCATCGAACGCTTTGGCGATCCCCTCGCCATTATCGGAAATGCAATCTCCAGCCGCCGCTGTCGGTCCGATAACCAAGGCTGTGAATAGCGGGTCCAGTTTTTTCAGCGATGCACCAAGCTCGTATAGTTCCAGCTCCAGTGCGCCGCCGGCGAACATCAGTGCCGTAAACCCCGCACCCGAATGGTCGAGTAGATATCGACCATCGGCCATCTTCACATTTATGCAGGCAGCGCCGCTTCGCGGGCCGCCGGCAAACTCGCGATCCTGATCGGCGAATGGGGTCAGTGGGCTATCGGCGTAGGTGTAAGGCGTCATCTGCCGCGGATCTGCGAACCGCTTGGCGAAATCGTGCCGCAGGCTCAGTGACAACGCCGCATCTCGCATAATTTTCCACCCGCGCGTGGGCGGTGTCATGAAACGCGTGCTTTTCGAAGCATTGGCGAATACATCGAGCGTTGCACCCCGCCGCTCGGGCGTGTAGCTCGCGAGAATGCGCGCGTCGGCGTCACCGTTGAGCACATAGCCAAGCTTCCAGCCGATGTTGTGCGCATCTGCCAAGCCGTTATTCAGACCGCGCACGCCGAAGATCGGGACGATGTGCGCGCTGTCTCCGGCAAAGATCACACGGCCGTGCACGTAGTCATCGAGACAAAGGGTATTTGCCGAATAAATGCTCCACCACTCCAGATCCCAGCCGCTGGTGTGCCCGATCTCTGTAATGATGGCGCCGACCCGCGCACGAATTGTCGCTTCTGCAATTGCCTCGTCTTCGCTTTCGCCAGGCCTCAATTGATAGTCGATGCGCCAGATATTGCCGGGCTGCTTGTGAATGAGAATGGTACCGCCCGGGTTAGAAGCCGGGTCGAAGAAGGCGCGGCGTTCGGTCGGATAGTCGTGCTCCATGCGAACGTCGGCGATCACGTATTTGCCTTCGTAATTATCGCCGGCGAGCCGCAGCCCCATGAAGCCGCGAACGGCACTGCGCGCGCCGTCGGTCGCGAGTACATACTCGCTTTCGAGTGCGTAATCGCCGATTGGAGATGCGATCTGGAGGGTCACGCCGTCGCTGCGCGCATCGATAGCGGTCGCCTCGCTTGACCAGCGCATATCGATCAGCGGACTCCGTTCGACCGCGTCATAAAGGTACTGCTCGACGTACTGCTGCTGCAGATTATACATCGGCAGAAATTTGTCGTTGTCCCCATGCGGCATCTCCAATCGGTAGACCAGTTGACCACGATAGAATGTGCTGCCATGGCGCCAGCCTAACGACTTGTCCACGAACGGCTGAACCGCGTCCAGCTGATCGAAGATCTGCATGCTCGATCGTGAGATGCAGGTCGCACGCGAACCATCGTTGAACGTGTTCTTACAGTCGAGCAGCACTGAGGGGATGCCGTACTTGGCGAGCGTCAGCGCGGCCGTCATTCCAATCGGTCCGGCGCCGACAATAGCCACGCGATGGCGCTTATTCACGCCGTCCAGTTCGGCGACGCGAGGGGCGATGAAGGTTGGATAATCAAAGTACAAGGACTCCAGTGGTCCGCGCCCGGCAGGCCGCATCAAAAGCTCTCCATTATTGCGTCCGCGGTCTCATATCGCCTGCCCCGCTGACCAACCGCTCGCCCAAGCCCATTGGAAATTATAGCCGCCGAGCCAACCAGTGACATCGACCGCTTCGCCGATCGCATAAAGACCGGGCACCATCCGGGCTTCCATTGTTTTAGACGAAAGGTCACGGGTGTCGATGCCGCCGACCGTGACTTCGGCTTTGGCGTACCCTTCCGTACCCGAAGGAGTGACAGGCCAGCGCTTGATCCGCGCTGCGAGGTCAGCGAATATCCGATCAGGAATGTTTGCCATTTCAGCCGGCGGCAGATGATCTGCCGCGATCGCCTGGGCGAGACGGGCGGGCATGATTTCAGCCAACACGGTTTGTGCGGCAGCTCTCGGTCGCGCACGTTTGCGCTCGATGAAATACGCCAAGGCATTGCGATCTGGCAGCAGATCGAGATTGAAGGCTTCGCCCCGGCGCCAATAGGACGAGATCTGCAGGATTGCAGGTCCCGACAGCCCGCGATGCGTAAAAAGAATGTTCTCGCGAAAGCTGTGTTTATCAAACGATGCGACCGCCTCCAACGCGACGCCGGCAAGACCAACGTCAACTTCGTTCGCGAGCGACGCCCCTTTGAACGGTACCAGCCCCGGCAGCGTCGCGGTCAGCCGTAGGCCGAAGCGACGAGCAACGTCATAGGCAAAACCGGTTGCCCCCATCTTCGGGATGGAGAGGCCCCCGGTCGCCAGTACCAACGACGGCGCGGTAAATGCTCCAGCGTTCGTTGCGACGCGGAACTCCCCATTGTGCGAGACGTCGGTAATCGAATGACGAACGCGAATGTCGACGCCGCCAACTTTGCACTCGGCTTCAAGCATCGCAACAATCGCCCGCGCTGAGCCATCGCAGAACAATTGCCCGAGCGTCTTCTCGTGATAGGCGATGCCGTGCCGCTGCACGAGCGCGATGAAGTCTGATTGCGTGTACCGCCGCAAGGCCGACGTGCAGAAATGCGGATTATCCGAGAGGAAGCGGGTCGGTGCGACATCGAGATTGGTGAAATTGCAGCGCCCACCACCCGAGATCAATATCTTGGCGCCGGCTTTTTCAGTGTGCTCCAGTAAAAGAACTTTGCGACCACGTTGTCCAGCCGTCAGCGCACACATCAGGCCTGCGGCACCCGCACCGAGGACGATGGCATCGAATTGTTCTGCCGCCCTCATGCTTCAATCGCTTTCAAGTCACGCGGGCGCGCAATCAACAATTCTTTGTCGCGACGATTGAGGCGCTTGATGCGGATCTCTGCCTTCAGCGCCTCGGACCTAGTCTCGCATGGAGCCTCATAAATCAGGGTCACCGGCCGCCGTGCCGAGGTGTAACGCGCACCTTTGCCATTGGCGCCGTTGTGCTCGGTAAGGCGACGCTGCACATCCGTCGCGATGCCCGTGTAGTACGTGCCGTCGGCGCATTCGACGATGTAGACCCAGTATGCCATCATTCCCTCGACCGCGTCGGCTACAGCAGCCGCGGGAACGACGCAACTGTTGGCGAGCGGTTTCGAACGGGATTGCCAACTCAAGCGTGCTGCTCCGCAATGGCCGCCAATCGCTGGGCCCACACGGTCATCTGCCCCTTCGGATGATCGAACAGATACTTGAGCGCGCGCCCCGCTTCGTACAGCGCTGCTCCCTTTTTTATTACCGATCCATAAGGTCGCATGAGGGAACCAGATCTCGAGCTGCCCCCTGCCTTACGCACGCCAGATGTCGAAATTAGTGGTGGCATCCTTGACTTAGTGGTTTCGCTCGACCCATCAAAGGCGACGCATATCTGTTACAATCAAGATGACAGACATCACCAATGTCGGAAACATTGAAGAATTCGAAAGGGAGATACGAATGAAAATGACGACGGAAGAGGCCTTCGTAAAGGTCCTGCAGATGCACGGCATCGAGCATGCGTTTGGCATTATCGGCTCGGCATTCATGCCGATTTCGGATCTGTTTCCGAAAG
>JANLXZ010000330.1:0-4374 GCA_031365375.1 Hyphomicrobiaceae bacterium | reverse complement strand
GCGCGAAGGAAGCCATCTGTCGTCGATCGTAACGATTTTGGCGGGTAGCGAGACACGTACTTCGGGGCGTCAATGCATCCATCCTTCACCCGGGCGGCGCATCGCCAGTCCAAGGCTCGTCATATCGAGCCGTGGCGGGCGGCGCTCGATACGGCACAGCACCAGATGCTTCACGGCATCGAAGCCGACGGCACCGCGTGCAATTGCATCGCGGACGGCAGCCGCGACGTCGTCGATCTTGTACATACATTCTGAAGCGGTTCGTTGGTTGCGATCGGTTGCTAGATCCTCGCCGGCTTGAGAGGGCCAGCGGCCTTGATCTCTTCCTCTACTAAAACCTGTTCAGGATTTTCGGCTTCGTCGACGGTTTCCTGATCCAAGTGAGCTAGCATACGATCAAGATCGAGTGCACCTTCCCAGCGAGACACGACCACCGTTGCAACGCCGTTTCCTATGAGGTTGGTCAGCGCACGGGCTTCCGACATGAAGCGGTCGACGCCCAGGATCAATGCGATCGATGCAACAGGAATAGTTCCAACTGTCGCGAGTGTTGCCGCAAGCACTATGAAGCCAGAGCCGGTGACGCCTGCTGCCCCTTTTGATGTGAGCAGCAGAATGCCAACAATGCCGAGCTGCTGCATCAGCGAGAGCTCTGTGTTGGTTGCTTGAGCTAAGAACAGTGCCGTGAATTGAACGAAGCTTTGGTGCATTGGTCTTGGTTCGCCAATCGCCTGCTCCATCAGTTGCGCTGCGGCTAGCGGCAGCGAGAAAGCAGCGGTTCACCGAAGATTTTGCTCACGCGATCGCCGTAATGATGCGCACTCCTAAACTTCGAGATATGCCCGTCGGCGATCTCGAGTGGCTTCTTTTGCCCGCTTTGCTCGCCGGTCAATGCCGCGTTGCTTTTTCTCAAAGCGGTGCAGCGTCAGGGCCGATATTCCCATCAGCGCTCGTCCTATGGGCTTGCGTGTCCGACGCGGTCGATAGGCTGCTCGATGCCGGAGCAGTGAAGTTGAGCCCAGCCGATTGGACCTCAGGCAAGAACATCTGGCTGATCGTAACAGCGGGTGACAAACAAGGGTTAGCCGCGTTGATCGAGAAACTGCAGGAAAAGGAGTTCATCGGCCGACAGGCTAAGATCCGTACGCAGAAAACAGATGGCACATCCGTCGTCCGATCGTTGCCGCTCTCCAAGCCTGCCGTAAACGAACACGAGCAGGAACGGCTGGATGCAGTCTAGGCTGAAATCCGCGAGAAAACCCCCGCCGCCTAAGCCGAGGCTTGGCAGATCGCGGCCAAGACCAAGTCCGATGCGCTTGGCTCGCGAAAAACAGGCAGGCTCCGGAACCGCAATGAGCCACGACTGGGAGCTCTGATGTACGGGACCTCCACTTTGCTTGAGAAAGTCGGCGAACTTCAACCTACTTGCAAGCCTCTTATTATTCCGGCTGAGGGCTTCACCGGTCGACCAGCAGACCAAGCCAAAGGCGGTTTGGATGAACCGTTTCCCGTGAAGCCGATCCGGCTCATAAGAGTGACGATGTCGAAGAACTCCGCTGATCGGCCTCGTACAGACTGATGGTAATCGGCAGCACGCTGCTGTGCCGGGGCAGCAGCACGTCCAGTACGGCGATCAGACGTGTACGTCGCCATACGCGAGCTCCCCCTCTGCCCGAGCGTGGCGGAAGGTGGCATACGTGATCCAAACATAGAAAGCCGCTACTAACGCAACCACGACCCACCCCGGTAATGGACCGAGCGCCGCATTGCCGAGCCACTCACTCGCCGAATGCACGAACTCAGCTTCTCGTCCGTTTGTTTGAAGATTGGCCGAAGTTGTCTTTAGCAGCCAAGTCACCAAAAGTAAAAAAAACATCCAGAAGTAGTTACGGCGAAGGCGACGCGACATCGCCTCCGCCAGACTGATAGAAAACACAGGACGCCGCAGATCTTCGGCTGTTGTCTGCATCCAATCATGCTCCGAAGCGCCGGCGGGCGCGAAGACCGAGGCGAAATAATTGCGCTCCAGCCTCCGTACTCGGCCCCTGTAAACGTCGAAGAAACGATATCGGCGAGACTCGATGGCGAGAAGCAGCATGACGAGGACGGCGGCAAACACGAGGACACCATGGTGCGCATTGGGTGTCGACAACGATACCGACAACATGGCGGCAACAACGGTGATTGCCCAGTTGCTCGTTCGGTCGACCCTATCACGCCAACTGGTCATTCGGCCCATCTCGCCACGGTAGTAGTGAGCCACCAAGTTGACGTATTCGGTCCTCGTTGCGGGAAAAATCAATTCTGCAGGCGGGGCCGTCCCTTGAACGTGATCGTGCTCAGTCATGACAACTCCAGAATGTTGCTGGGTTTCGTAGAGCCAATTAACGTATCAGATGTAATGGCGCGGCGGTCGAGTACTCCAGCAATGGCCCAATCCCCGTCGGGACTGACTGGCGCGCAGCCGATGGGAAGCCTTGCAACGGGCCTTCCCAACGACCTGGCGTGATCAATCACTCCGATAGTCAATAAACGGAAGCCAGCCGGGCGGTTTAGGCGCGGCGTGCTATACACCGTACCGTCGCGGCTCGTCGGGACGCGTTTGAAGGTCCACATCTACCTGATAGGCAGTCTAAAATCATCAAAACGCGTCCGACCCAAAAGACAATTAGGCGATAAGGTCTATCTGACACTCGAAGAAGCGGACACAGCTTAAAACGGTGGGCAATGACGCGTGTTGACCGAGCGACGCTACGAAAGGCAGGTTGGCCATTGCATCGAACATCATTGACGGATCTCAGCATGTCCCTTGATATCGCCCTTCGCGATAAGATTCTTGCCTCGGTCGATACTGGCTTCGCCGAACAGATTGCCTTCACCCAGGAGCTGGTGCGCTTTCATTCAGTTCGTCGGGCGGAGCACGCGTGCCAAGACTTTGTGTATCGCGCACTAAGGGATCGAGGTTTCGCCATAGACCGTTTTTCGATGGACCGAGTTGCGATCGAAGCTCATCCGGGCGGCGCGCGTTTCTCAGAGATGCATTCTGATGCCCCAATCATCATAGGAATTCACCACCCACAAGAGGAGAAAGGTCGTTCTCTAACCCTGCAAGCGCATGTCGATGTGGTGCCTACAGGACCAGAAAATTTGTGGACACATCCCCCTTTCGATCCAGTGATCGAGGGTGATTGGCTCTACGGCCGAGGCGGTGCAGATATGAAGGCGGGCCACGCCGCCAATTTATTCTGTCTGGACGCTTTGAAGCGCATCGGCCTACAACCGGCGGCTACCGTCTATGTGCAGTCAGTCGTGGAGGAGGAAGCAACCGGCAACGGTGCATTGATGGCCCACCTGCGCGGTTATAGGACCAATGCGGTCCTCATTCCAGAGCCTGAGGAAGAGATGCTGGTGCGCGCCAATGTCGGTGTGCTCTGGTTCGAAGTCGAGGTGCGGGGAGTGCCCGTCCACGTCCGTGAAATGGCAGCCGGTGCCAATGCAATCGACGCAGTCTATAGGGTCGTAGGCGAACTGCGTAAGTTGGAATCCGAGTGGAACGCTGCCAAATCTGGACGGCCATACTTCGATGATGTCGACCATCCCATCAATCTGAACATCGGTAAGATTGAAGGGGGAGACTGGGCTTCCTCCGTGCCATGCTGGTGTCGAATCGATTGTCGCATCGGCATTTATCCTGGCACCAACGCGTCTAGCGCCGCGAAGGAAATTCGCGACCGCATCGCCGCCTTTGCCCGCACCGATTCCTTTCTGGCCAATAGCCCGCCGGACGTCACCTTCAATGGATTCCATGCTGAGGGCTACGTACAGCCTCCCGGCACCGAAGCAGAAGCAGTGTTGGCTCGCGCCCACATGGCCTCGACCGGCAAAGAGTTGAAGAGCTTTGTAACGCTAGGCTATCTCGATACCCGCGTTTTCGCGCTCTACGACCGTATTCCTGCACTCTGCTATGGCCCGATCTCAGAGCGCATCCATGGATTTGACGAACGGGTAAGTCTCGCTTCGTTGAAACGGGTCACCGGCACAATGGCGCTGTTCGTAGCCGAATGGTGCGGCATCGAACGAATTGGTTCGTAGAGTCCTTCTTGGCCACGCCCTTTCGTTCACTGTTTTCGCCAGTGCCAAGTCCGACTGCACATGAGCCAGTGTCGGGCATTCTGACTTTACTGCTAACTGATTAAGTACTCATCCCGGCTAAAATGGTACAAGAGTCAGAATGGCCATTGATTTCATTGAAGTGGTCTCTGCCTACGAATCTGGGGTCAGAGGTTCGAATCCATTCGGGCGCGCCACGAATTCAATGAGTTACTTGTCATCGCTTTGATGACTGAATTGGGCCAGCATTCACCTAGCATTCAC
>JANLXZ010000073.1:0-4160 GCA_031365375.1 Hyphomicrobiaceae bacterium | reverse complement strand
ATTCGAAGAACCTGCCCAGCACGCAATGACTCTCCTCGAATGGGGACCGAAGCCAGGCTCTCGGGTGTAATGACGTCTTGGATTGTGCGCTCAAGCAGCTCAGCGCGTGTGTAACCCAGCAATTCGACGAGTTACCCCGGGACGAGCTCTTACCTGTGAGGTTAGACGTGAGGGAAATCTCAAAGCAACGGCGAGCACGACAAGACTTGCTCGCAACCTGCGTTGCCGCTGTAGCCCTGATTTTTGCGCATGGATTTGCGTATCAACCAGCCGCCGCTGAGACGACACTAAAAGTCGCGCTGCATTCCGATCTGAAGATTATCGATCCGGTATGGACCACGGCGCTGATCACGACCCACCACGGACACATGATCTACGACACGCTGTTTGCGATCGACGAACAGCTCGCGATCAAACCGCAGATGGTGGACACTTGGAGTGTCAGCGAAGACAAGTTGACGTGGACATTCAAGCTGCGTGATGGCCTCGAATGGCACGATGGTCAGCCTGTCTCGGCCGATGACTGCGTTGCCTCGATCCGGCGCTGGAGTGCGCGCGACGGGCTCGGTCAGAAATTGATCAAGGTGACGGACAAGCTCGAAGCGACCGACGCGAAGACGTTCGTCATGAAGCTGAAGGAACCGTACGGGCTGGTGATCGATACGCTCGACAAGGCGTCTTCGAACGTGCCATTCATGATGCCGAAGCGCGTAGCCGAGACAGATCCCAATACTCAGATTTCCGAGTTGGTCGGGTCCGGGCCTTTCATTTTCCAGAAAGATGAATGGCGGCCGGGCGTCAAGGCTGTCTATCTCAAGAACCAGAAGTACAAGCCACGTGCCGAGCCCCCGTCAGGCTATTCCGGTGGCAAGGTAGTGAAGGTCGATCGCGTCGAATGGATCTGGATCTCAGATCCGCAGACTCAGGTGAACGCCTTGCTCAACGGCGAGGTCGATTTCGTCGAGGCGCCGCCGCATGATTTGTTGCCCTTGCTGACTAAGGACGCCAACATTGCGACGATGGTGATCGCACCCATGGGTCGCCAGTACGCACTCCGCTTCAACGTACTGCATAAGCCATTCGACAACGCCAGGATCCGTCAGGCCGTGGCCTATGCCTTCAACCAGGCCGATTTCTTGGACGCGGCTGTCGGCAACTCCAAATACTACGTCGCCTGCAAGTCGATTTACCCCTGCGGCTCCAGGCTCGAAACCACCAAGGGGTTCGAGGACAAACTCGAAAGCAACTTCGACAAGGCGCGTGCGCTCATCAGGGAAGCGGGTTACGACGGCACACCGGTCGTGCTGATGCAATCGACCGATATTGGGGCGCTGTCGAATCTCGCTCCCGTCGCCAAGACGTTGATGGAGAAAGCCGGCCTCAAGGTCGATCTGCAATCGATGGACTGGCAGACGGTGGTTACACGACGAACCAAGAAAGACCCGCCTTCGACCGGTGGCTGGAGCGCGTTCCTCACGTCTTGGGGCTCGATCGACGTGCTTGATCCCCCGAGCACCAACTTTCTCAACGCGACTTGCGATAAGGCGCTTTTTGGCTGGCCATGCGACGCTGAACTCGAACGGCTCCGGGATGCCTTCGCGCGCGAGACGGACCCGGTAAAGCAGAAAGACATCGCGGTAGCGACGCAAGTCCGCATGTCGGAATATCCAACCCACATCCACTTAGGCCAATACATGCAACCCTCGGCCTATCGGAATAATATCACCGGCGTGTTCCCCGCGTCGAACGTCGCGCTTTGGAACATCGAGAAGAAATGACCTGGTCCATCGTCGCCCATGACCCCGCTACCGGCGCTTTCGCCGTGGCCGTCACGACGCGGGCTTTGGCCGTCGGTGCTAGCTGCCCTTACGTGCGTGCGGGCGTCGGCGCGGTCTCAACCCAGTCGATGACCAATCGCTATCTCGGCCCGGCCGTGCTCGACAGCTTGGCTCGCGGACTTACTCCTGCTGCCGCAATCGAGGCGGCACTCATACCCGATGAGGGGCGTCATCTGCGCCAGCTGCACGTTGTCGATGCCCAGGGCCGCACGGCCAGCTGGACTGGCAAACACTGCGTTGAATGGTGCGGCGATCGTAACGGACCCTATGTCTCCATCGCCGGCAACATGTTGGCCGGACCGAAGGTTATCGATGCGACGTTCGACCAATTTACCGCCAATGCCTCACTCGATTTACCCGAACGCTTGTTGATGGCACTAGATGCTGGCGAATTGGCGGGCGGCGATCGGCGCGGACGGCAATCGGCGGCCATGATGATCACGACTACAGAGGACTTCCCCGATCTCGATCTCAGGGTCGACGATCATGTAAACCCGCTTTCCGAGTTGCGACGGCTCGTTGATCTGTGGCGCGTCAACTGGTCGTCTCGGAAAAGCTGGGCACCCACCAAGGCCAATCCCTCGGGCAACGCTGATCTGGATGCTATCGAGGCTGGTTGGCAAGCGCAGGGCCTCGATATCCGCTTTCGGCCGTGAAGTGGTGGCCGTGCGCGTCGATGATGTGGCGGCGGCTACGGCATGATTGCTGACAGAAGGATGGCAAATGGCTCGGAGCAAAACAATTCTGGCATCGGCAGCGCTGGCAGCGGCTTTGATCCTCGTCCCCGCCGCTCATGCCGAGAGCATCAACGCTGGTGGCCGCGCTGCGAGCACCACGCGCCCATTCATTGCGAAGGCGATCGCTGCATTCGATACGCCCTGGGCACTCGCATTCCTGCCCGATGGGCGGATGCTCGTCACCGAAAAGCCAGGCCACCTCTTCCTTGTCACACAAGACGGGGCTAAGACCCGGGTCGGCAATGTGCCTGCCGTCGCCGCATCCGGCCAGAACGGCCTGCTCCACATCGCCATTGCACCTGACTTTGCGAACAGCGCCCGGCTTTATTTCAGCTACGTTGAGCCCGGTGACGGCGGCAGCGCACTGGTGATGGCGCGCGCAACACTGGCCTTGTCGGGCAACGGCGCACAACTGGTTGATCGCGCGGTTATCTGGCGCCAGACCCCGAGAGGTGGAGGCGGCCAGCCCGGTGGAATCATAGCCTTCGACCCGCAGGGATCGCATCTCTTTCTGACAGTCGGCGACCGCATGGTACCAGCCAGTGCTCAAGACCCTGGTCAGGCTCGCGGCAAGCTTCTTCGTCTCAACCTCGATGGCTCAACGCCCCCGGACAATCCTCTTGCTGCCGAGCGCGGGGTTCGGGCCCAGACGTGGACTACGGGTCATCGCAATCCGTATGGTCTCGCCTTTGCCCCCGATGGCCGTCTTTGGCTTCACGAAATGGGGCCGCGCGGCGGTGACGAACTGAACTTCATAGAGCGGGGCCAAAACTATGGCTGGCCCCTTGTTTCCAATGGCGACGAATATAGCGGCGCTCCGATTCCAAGGCACGCAACCAGGCCCGAATTTCGGGCTCCCGCTGTATATTGGACGCCGGTCATCGCGCCGGCGGGTCTCGCCTTCTATAAGGGCGCGATGTTTCCGCAGTGGCAGGGCTCCGCTCTGATCGGTGGCTTGAGGGCCCAAACGTTGGTACGCGTTAAAATCGGACCTGACGGCCAGGCCGACGAGGCCGAGCGATGGGATATGGGTGCGCGCATCCGCGATGTCGCCGTCGCGGCTGACGGAGCGATCTGGCTCGTTGAGGACCGCAACCCTGGCCGCCTGATGAGACTTACGCCGGTCAATTGACAAGCGACAACATCGGCAGGGTGCCAACCATCGTCAACTGAACTCCCGATTTCGACGGGTGCCAATCGCGTAACTGGAAGCAAATGGGGTGAACGCAATCGCAATAAAATCGCGGCCTCGAAAGCGAAAGGGATGTGGATGGGAGGGACCGTTCCGCTCGGCTACGATGTCAGGGAGCGCAAGTTGATCGTGAGCCAACCCGAAGCCCAGACAGTGCGATCGATCTGTGAACGCTACGCCGAACTCGGTTCGGTGACGCGCCGGCTTACGTGGCTTTGTCTGTCTGATCTCTCGGTCGTTGAAAGATTTTGCTCGTCCGGCCTAGTTTCCCAGTATCAGCCTGGGAATGACAGTGGTGATCCAGGGGACGTAGGTCAGCAGAAGCAGCGTGATGCCGAGCGGAATATAGAATGGCATCATCTCGCGCAGGACATCCTTCATCTTGACCTGCGC
>JANLXZ010000300.1:0-20065 GCA_031365375.1 Hyphomicrobiaceae bacterium | reverse complement strand
CAGATGACTTCGAAGCCCAGCTCCTCGAACTCCGGATCGGCATAGGGCTCGAACTTCTCCCAGAGAGCTACGCAACTGTCGTGACAGCGACCGATCGTTGTTGGCTGCGCACGTGTTAATGTAGCCGAGGTCAGTCGCGGGACCATTAGTGAACAGGCTCTGCTTGGGTACAGGAAAACTCCTCCGAAACAAGATCCGCTCGACTTTCGTAGTGCGTTGAGTGGGCATAGGTGAGGCGGAATGAGCTCTGCTACACTCGTGGCTGGTAACGCCATGGCGGCTGTGGCGCAGGCATATATGATTGATGGACTGTCGACTCACTCTGCGTAAACTACATGCACTCCTTATGCTGCACTTGCTCAAGGCCTCTTCGGGTCAACCTGACCTTAAACTGAGACACCCCCTACTTCTTCACCTTGACGAACTTGAGCTTCGGCGCATTCGACAGGTCGACTGGAATGTCGAGATCGGATTTCATGGCGTAGGCCAGCGTCTGGATGTGGATCGGGATATAGATCATCTCGTCCGACACGACTTTCCAAATCTGGGCGATCGCCTGATTGCGTTTTGTGAAGTCGGTCTCCTGGCTCAGCGCATCGATCTGCTTGTCGATTTCGGTGTTCGAATAACGCGTCGCGTTCCAGCCGCCTTCTTTTTGATCACGCGTATGATAGAGCGCGGCAAAAATGTATTGACTGTCAAGGGTCGGCACACCCCAGCCCAACAAATAGAAGTCGGTTTCCGGCGGGGTCTTTTGCAGCAGCGGGAAATAAACGGTTTTCGACTGCGCGACGAGGTTCACCCTGATGCCGATTGCGGCCAACTGACTGGCGACCGCCTGGCAGATGGCTTCATCGTTGATGTAACGATCATTCGAGCAGTTGAGCGTGACCGAAAATCCATCGGAATAGCCCGCTTCGAGCATCAAAGCCTTCGCTTTCACCGGGTCGAGCGGCGGGATCACATCGAGGGCCTTCGAATAACCGTTGACGCCGGGGGGCACGATGGTGCCGGTCGGCAACGACTGCCCACGCATTGTCGTCTTCTGAATCACTGCCCGATTGACCGTCATGTTGATCGCGGTCCGCACGCGCTTATCGGCAAATGGGTTGCGCCCCTTCGGATCAGCGGATTTGAGTTCCGCGTCGCCGACGTTCATACCCAGAAAAATAGCGCGGTTTTCCGGCCCGACATTAACGAGAATGTTCGGCGCGGCAGTCAATTTCTCGATGTCCTGAACCGGTACGTCCTGCACGAAATCGACGTCCCCCGACAACAACGCCGCAACGCGCGCCGCGTCCGACTTGATCGGGAGATAGGTGATCTCGGTGATATCGAGCGGTATAAGGCCTATACCCCAGTACTTGTCATTGCGTTTGAGCACCGTGCTTACGTCCGGCGTGCGCGTGACCAAGCTGAAGGGACCGGTGCCGTTGGCGTTGCGCGAAGCGAACGTGTCTTCGTTTTCCTTGAAGTTCTGCACCCGTCCGGTCTGGTTCTTCTCGGTCCACGCCCGGCTCATGATCAAGAGATTGTTGAGGTTCGAGGGGAACGTCGGGTTTGGGCCTTTGGTTTTGATGCGCAGCGTCAGATTATCGACGCGCGTCATGGTGTCGACCGAAATCAACAACGCCTTCATGTCCGATGTCGGCTGGCGGGCGCGGTCGAAAGAGTAGATCACATCGTCGACGGTGAACGGGCTGCCGTCGTGAAACACCACCCCCTTGCGAAGCTTGAATTCCCAAACCAGCGGATCGGCCGTAATCGCCCAGCTTTCCGCCAGTGTCGGCACCTGCTTGCCCTGGGCGTCGCGCAGGATCAGCGGCTCGTAGATCTGGTGGCCGAGCACATGGGTCGGGCCCTCGTTTTGGGCATGCGGATCGAGCGTCAGCGCGTCACCGGCACGGGCCCACTTGATCGCGCGCGCCTCTCCTTCATTCGGCAGAACGCTGCACATCAAGAGCGCCGCTACGACCGAGACCGCCACCCGCCGCCAACCGAACGCCATCCCATTCACCTCCGCCCGTCTCCGGTGCCATCCGCGACGTATCGGGCGATGTTAGCCAGCTAGCTGCACGATGTCACGGTTGTGTGGCAGGATACAGCGATGCGCGAAGCTCGGATCTTGGCGATCGACCGCGAGATCTGGTGCGTGCCACCGCTCACGCGATGTAGGGGTTCGATCGGCGTTCGTCGCCAATCGTGCTCGCCGGCCCGTGACCGCAGATGAATGTCACATCGTCGCCGAGCGGCAGCAGCTTGGTCTTGATCGCGTGGATCAGCTGCTCCGTGCTGCCGCCGGGCAAATCGGTGCGGCCGACCGAACCCTGGAACAGTACGTCGCCGACCAGTGCGAACCGTTGCGCGCGATTGAACAGCACGACTGAGCCTGGTGAGTGACCGGGGCAGTGCAAGATCTCGAAAACCTGGCCAGCAACCGTGACGGTGTCGCCCTCGACCAACCAGCGATCCGACGTGGCATTCTTCATGGTGCCGCCGACGCCGTAGGTTGCGGCCTGCTTTTCGACATTGAGCATCAGCGGCTCGTCGGCTTTGTGCGGACCTTCGATCGGAACATTGCCGAGCGCGGCTTTCAATTCGGCAGCGCCGCCGACGTGATCCAGGTGCCCGTGGGTAAGGATGATCTTCTCGACCTTCATGCCGACCTGTTTGATCGCCGCCAGAATGTCGGGCACATCGCCGCCCGGGTCGACGACGGCGCCGACCTTCGTGGCCTCATCCCAGATCAGTGTGCAGTTCTGTTGAAACGGTGTCACCGGCACGATGGCCGCATTCAAGCAGGCTGGCATAGTCGGGGAGGTCATGGGCGACTCGGGGTGTGAGGTTCAGGTTCCACATGTGGCTGCCGCCCTGATACCGCAATCCCCCGCACGACACCACCCAGCCTTCGACTGCCGCGATCTTTCGCAACGCGACGTCCGCTCGACAATACCGCATTTCACAAGCTGACGCGGGCCGCGGTCTCGGCTATAGCAGCCGGCAATCTTCCCAACACCGGCGAGACGGACCCGCGACCCCATGACCAACCCTACTGACCACGATCTGCTCGTCCGCATTGCAACTGCACTCGAACGACTTGCACCGGCAATACCGGCAGCACCAGATTTCGATGCTGCGGAGGCATTCGTGTGGCAGGCCCAGCCGGAGGGGTTTCTCGCTGTGCCGCACATCAACCGGGTGCCGTTGTCGCTGCTGAAAGGCGTCGATCGCGCGGCCGAACAGTTGCTCGACAACACCCGGCGGTTCGCGCAAGGGCTACCCGCCAACAACGCGCTGCTGTGGGGTGCACGCGGCATGGGCAAGTCATCGCTGGTAAAGGCCGCACACGCCGAGGTCGGGCGTGTTCGTTCCAAGAATAAGGCAGCACACGACCTGAAACTCGTCGAGATCCATCGCGAGGATATTGACACCCTGCCGCATTGCCTCGGCCACATCCGGGCAAGCCATCATCGCTTCATCGTATTCTGCGACGACCTCTCGTTCGATCACGACGACACCAGCTACAAGTCGCTGAAAGCTGTGCTCGAAGGTGGCATCGAAGGCCGGCCGGAAAACGTGATCTTCTACGCCACCTCAAATCGCCGCCACTTGATGCCGCGCGACATGGTCGACAACGAGCGCTCGACGGCGATCAACCCCTCCGAAGCGATCGAAGAAAAGGTTTCGCTGTCCGACCGCTTCGGACTTTGGCTCGGATTCCACAACGGCACCCAGGACGATTACCTCGACATGGTGCGGGGGTATGCGGCCCACCACGAGCTCAACCTCGCCGACGACCTTCTTGTTCGCGAGGCGCTCGAATGGAGCATGACGCGTGGTGGCCGCTCGGGCCGCGTCGCCTGGCAATATATCCATGACCTGGCCGGCCGCTTAGGGCAGAAATTGAAGGCGGATTAAACCCGCCAATTCGGTGATAGCCGCGACAGATCACCGATTACAGGGACACGTCGCTGGATATTCGATGCTCGCTAATGCCATGCTACACATTGCAAGCCGCAATTTGGACTGCGAATAATCGCAGCATTTGGGAGTGAAACGATGCAGCGCCTCACCCGATCGATCTCGATTTGCCTGTTGGCCTTGAGCGCCGTTTTGGCGCCGCCTCCCGCGTCCGCGCAGACCACGCCAGCACCGGCCACGGCTCCGCCCACCGCATCGACGCCGGCAACCGCTGCTTCCGCTAGCCCGGCCGATCCCGCGCTCATCGAAGACTTGGTCGCCGCCGGCCGCATTCTCGTTGATCAAGGCGTGCTCGATGGCTTCGGCCATGTCAGCGTGCGGCATCCCAAAGATCCGACCCGCTTTTTGATGTCGCGTTCGTTAGCGCCGGCATTGGTGACGAGCGCCGACATCATCGTGCATGATCTCGACGGTAAGGGCATCGATGCCAACGGGCGTACGCTGTTCCTCGAACGATTTATCCACGCCGAGGTGTATCGCGCACGGCCCGATGTAATGGCGGTCGTGCATAGCCACTCGCCCGGCGTCATCCCGTTCACGGTGAGCAAAGTGCCAATGCGGGCGATGTTCCACAACTCGGCCTTCCTCGCCTCGGGCGTGCCGATTTTCGAGATCCGCCAGGCGTTCGGCATGACCGACATGCTGGTCAGCAGTTCCGATATCGGCAAAAAATTGGCAGCGACACTCGGCGATAAGCCCGTGGTGCTGATGCGCGGGCACGGTAACGTGATTACCGCGCCGACGATCCCGCTCGCCGTCTTCCGCGCCGTCTACACGGAAGTGAACGCCCGCATGCAACTGCAAGCCATGTCACTCGGTGCCGACATCAATTTCCTCACCACCGAGGAAGGCGCCAAGGCCGACAAAGTCAACGAGATGATCCATGCGCGCCCCTGGGATCTGTGGAAGCGCAAGGCGATGCAGAAGTAGGGAGTGGGTATCGCAACCCATACTTGTCTTCCTCGGGGCTGGGATCGGCAGTGGCCGAGACCGGATCCCGGACCCATAGCGCATAACCTCGAATGCATGAGTTACGGCGCAATCGGTCGCCGGAACGATGCCCCGGTAAGTGCCGAGACATCGCCCGAGGATGTCACCGATAATGTTGGCATGTCGCGTTGAAACACCGGTGCCTGACCTCGAGACGTAAAGATCCCGGCCATGGGTCGCGCGTCACTCATACCTTCGTCGGCAGCATGCGACGAAGTACGCCGTCCTTGCGAATGAAGTGATGGAACAGGGCGGCTGCAATATGCACCGCGATCAGCGTCAGCATCACCTTGCCGAGAATGTTGTGAATCAGGAAGGCGGTTTTCGAGGCTTCCTGATTTACGGTCCACAGCGCCGGCAAACTGAACAGTCCGAAGATATCGCGCGCACCGTAGAGCGAAACACTGATCCAGCCCATCACTGGCACCGCGATCAACAAGCCGTAAAGCGACCAATGCGTAATGTGCGAAGCGAACCGCTGCCACGGCTCGATCGTCGGCTCGTCGGGCGGCGCGCCGTTTTGCAGCCGATAGACCAGCCGCGCAATGACGAGCATCAGCACCAGAAATCCCGTCATTTTATGGGCGCTATACAATGCGTTCGTCGTGTCATCCCAGATGTTGAGCTCGTTACCGCGATAGGTCATGTAGAGACCGACGGGATACATGAGCGCGACGAGCCCGACCGTGACCCAGTGAAAAGTGCGTGCCATCGGCGCGTAAGCGCGCGGTGCCATGCGCAAAACATTACTGCCGTTGCCGTTCATTTTCTTGCCGGGATCTGGCATGTTTCACGCTCCAAGATTTTGTCGCAGGTCACAGTCGAATAATACGTCACCGTCGGCAAGTATATGGACGTGTGTCTTCGGCCGCCGGGCTTCAGCGAGGCGCGCGATTGGATTCAACTGCAGCCCGGTTTTGCCCGAACCCAGTATCATTGGGGCGACGAGTACGTGAAGGCGGTCGACAACATCGGCATCGATGAAGGACGACACGGTCCACGCTCCACCCTCGATCAGCAGTCGTTTCAGGCCCACCGCAAAAAGTGCCTCGACGATTGCCACGGGCGACATCGGTTCATCCTGACCGGACACCCGCACCGTTTCGACACCGGCTGGCGCTTCAGGCCCGTCGGCATTGCGAACGACCAGGCGGCGGATGCCATCGTCGATCAGGCACTTACAATCGAGCGGCATGCGCCCGGTCGGGTCGATCACCACCCGCGCCGGATGACGGCCAGCAACGCGGCGAACATTGAGGAGCGGATCGTCAGCAACGACAGTGCCGATACCAACGACGACGGCATCGACGGCACCTCGCAACTTATGCAGATGATCGAGGGCAGCATCACGGTTGATCCAGCGGCTTTCGCCGGTTGTCGTGGCAATGCGCCCATCGAGTGACTGGCCAAGTTGGGCCACGACAAATGGCCGGTCAGCGCGCGCATTGAGGATCGCGGCGAATGGATCGTTGGCGGTAGACAACTCAGTTTGCATCAACCCCCCGGACGCTTGGCAAATGAGGTACCCAGGCCGTTTAGTGCATGTGTCAGGGATTAGCCACACTGGATCGCGATGCTATACAGCCGTCTCGGCACGAAGGGATTGCGAACGTGGATGGTAGTGGCGACAGACGAGGCTGGACGAATTTTCAGGTTGACGCGGGACGGCCAAGGTCACCTCGATCGGAGATTCTGATCGGCTTGGACGATGCCGCATCGCCGTGGCCGTATCTCCCGGTTGCAGTCCTGTTTGCCATCTGCTGGGTGGTGTTTGAGTGGCCATGGCTGACAGGTTCGGTGACAATACCTTGGGACGCGAAAGCGCAGTTTGCCCCGCAAGTGCAGTTTCTGGCATCGAGCATCGCGCGCGGTGAAAGCCCATTTTGGAACCCGTTCGCATTTGCCGGCCACCCGCAGATCGCCGATCCTCAATCGCTGATCTTCTCGCCGCCGTTTTTGATCCTCGCCCTGGTCAACGCCGCGCCTAGCTTGCGGGCGATCGATACCACCGTGCTGATGATGGTGCTCGCGAGCGGCTTCGGCATCCTGTGGCTGCTGCGCGATCTCGGCTGGCATTGGGCCGGCGCGGTAATTGCGGCCATCGGCTTCTGCTTTGGCGCGGCGATGGCGTGGCGATTACAGCATTTCGGCCAGGTGCTGAGCCTAGCGTATCTCCCCTTAGCCTTGTTATTTCTAAAGCGGGGGCTCGATCGGCGAAGCGCTGCTTGGGGACTCGGCGCCGGGATTATGACGGCTTTCATCGTACTTGGGCGCGATCAGGTCGGGCTACTGTGTGTCTATGCTCTGATCGGTTACGTGGCGTGGCACCTCTCAACGGCCAATAACTTTCGCAATGAGCTGAGGCGAAGCATCAAGCCGCTCGGCACAGGACTTGTCGGTGGCCTCGCCTTGGTCGCGGTGCCGCTGATCCTGACACTGTTGCTCGCCGGCCAATCGAACCGCCCCGCGATCGATTATCCCGGAGCGGCGGCAGGCTCGCTGCATCCGGCACAGTTCGTGACAGCGGTGATCCCGCAACTTTTCGGTGCCGCCGGCGAGATGGAGAAATATTGGGGACCGCCAAGCTTCACGTGGCTCGGCACTGGGCTCTATACCGCGCAAAATGTCGGACAGTTGTATCTCGGCGCGATCCCAATTCTGTTGCTGATCGCGGGCCTGATGCGCGGCGTGTTGTGGGATCGGGAGGTGCGTTATTTCACACTCGCAGCGCTTCTGGTGACGCTCTATGCGCTCGGCGGATACACACCGGTGTTTCGGGTGTTCTACGAGCTATTGCCGGGCGTAAAATTGTACCGCAGACCAGCCGATGCGGTGTTCCTGATGGGCGGGTTCGCGAGCATCCTGGCAGGCTACGTCACCCATCGGCTTTTCACCTGGACGCTGCCTGAGCCCAAATTTTGGCAAAGGGGTGCCGAGCTCGCAGGGATAGCGGCTGCCTTCCTGTTTGCGATCGTTGCAGCGTTACTCCTCGACCGCTTAGGGCGCGCGATCGAGCCGATAATTTTTGCTGCCGGCTGGATCACTGCCGGGGCAATCGCGCTTTATGCTGCGGACATGTTGAAGACGGTACGCCCGGTTGCGGCAGCCCTGTTGCTCATCGGGCTGACAATCATCGATGTCGCCTGGAACAATGGACCGAATGGGGCATCCGCCATGGACCCCAAGGAACTCGAGATTTTGGAGCCGAACTCTGGCAATCAGACCCTGGCATTCGTCCGGCACAAACTTCGCGAACCGTCATCGCCCGACCGCCGCGACCGGATCGAGCTGGTTGGCCTCGGGTTCCATTGGCCAAATGCGAGCCTCACACATGGGTTGGAACAAACGCTCGGCTACAATCCTGTTCGGCTCAGACTTTATTCGGAAGCGACGGGGGCGGGCGACAGCTCCGGGGCGGCCGGCCAACGCAAGTTCTCAAAATTGATGCCATCCTACAAGTCGCCGATGGCCGACCTTTTGGGGCTTCGTTACATCGTATCCGGAGTGCCGGTCGGGGACATCGACAAGGTACTCCAAACCGGCGATCTGAAACTGCTGACGCGAACGCCCGATGGCTACATTTACGAAAATCCTAGAGCGCTGCCTCGCGTGATGTTTCCGGCCAACGCGCAGCAGGCGGATTTTGCCGCGCTGCTCTCGAATGGCGCCATGCCGGCGATCGACTATGCTTCAACCGTCCTTCTGGAAACAAAACCATCGGCTGTCGCGCGCCGCCCCGGCAAAGTTTCACTTGTGCGTTACACCAACACCTTGATCGAAATCGACTGCGACAGTGCAGAGGGCGGCTGGGTCGTCATCAACGACGTGTGGCACCCGTGGTGGTTGGCAAGTGTCGATGAGCAACCAGCCCAGCTTCTGCAGGCGAACGTGCTGTTCCGAGCCATCGCCGTTGGTCCCGGCCGACATCGAGTAAAATTAACCTTTTCGCCAGTCATCGGCGCACTCCAAGAATTGCGCGGCGTTAAGCGTTCCGTTCATTGACCGTTCAGCGAAAATCCTGTTCCTCAACTCGAAACGGCTGCTTCACGTTCACAAACTTATCCACACGTGACTTCGGCAGCTCATAATGATTTGAACAATGCAGAAGCTTGGCCGGGAGTGGGTAACGCCAAATGACGACGATCGATGCGACCCATCACGAGGCGCAAGCCCTGACGCTCGACCGCCGGGTAATCATGGCGTTCGCACGGTTGTCCGGCGGATTTTGGCGAGGCACACAAGCCCGCCGCGCTTGGACGATCACGCTCGCTCTCGTCCTTTTTCTCAGCCTCAGCATCGGCGCGACGCTTGCGCTCAATCATTGGAACCGCTGGTTCTTCGACGCGCTGGAAACGAAGAACGCCGCGGTGCTGGGCCAGGCGATCTTGGTGCTCGGGCTCATCGTAGCTGCCATGGCCGCCATCGGCGTCGGGATCGTGCGTTCGCGCGAAACCTTGCAAGTGCGATGGCGTGAATGGGTCACGCGGGAGCTCGTCGATCGCTGGATCGACCGGCAGCGATTTTACCATATGGGATTGTTGCGCACCGAGCCTGCGAACCCCGAATACCGCATCTCCGACGACACCCGCTGGGCGACGGAACTGCTTGTCGATTGCGGCATCGGTCTGTTTCTGGCGGTGATCAGCGCCAGCGCTTTCATCGGGATATTGTGGTCCGTTGGTGGCTCGCTCAATTTCACGCTCGGCGGCGCGGCCTTCACAATACCAGCCTACATGGTGATGGCCGCGCTTCTTTACGGCGTGATCGCGTCGGGATTGATGCTGCGGGTAGGGCGCCCGCTCGTTGGGTCGGTCGTCCGCAAGAACGAAGCCGAGGGACATTTTCGCTTTGCCCTGATGCGGGTGCGCGACAATGCCGAAAGCATTGCGCTGTCACGCGGCGCCACGGACGAGAAGCGTTTTGCCAACGCGCTTTACGATACCAACGTCAAACGTTGGCTCGCGATCGTGCGCCAGCATGGCAACTTGACCTGGATCACCAACGCCAGTGGACCCTTGGTGCCGATCTTTCCACTGGTCGTTGCCCTGCCGAAATATTTGTCCGGCGATTTGACCCTCGGTCAGGTTATGCAGTTGGCGGCGGCCTTCGTGCAAGTGCAAGTGGCGATCTCGTGGATCGTCGACAACTACAACAAGATTGCGGACTGGTACGCCTCCGCCCGCCGCATAATCGAACTGACCGATGCTGCCGACGCGATCGATACACGGCTTGCGGCGGCCGACGTTCTTGCGCCGCGTTTGACACACCTCAACGGCACTTCGCCAGGTTTGCGACTGAGCAGCGTATCGGTATGCAACCCGGCCGGCGGCGACCTGGTTCGCAATGTGTCATTTGCAGCGTCGCCGGGCGAACATGTGATCGTCTCGGGAATGTCGGGTTCCGGCAAGACGTCGCTGATACGTGCCATTGCAGGTCTTTGGCCGTGGGGCAAAGGCACCATCACACGCGTCCACGACACGACATTGTTCGTGGTTCCGCAGCGGCCCTATGTGCCGACGACGACCCTGCGCAATGCGTTGCGGTATCCAAATGGCGCCGGCATGATCGAAGATACAGAATATACCGCAGCGTTACGCCGCGCCGGCCTCTCCAACTTGCAGCATCGGCTTGACGAAACGGTTCGTTGGGACCACGCGCTTTCGAACGGCGAAATGCAGCGGCTGTCGATCGCACGCGTTCTCGTCCAGCGTCCCGATCTCGTGTTGCTGGATGAGGCATTGGGCGCGCTCGATGAAGCGAGCCGGCGCGAATTGATGCACTGCCTTCGCCAAGACCTGCCGCACACTGCCGTCGTCTCATTCACCCAGATGCCATCGCCGGGCTGCGACTTCGAGATCCGCGTTGCGCTTGAAGCGCAGACCTCCACAACACTGCAAGACCGGGAACAAGGTTATCCACCAGCGCGAGAACTCGTTCCTGCATAGATCGATCAAAGCCCGACAACTGAGGAAATATATATGCTGCATTTCTGGGATCAAAGCTGGGATCTGCGTCTCGCCGAATGCCCGTGCGACATGCATTTCCTCGAGTGGCTCGAAGAGAAGAAGATCAAAGATCAATCGATTTTCCACTTCGGCACCGGCAGCCATCATATCGTCGGATTGAAAACCGCAGAGGACGGCTCAAACAATGCGGTGCTCGGGATTACAGCATCGCCCGCCGAATACGATGCCTACGTCAAGATGCTGATCGAAAAGCCGCGCCTCGGGTTCACCTACAAAGCCTACTTTGGCGACATCTATCAACTCGATCGCCGTTTGCTGCCGCTGTTCGACATCGTTTCGCTGTTTCATGTCGGCGAATTCCGCAGCGAAAAAAATGATTCCTACGGGGCGTTGACCGACCTCGAGATGACCCGCATTCTGGCCGACCGCATGAAGCCGGGCGGGCAAATGTTGTTTTACTCTGGCTCATATGCATTCGATGTAGCCGAGCGGGTGTTTGGCGAGTTGTTAAAAGCCAAAGTGCTCAGTGACGCTGGCGTTTACAAGACGTTGCGAATTTTCACCAAACTCTAACAGCCACGCAGGATTTTCGCCGCTCATGGAACTGATCCGCATCTATATCCGCGCCATCGGAATGCTCGGCGCCGAAAAGTCCACAGCCATTTGGCTGGCGGCTGCGAACTGCGCACTGGCGATCGTTGGTCTTGCCGAACCGCTGTTGTTCGGACGCGTCGTCGATGCACTCTCGAAAGACGCGCCCCCCTTCGACACCATCGCCATGTGGGCCGGCATTGGACTTTTCGGCATCGCAGCTAGCGTCATCGTCGCCGTGTTTGCCGATAGAATGGCGCATCGCCGCCGTCTTGCCGCGATGAGTGGAGCCTTCGACCGCGCCATCACTTTGCCGATCAGCTACCATGCCGAAAAAGGCTCGGGCGCCGTCGTCAGAAACATCCTGACCGGCACTGATATGCTGTTCCACACATGGCTGACGTTCTTGCGCGAACAACTGTCGGCAGCCGTGAGCATTCTATTTTTAGTGCCGACCGCGATCCTGATGGATTGGCGTATGGCTGTATTGCTCACCGTGTTGGCGATTATTTATGCGGCCATCAATGTGGTGACCGTCAACCGCACAGCAGATGGTCAGGCGGCAGTCGAGCGCCACCACATCGAAGTGTCGGGCCGTGTCGGCGATGTTCTCGGCAATGTGACGGTCGTGCAAAGTTACGCCCGATTACAGGCAGAGGCGATCGCGCTGCGGGGGCTGATGGGGCAATTGCTCTCGGCGCAGTATCCAGTGCTAACGTGGTGGGGCTTATCGACGGTGTTGTCGCGCGCTGCATCCACCGTCACGATGGTATGCGTATTTGCTCTCGGTGCGGTGTTGAAAGCACGCGGCGAGATGACCGTCGGCGATATCGTTGCATTCGTCGGGTTCGCAGTTCTGCTCATCGGCAAGCTCGACCAGCTTTCGGGCTTCGTCGCCCGTATCTTCATGCAGGCACCCACACTGAAATCGTATTTCAACCTGATGGATGCGAGCGTTGCCATCACCGAGAAATCTGGCGCAATCGAACTCACCGATCCTCGCGGGTCCGTCTCCTACGAGGGCGTAAGTTTCCGGTACGGGACCAGCAAGCAAGGCGTGTTCGAGCTCGACTTCACCGCCAAACCTGGGCAAACGATCGCGCTGGTTGGCCCCACGGGCTCCGGCAAATCGACGACGTTGGCTCTGCTCCAGCGTCTGCGCGATCCTGACAAGGGACGCATCCTGATCGATGGCCGGGATATCCGCGATGTAACATTGGATTCACTTCGACATTCGACAGCCGTCGTGTTTCAGGAGGCGGGCCTGTTCAATCGGTCGATCGCCGAGAACATTCGTATAGGCCGGCCGGCAGCGACAGACGAAGAAGTCGAGGATGCCGCACGCTCGGCCGAAGCCGACGATTTCATCAAGCGGAAGGACGGCGGCTACGCGTTTGTTGCTGGCGAGCGCGGTGCGGGCTTATCCGGCGGCGAACGCCAGCGCATTGCGCTCGCCCGCGCAATTTTGAAAAGCGCGCCGATCCTAATTCTTGATGAAGCGACGAGCGCGCTCGATACTGAGACCGAGGGCAAGATCAAACGCGCGCTCGACACGCTGCGGCAGGGCCGCACCACGTTCATCATCGCGCATCGTCTTTCGACAGTTGCTAATGCCGATTTGATCCTGGTGCTGGATCAGGGGCGCATCATCGAGCGCGGCACATTCCGGTCGCTGGTCGCTCAGTGCGGATTGTTCGCGCGACTGGTCAAAGAGGGCGGCTTCACCGAACCCACCGAGGAGGATGCCGCGGCTGATCCAATTCTGGAAACAGTGTCAGCCTAGACATTTAGTGCGACAAACCCCTGTATCAAAAGCATTGCACTGGCTTTAATATTGGCCTCGTCAGCCACCGATCTGGAGCCGCCCGCATGCCGAATATGTCCCGCCGAAACCTGCTTGCCGCAGGTGCTTCCTTGCCTGCCTTGTCACTATCGAGCAATTTCGGCTCAGGTGCGGTGGCGGCAGCTCCCGCAATCGGCCAGCAGGCGCCGGGCTGGTATCGTTATAAGATCGGCGATATCGAAATCACGGTCGTCACGGACGGCACCGGCAAGTTCCGTTTCGCCGATAACCACGTGCTCAATAAGACACGAGCCGAGGTGAATTCCGGCCTCGCGAGCGAATTCTACGAGCCTGACATGATGTCGACACCCTACAATCCGGTGGTCGTCAACACTGGTACCAAGTTGGTGGTGATCGATCCGGGCGTCGGCGAAGCTACGTTCGCATCGAGCAAGGGCGCGACCGGTCAGTTCCAGACAAATCTCGCAGCGGCCGGTTTCGATCGCAAGTCGATCGATATTGTTCTGATATCGCATTTCCATGGCGACCACATCAACGGCATCCTCGGCGCGGATGGGAAACTTGCGTTCCCGAATGCGGAAGTGATGGTGCCGGCCGCCGAATGGGCGTTTTTCATGGACGATGGTGAAATGAGCCGTGCCCCGGCTGGCCGCATGCAGGACGTGTTCAAGAATTTACGCCGCGTCTTCGATGCGATCGGCCGCAAGGTGACGCCTTATGACCCCGGTCGGGAAGTGGTGTCAGGCATCACAGCGGTCGCGACGCCAGGGCATTCGGCTGGTCACAGTTCGCACATCGTGTCGTCGGGCAAGTCGAGCGTCTACATTCAGGCCGACGTAACGCATGTGCCGTTCTTATTCGCGCGCAATCCGGATTGGCACGCGTTCTATGACCAGGATCCGAGCCTTGCAGAGGCGACGCGGCGGCGGGTCTACGACATGCTCGTTTCCGAGCGGATGCCGGTGCAGGGTTTCCATTATCCCTTCCCAAGCCTCGCCCACGTCGAGCGCGCAGGCACCGGCTATCGCGAAGTTGCGATGCAATGGCAGACGGCACTTTAGCAGAAACTCGTACTTAGTTTTTCGACAACTTTTCAGACAAGGCCCTGCCAGCGTCTGATACGTTGCTCAATGTTCGAACAGTCCTGGAAGCGGTAACTCGCGACCGATGTTTGACTGAAGCCACTGGTGCAGCCTTCGGCGCGGGCGCTTCCGCGATGCCCGGTAGCTTTTCCCCAGTCGCGGTTATCGATTGCCCGTCGCGCAGTTCGAGATCACCATTTAAGGTGAGCAGATAGTAATCGATCCCACCGGTCTTAGGGGTAAAGCGCCGGCCCCGGGGATCGCGCGTCTCGACCAGTTCCTCAATGGATTTATCTCCATTACGCAACCGCCACTCGGCGAAAGCGTGCAGACCGTCTCGATAAATCGTCAGACGGCCAGGTGCCGCCGGCGGCGCGGTCAACCAGACACCGACAAGGGGGCGAAGATCGTTGGCGGCTTCCGCAATCGCTGCTTGCTCTTCGTCGAGGCGCAAACCGACGATCGAGACTTTGAGAGCCGGATTGTAGGTGGCTGTCGCCCAGGCACCTTGGCCAATCTTCATGCGAGGCAAATAGAAATTGACGAGCGTTCGCTCGAAGGCCGTTTTTTCTCTGGCGCGCACGATGTCGGCGATTTGCCCGATGTCGGCTTCGGCTAAGCGCTTTGAAAGCACGACGGCGACATATCGGCGACTACTCTCACTCGATAGGTCTTCCGAAACGATCCGATACGGCACCTTGTCGTCGGGCTTGAACTCCGCGACCGTTGTCTTGCGGACGACCGACTTTGATTTACCGGCAGCCTTGGCCGCAGGTGGCTCGATGATAGAGCCGGCAAGCAACGACAACAACGCGAGTATGACGATCGCAAAGGTCTGCATGGTCGCGTCCTTGAGGGCAAGCGAAAGGCTTCGGCAGCACGCGACATGTTCAGCCGAAGGTCTTGCTGATATCCATGCATGGTTAACGAACCATTAACGCGCTTGATAAGTGTACGCGCGGTGGGCATCTTGGCCCCTCACTCGAGCAGAAGAGAATATCCCGTGCCGACCAAACCATCTCAATCATCGGCACTCGCGATGCCGAGCAGTCTTGAAGGTCATATCGTTCCGCCCGAACGCCTGGAGCTTATCGCGGCCCACATGCACGGATTGGCGGCAACTGCGCTTGCCGTCTCGGATGAATTACCACTACAGGCCGACGTCGGCGATTTCGTCGCCACCCTCGAAGCCGAGAAGGACTGAGAAATATGGAGCTGCGCTCAGCCTCGCTCACCAGCCTCGCCGCTGCAATCGCCAGCGGGAAGACCTCAAGTCAGGAGGCGACGGCCCAAGCTTTGTTGCGGGCGCGCGCCGTGCATGAAAAGACCAACGCCGTAATCACGTTTGAAGATGAAGCAGCGCTGGCTTCGGCAAAGGCGGCGGACGCGGCAGTTGCGGCGAACCGCCCATTGGGACCGCTGCACGGCGTGCCACTCGCCCACAAGGACATGTTCGACAGGCGTGGGCGGATCCCAAGCTGGGGCGCGAAAATACGCAAGGACGTTGCCTGCACGACGGACGCTACCGTGATTGCGCGACTGGAGGCGGCGGGCAGCCATCAGATCGCAGCGCTTCATCTGACCGAATTTGCATTCGGGCCGACGGGCCATAACTATGTACTGGGACATGCGAGGAACCCGTGGAACCTCGACCACATTACGGGGGGCTCGTCGTCAGGATCGGCGATCGCAGTCGCCACCGGAGTGGTGCCGGCAGCCCTCGGCTCTGATACCGCCGGCTCATTGCGCTTGCCAGCGGCCGCTTGCGGCGTTGCTTCGCTGAAACCGACCTATACCCGCGTCTCGCGAGCGGGTGCGATGCCGCTGTCGGCGTCCCTCGATTGCGTTGGGCCGATCGCGCGCGATGTTGGCGATCTCGCGATTATGCTTGGGTTGATTGCCGGCGCCGATGGCCGTGATGGTGTGGCATCGCGCCGGGCAGTCGCCGATTACACGCGCCACATCGACGAGCCGGTCACCGGTTTGCGAATCGGCGTCGATGAAAGTCTGCTGGCAATTGCCGATGCTAGCGTCCAGAAACGTGTGGACACCGCTTTGCGCGTCTTCGAAGCAGCGGGTGCGATCCGCGTGGCCGTAAAATTCCCCGATTGGGGCATGCTCGATCGGTTGACGCAACTGCTGCAACTGCCGGAGGTCGCCTCGGCTCATGGCCGGCACTTGCGTCGTCGCGCCGCCGACTTCGGCCCGCAAGTCCGTGCCCGAACCGAGTTCGGCCACTTCGTCAGCGGCGCCGATCACCAGACGGCACTGCGAGCACGGGGTACGATGTTGCGCCGCATATTGGCTGAAACTTATGCCAACGCCGACGTAGCGATCTTGCCGACTTTCGCCGATCCGCTGCCAACGATCGAAGCTTTGGACGTTTCCGGCGGGCCGCAACTCCAGGCCGCTATGGGTCGGGTGGTGCTATATTGCCGTCCCGTGAACTATTTGGGCCTGCCGGCGTTGACTTTGCCGTATCCGCGCGAAAGCGCCCTACCAAATGGGTTCCAGCTGATTGGGCGTCCGTTTGCGGAGGCAATGTTGCTTCAGCTGGGTACCGCTTATCAACGCACCATCAAACCCGAGCTGGCTCCACTTCAGTGAGGTTATGGCCACCGCAGTCGTTTTTAACGCGATTGCCCATAGCGGAATTGAATGCGGGCTGCTAAGCCACGCTCAAAAATCCCTAGGAGGAATTCTATGAAACTCAATCGCCGCCAGTTCACTACCGCGATCGCCGCCACCGCGGGAGCGATCGCACTGCCACGCGTAGCGACTGCGCAAACACCGATCATCATCAAGTTCAGCCACGTCGTCGCCAACGACACGCCGAAGGGCAAAGGCTCGTTGAAGTTCAAGGAGCTTGCCGAGAAGTACACCGACGGCAAGGTCAAGGTCGAGTTGTATCCAAACTCCTCTCTGTACAAGGACAAGGAAGAGATCGAGGCGCTGCAGTTGGGCGCGGTGCAGATGCTGGCCCCGTCGACCGCCAAGTTCGCGCCGCTCGGCGCCAAAGAATTCGAAGCGATGGATCTGCCATTCGCCTTTGCCGACGATGCCGCCTATGAGCGCATCATCAAGGGCGAACTCGGGCAATACCTAATGAAAAAGCTCGAGCCAAAAGGCATCAGCGGCCTCGCGTTCTGGGACAACGGTTTCCACATGGTGTCGGCCAACAAGCCGCTGATCGCGCCGGCCGACTTCCAAGGCCTCAAGGTGCGCATTTCAGGATCGAAAATCGCTGATCAGTACTTCCGCAAGCTCGGCGCCAACCCGCAGATCCTCGCCTTCTCCGAAGTCTATCAGGCGCTACAAACCGGCGTGGTCGACGGTTGCGAGAACACAGCTTCGAACTATCTGACGCAGAAATTCCACGAGGTGCAGAAACACATCACGGTCGCCGAGCACGCGCATTTGCAATACGCGGTGATCGTGAATTCGAAGTTCTGGGCCAGCATGCCGGCCGATATTCGCACGAACGTTGATAAGGCCATGGCGGAAGCGACAGCTTACACCAATGGCATCGCGCGCCAGGAAAACACCGATGCGCTGGCTGAAATTAAGAAATCCGGCAAGTCCGAAATCCACGTTCTGAGTGCCGATCAACGGAAAGTCTGGCGCGAGGCCATGGCCCCGACTTGGACCTGGGCCGAGGGACGCGTCGGCAAAGAAGTGCTCGACCTGCTGAAAAAAGTTACAGCAGCCTGATTGCTAACACGTACCGCGAATGTTTCTGTAGCCATGGCGAACTTCACCATGGCTACACTTTTTCCTGCTGAGAGGACCCATGCTGTTGCGATTTTTGGATAAACTCGAGGAGTGGCTGATCGCCACTTTGATCGCCACGGCGACGCTTATCATTTTCGTGGCGGTGATCCATCGCTACGGATCGGCCGTGCCGGTCCTCTTTCCATATTTGCGCGATATCGACATGTCGTGGGCGCAGGAACTTTGCATTTACATGTTCGTGTGGATGGCGAAGTTCGGTGCGGCCTACGGCGTCCGCCAAGGTATCCACGTCGGCGTCGACGTGTTCGTCAACATGGTGGCACCCGAAAAGCGCAAGCCGGTGATCCTGTTCAGCCTGTTGTGCGGCGCGTTGTTCACCGGAATCGTGGGCTCGCTCGGGGCCTATTTCGTGCACGGCATTTTCCAAACCGGCCAGCATTCGAACGATCTGGAAGTCCCGATGTGGATCGTCTATCTGGCGGTTCCCCTTGGATCCTTTCTGATGTGCTTTCGCTTCCTCCAGGTAGCGGCCGCATACATGCAGACTGGTGAGCTGCCGCATCACGATCATACCGCCGTCGCTGGCATGGAAGACATCAAACCTTTGGAACTCGCCCGATGACATCTCCCGCCACCCCTCAAAGCGCGACGCCAATAGCGCCACGCGGCGGAGGCTTCATAGCCTTCCTTTTGATTGCGGTGCCGATCGCACTGGTGGCTTTGGCATTCGCCGCTAAGTTCGGCTACATCACGATGGCGCCGGGTGCTCGCGTCGGCATGATCTTCGCGCTGCTGCTCGCGATGATGTTGACGGGCATGCCGATTTCGATCGCGCTCGGCCTAACGGTCCTTACCTACATCTTCACGCTTACGACGCTGCCGGTCGAAGCGATCGCCCTCAAGTTGTTCACGGGCATTGAAAAGTTCGAGATCATGGCGATCCCGTTCTTTATCCTAGCCGGCAATTTCCTGACGCACGGCGGCGTCGCCCGGCGCATGATCGATTTTGCGACCTCGCTCGTCGGTCATTGGCACGGCGGACTAGCGCTCGCTGGCGTCATCGCATGCTCATTGTTTGCAGCCGTCTCGGGTTCGAGCCCGGCCACCGTTGTCGCAATCGGCTCGGTCATACTGCCAGCGATGGTCGCCCAAGGCTTCCCGAAACGTTTCGGCGCCGGTGTGATTACAACATCGGGTTCGCTTGGTATTCTCATTCCACCATCGATCCCGATGGTCATCTATGCCGTCTCGACCAATACGTCGGTTGGCGCCCTGTTCATGGCAGGCGTCGTGCCCGGACTAATGCTGGCGTTTCTTCTCGGTCTCACCACCTGGCATCTGGCGCGCAAGAACAATTACCCTCGGCTGACGCCAGAAGGGGGGCGGACGAGTGGCAAGGCCACTGCGTCGGCATTCGGCGGACTGCTCGTCTGCGCGATCGTGACGACCTTCCCGCTCTTTCTCGGCTGGGTGTTCGGGTTGATCACCGCGCCGCTGCAGTCGCTACAGCAGCTTTTCACCGGCGACATCGGTGGCTTCCTTGGCACCACCAACCGCTACAATATTGCCAACGGCTTCTCGATGTTCCTGGGCTCGATCGCCTGGCTCATCCTCGTCGGCTATCTGTTCCCCAAACGCCTCGGCATGGGTTTCCTGAAATTTGAAGCCGCACGCGTTTGGAACGCATATTGGGTCAGCATCTGGGGCCTGCTGCTGATCGTCATTGTCATCGGCGGTATCTATTCCGGACTATTCACGCCGACGGAAGCCGCTGCAATGAGTGCGGTCTACGCGTTCTTCATCGCCGTTTTTGTCTACAAGGACTTGAAGCTGTCGGATGTGCCGCGGGTGCTGCTCGACAGCGCGTCGATGAGCGCGATGCTGCTCTACATCATCACCAACGCGGTGCTGTTCTCCTT
>JANLXZ010000293.1:0-3679 GCA_031365375.1 Hyphomicrobiaceae bacterium | reverse complement strand
CCAACTCGACCGCGCTCCATCCCCAATCGAGGTGTTGCCGGCCATTCGTGATGCCGTCGGCGATAACATGACGTTGATGTTGGACAGTGGTATCCGTCGCGGTTCCGACATCGTGACAGCACTCTGCCTGGGGGCCAAGTTCGCCTTTGTAGGCCGTTGGACGCTATATGGTGTGACGGCAGGGGCGGAGGCTGGCGCACGTCACGCGGTCGATATGATCGGCAAGGAAGTCGGCTGCGTCATGACCCAGATGGGCGCACCGGATATTCGTACCCTTGGACCGGATTTTCTGTTCTGGAATTCGACCGATAATCTGAAACGCAATCGATTGCCGTGAAACGCGCGGCTGATCCGCTACCCTTTCGCCCGCCCGGCTGTCGCCAAAGCTCCCAGCTCGATCAACAAGCGCTCGGCGATGATCTCCTCCAGGTCGCCGCCGCGCCGAGCCGCGAGGGCTGCCCGGGCAATACGGCCGCGGGCGTCCGCCAAGCGGTCGACCGTCCAAAGCGAACATTGGGCTTGAAATGCGCCCTTCTGCTTGAAAAAGATCGGCGGTCGAAGGCTGCGCGTGGCGTCATCGAACGAGCGACCCTGATCGATGGCGGCGCGAACCCGATGCAAGCGGTGGAAGTAGCGTTGGATCGCGCTAATGATGACCTGCGCACTGTCGCCAGCGGCCATCGCGCGGTCGAACTCGTTGACGGCGATCGCGGTTCGGCCGGTAGCCGCGCTCTCGATGATGCGGTCGGTGGTCTGCTCGGAAGCATCGCCGACAATCGCCTCGACGTCGTCGACTTCGATGGTGGATTTTTCCGCTGCATAGAGCGATAGTTTCTCGGTCTCGGCGCGAGACAAGGCGCGGTCGGCGCCGAGCCGCGCCAGCAGTAATTGGCGGGCATCGGGTGTAAGCGTTTGCTTGGCATCGCCCAGAACTTCGCGGATGAGCCGATCCAGGTCGCCGGCGGTGTCGGCATAGCAGGCGATGGCTACAGCCTTAGCGCTCTTTTCGAAGAGAGCGCGCATGGCATCGTCGGCCTTGTAGTTGCCACCCTCCACCACCAACCGTCCGGTCATGCCGCCTTCGACCAGTAATTTGAGACTTAGCGCTGTCACACGACGGCTCGCGGTGGTGCGCACAATCTTCGGACCGCCAAACATTTGGACAGTTTTGAGCTCGACGATCAGACGGTCCGGATCGTTTTCGAGGTCGGCATCCTCGATGCGCAGAATCTCACCCGGCGGGTTTTCGGCCTCAGCCAATTTGGTTGCGATCAACCGCGCTGTTTCCGACACCATTCCTGGGTCGGTTCCGAACACGAGAATGCTATCGATTCGCTTATCGAACGACTTGAGAAAGTTCGGGACGTCGGATGACTTGAGCGCGACCATGGCGCGAACTCTAGCGCTGCATCAACCCTGCGTCGAAAGGAAAGCTGCGAGCCGGCTTCGCATATCGCTCGCAATCGTCTTGGCGGCACGATTTTCGGCATCCTCGCGGGCGCGTACGTTAGAGTAAATGTTGGTATAACGCTCGAAGCCCGCGCGGCCATAGCTCGTGCCTTCAAGAATCATCTTCTTATCGGACACGCGGTATAATTTGAACTTAGCGTCAAGGTTATAGATTTGGCTCGCCGCTTCACCGTCTGACCGCACAAGGGTCGATACCAATGACTCGCGAATTGCGACGTCGAGGCGATACAGGGGCTCTGTCGGCAACGCGCCGCCATTATTTTCGAAGATCAAGTCGTTGCGCAGGCGTTGGCCCACACGGCTCGGGATCGTGGCGATGTTGATTTGCGCCAAGCGCGTATTCACGCTCTCGCCATTGGACCCGGTGGCGTAAAGCGGACGAAAGCCGCCGCTTTCACAGCCGGCGAGCGCGAAACTCGCGAGCATTGCTCCGAGAACGGCGCGCCGACCCAACCCGCGGAACAAGGGTTGCGATGCCGGCATACGCTGGTCAGACAACGACATTCACGATCCTCTGCGGCACCACGATCACCTTGCGGGCCGGTTTGCCTTCCATGGCACGAACGACCGCCTCGAGACTGAGGGCAGCGGCTTCGACCTCGGCGTTGGCGGCGGTACGAGCGATGGTCAGCTCGTCACGCCGTTTGCCATTCACCTGTACGGCAATGGTGATCATATCGTCAACGAGAAGGGCCGGTTCTACCGTCGGCCAACGTTGATCGGCCAGCAGGGTGTTGTATCCAAGCCGCGCCCAACACTCCTCACCCAGATGCGGCATCATCGGGCCGATCATATGGACGAGGAATTCAGTGGCTTCGCGAAGCACCCAGGTATCATCGGGGCCGACTTTGGGTAAGGTAGCCTGAATTGCACTGGTAAACTCGTAAATTTGGGCTACGGCGACGTTGAACCGTAATGCTTCGATGCTGAGCGCGACCTTGTTCAGAGCTTTGTGAGCAGCCTTTCGCAATTCGAGGGCGGTCACACTCAGGGTGTCCGGGCGTTTCGATTTTGGCGGTGCAATCTTTGCTGCCACATCGTCGATGAGCCGCCAGACGCGCTGAATGAAACGGCTGGCACCGGCAACGCCGGCCTCGGTCCAGATCACATCGCGGTCAGGCGGGCTGTCGGAAAGCACGAACCAGCGCGCGCAATCGGCGCCGTAACTCGCGATAATGTCATCGGGATCGACCAAGTTTTTCTTCGACTTGGACATCTTCTCGATTGAGCCGATGTCGACGGGGGCGCCGTTGTCGATCTCGAAGCCCCGGCGCGCGTCGCCCTCACCCTCAAAGCGAACTTCACCAGGGAGCAGCCAATTGCCGTTGCGGTTTTTGTACGTTTCGTGCGTCACCATGCCTTGCGTGAACAGACCGGCGAACGGCTCCTTCACGGCCGCTGGCATGTGCTTGGTCGCGACCATGGCGCGAGCAAAAAACCGCGAATACAAAAGATGAAGGATCGCGTGCTCGATACCGCCGATATACTGATCGACGGGCAGCCAATACTTGGCGGCTTTCAAATCGGTTGGCGTGGCCGCGTCTGGCGCCGTAAAACGGGCGAAATACCACGAACTATCGACGAAGGTGTCCATCGTCTCGGTCTCGCGGACGGCTGGTTTTCCGCAAGCCGGACAGGCGCAGTGCTTCCACGTGGGATGCCGGACCAACGGATTGCCAGGCACATCGAACGTCACGTCATCCGGTAGCTTGACCGGTAACTGATCGTCGGGAACCGGCTGCACGCCGCAATCGTCGCAGTGGATGATCGGGATTGGGCAACCCCAATAACGTTGACGGGAAAGGCCCCAGTCACGCAGGCGATACATGGTCCGGCGTGTGCCCTTTTTTAGGACTTCCATGCGATTTGCCACTTCGGCTTGCGCGCCATCGATCGTCATGCCGTCGAGAAACCCAGAATTGGCGATCGTGCCGGGGCCGTCGTAGGAATTGCCAGGCAGGTGATAGGTCGCCGGATTTTCATCCGGCGGGATTACAACTGGCGTGATTTTTAGCCCGTACTTGGCGGCGAATTCGTAATCGCGCTGGTCGTGGCCGGGACAGCCGAAGATCGCGCCAGTACCGTAACCCATCAGCAATAAGTTAGCGAATTAGACCGTGATCTGCCGGTCCGGTATCAGCGGATTGGCTGCCACGATGCCGTTATCGAAACCGAGTTTTCGGCTTTTGCCATCTCCTCGGCGGTGGAG
>JANLXZ010000287.1:0-14537 GCA_031365375.1 Hyphomicrobiaceae bacterium | reverse complement strand
TTTTCGGCATAATAGATGTCCTGCAGGGTATGCAGGAAAAGATCATCCATCGTCTCGATGTCACTGGAAAAAAGTCCCATCGCTTCACCTTTCATTTTCGCCCTGCTGGGGAGGTGTCCGAGGAACGTCATGACCATGCGTTTGTTCCGAAGCAGTGGACTGAATAGGTCACGTGCGATTGGCATTTGCGTGGGCAATTCCAGTCTGCCGGGGTCCGATTGCACAGCCAGCTAAATTATTGCGCGAGGTTTCGTGCGTTAGCGTACGCTGGTAGTATTGTCGACGACGGCCATCAACTGGGCAATGTACGCTGTCAAAGAAGACGCCTTACAGGGAGTTGAGAACGTGCAGGAACCAAAGGTCTCGAAAACCACGACACGGCGCGACGCGTTGAAAGTCGGACTTGCCATCGCAGCGCTGCCCTTCACGGGCGCAACCGGCGGGCCAGCCGCTGCACAGGACCGGCCCGTCACCAAGGTGCTGGATTTTACAACTGGTGCCGATATTGCCAAAGCCGAGCAAGAGGGTGAGTTCCTCTTCTACACCCACGATGGCGAGCCCGCCGCCGCTGGCATCATCGAAGCGTTCGGCAAAGATTTCCCTAAGATCAAGGGCAAATACGTTCGTGCGCAGAACGGCTCGCTCTTCAGCAAGATCCTGGCCGAACGTTCGGCCAACCGGTTCAACGTCGACGTCATCCAATTTTCCGAGCCGGCGACCGCGATCGATTTCCAGAAGCGCGGCGGCTATACGAGGTACGTCTCACCCCAGGTTAGCGCTTATGCCCCCGAACATCTCAGCAATCCGGTCGGCGATTACTTCTGGGTTGGCGTCACCTTTGCCGGGATCGCGTACAACACCGACAAAGTGAAACCCGCCGACGCGCCGAAGTCCTGGAAAGATCTCCTGAACCCACTTTGGCTCAACGGCGTCAACGTCAAGCAATCCAACTCCGGAACGCAGTTCGTCCAGTGGTACGAACTGCGCAAGTTATACGGCGACGGGTTCTGGAAAGAGTTCGCCAAGCTTCGTCCACGCGGCTTCGACAGTCGCGTCCAATTGTTCGACCGCCTAGCCAAAGGTGACGACAAGGTTTGCGCGCTGGCCGAGTATGCAGGATATCTGTTGCACAAAGAGAAGGGCGCGCCAATCGCGTTCGTGGCACCCGAGGATGGGCTACCCGCAAGTCAGCTCCTCAACGGCGTTGTTGACAAGGCCCCGCATCCGGAAGCCGCGCGCTTGTTCGTCGATTGGCTGATGTCGAACCGCGGGCAGACGCATTATCAGAACAATCCGTATCTCTATTACGGATCCGTGCGCAAGGACGCGCCGCCGATGCCAGGTGGCAAACGCTTGAAAGACTTCAAACTCTTGTCGCCGACCGACATGGACGCCTATAGCGCCAGCCGCGATACCTTCAATAAGGAATGGAACGGCATGCTCGGACTGTAGATACCGGTAATGGACACGTCCGCCCAGCATCCGCCATCTGCCACAGGGCAGATGATATCTCTCCAATCGGCGATCATGGCGGCGGTCATCGTCGTGGTCGCAGCTTTTGTTCTCTATCCCATCTATTATTTGTTGCAGGCGTCACTGGACGTGGGCGTGGCGGATGTCCGTCCGCCGACCGCTTATGGGTTCGACAACTTCGCGGCCCTGCCCGGTTATTCGACGATCATGTGGAACACGCTGGTGGTGACGTTTGTCGCCACCATCATGGCGTTGATCTTCGGGTTCCTGACCGCTTGGATCCTGACCCGAACAAATGTGCCGTTCCAGCGCACGCTCGAACAGCTGATGGCGGTGCCCTATTACGTGACGCCGCTGCTCGGCGCGCTCGCCTGGAGCTTTCTCGGGGCGCCGGAGAGCGGGTTCATCAACCAACTCTGGCGACGCTTCGGCGGCGAAGGAGCCTTGATCGACATCACCTCGCCTATGGGCATCGCTTGGGTCATGGCGCTGTTCGAAGGCTCGGTTGCGTTCGTCATGATCGGCGCGGTCATGAAGTCGATGGATCCGTCGCTGGAGGAGGCCAGCCAAGTAATCGGAGCAAGCCGTTGGCGCACGATGCTTCGGGTGACGCTACCCTTGGTTGCGCCCGGCGTGCTGGGTGCAGCGATCTTCGTATTCGCGGAAATGCTTGGGTCGTTCTCGGCGGCACTCGTCCTTGGAACGCCCGCGCGCTTTTACGTGATCACCACCGCAATCTATCAGCTCGTCTCCCAATATCCACCACGCATGCCGTTGGCGGCAGCGATGGGCGTGTCGCTTTTCGCCGTGATGTTCCTCATGCTCTACTTTTACCGGCGGATCACCTCACGACGCAGCTACGTGACAATCAGCGGCAAGGCGTTCCGGCCCCGCGTTATGGATGTCGGTTGGTTGCGTTGGGTGCTGTTTGCGGTTTGTGTAACCTACCTCCTGCTCTCGGTTTTCCTACCCATTGCCACGTTGGTGTTCGCATCCGTGCAGAAGCTCGCCGTCGCCTTTCCCGCGCCGGAGAATTTTACACTCGACAATTTCCGGCAAGCGTTATCATTGAATGCCGTTCGATCGGCGATGGGCAACAGTATCATCCTCGGTCTGCTGACGGCCACGATCGGCGTCATTCTGACCGGACTATTGTCATGGATGATCCAGCGCAGCCGCCTGCCAGGACGCGGCGTTCTGGAATACATCGTGATGTTTCCGCAGGCAGTCCCGCGTCTCGTCTTCGCATTCGGCATGATGTGGGCGTGGCTGGTATTCCCGATCCCGATCTACGGCACGTTTTGGGTGCTACTGATCGCCTATCTAACGGTGTTTCTGCCGCTCGGCGTGCGCACAATTTCGAGCGTGATCATGCAGCTTGACCGCAGTCTCGACGAGTGCGGCCAAGTTTGCGGCGCGTCGTGGGGCTATCGGCTGACCTCGATCACCATGCCGCTGCTCCGGCCCGGACTGCTCGCCGCTTGGTTACTGATCTTCGTTGCAAGCGTCCGCGAGCTCGGCGCTTCGATCCTGTTGATGGGGCCGAACTCGAAAGTGATGACGCCGGCCATCGTCGAAGCGTGGTTTTCCAGCAGCTCGGAACTGACAGCCGCCATGGCGCTCATTCAAACCATCGTAATAGGTCTCGCGATGCTGATTTTCTTGAGCATAACGCGCCGTGCCGCACGGCTCGAAGGATGACAGAGATGAAGAAGGGCACTTCAGATCCCGCGATCGAAGTCGAAAATCTATCGATCCGCTACGGCGCCATAACCGCAGTTGGCTCCGTCAGCTTCACCGTGAACCAGGGTGAGCAACTCACGCTATTAGGGCCGTCGGGTTGCGGCAAGACCTCCACATTGCGTGCGGTCGCGGGGCTCGAACGGCCAACCGGCGGGACCATCAAGATTGGCGGCCGCACCATGTACGACGCGGCAAAAGGTATCAATTTGGCCGCCGAAGAGCGCGGCCTGTCGATGGTATTTCAGTCCTATGCCATCTGGCCGCACATGACAGTGTTTGACAATGTCGCCTACGGTTTGCGTGTGCGCAAAGAGAGCGGCGCTGCCTTAAAGGAAAAAGTGCATCACGCACTCGACCTCGTCCACATGAGCGCTTACGCCGACCGAAATGCATCACAACTGTCCGGTGGCCAGCAACAGCGCGTTGCCCTCGCCCGCGCATGTGCGTTTTCACCCACGGTTCTATTGTTCGACGAACCGTTGTCGAACCTCGATGCCAAGTTACGCGCCGAGATGCGGATCGAGCTTCGCGAGTTGCAGCATCGTCTGAAGGTCACCGCACTGTACGTCACGCACGACCTCGAAGAAGCGTTGGCGATGTCCGATCGGATCGTCGTCATGCGCGCCGGCAACATTGAACAGAGTGGCACGCCGCTCGAAATTTATAATCATCCGCGAACGGCCTTCGTCGCCGATTTCGTCGGCTCGGCCAATCTGATTAATGGCCGGGTGATGGATGAGCAATTGGGCGAAGGGTTGGTCGCGATCGAGGCTGATGGTGGCAACAAGCTTCACGGCGTCACGCTCGGCCGCGTACCGGGGCCGACGCCTGCAATGTCGCTGCGCACCGTCCACCTGCATCTGAGCAATCAGCCGCCTGCACATTCGAACAACGTATGGCCGGTTCGCGTCAAGCGAGCCGTGTTCCTCGGCGACCTCACGCAAATCCATGTCGCCTGGGGGGGACGGGAGTTGGTAGTGCGACAGACAGCGGCGACAACATTTACCGAGGGGCAAACAGCCTACCTATCGATTGCGCCGGAACATTGCGTCCTGCTCGAACCGGAGTAGGCCGCAAAATGTTTCGCGCACCCAAATGTTCCTGTAACGACGAACATCGCTGCCAGCCGCCAAGTCAATTCATTGAACGAGACCGAACATGCAAACCCTCATTCCGATCGCCGAACAAATCGCGGCCCTACTCAAAGCACGCACGGAAACCGTGGCGATCGCCGAAACTTCATCAGGCGGATTGATCGCCGCGTCATTGTTAGCCGTGCCCGGAGCATCGGCCTATTTTCTTGGTGGATCGGTCGCCTACACGCGGCAAGCGCGCATCGCTTTGCTCGGCATTACAGACGATGCGATGAAAGGCATTCGATCGTCGAGCGAGCCCTACGCAGCGTTGCTCGCCACAACGATACGCGAACGCCACGGCGCGATATGGGGTCTCTCGGAGACCGGAGCTGCCGGACCTACCGGAAATCGGTATGGCGACAAGGCGGGTCACTCATGCATTGCCGTGAGTGGACCGCGCGAAAGCGTATTGACCATCGAGACCGCGCACGGCGACCGGCAAATCAATATGCGCACGTTTGCAAGGTCGGCACTTGAGACGTTTCTGAAAACCATTCAAGCTGCCAACTGAATGGTTCGAACGGAGCTATTACAATGCCGAAGATGAAAGGTGCCGACTTGATCACGGAGCATCTGGTCAACAACAAGATCCCGTACGTCTTCGGCATCTGCGGTCACGGCAATGTCGGCATGCTCGATTCTCTCTATCAGGCAAAAGACAAAATTACGCTTATCTCGCCGCGGCACGAACAGGTGGCAGGCCACATGGCCGATGCATACTTCCGCGTGAAACACGAAGCGGTAGCGACGCTCACGTCCTGCGGCCCTGGCTCGGCCAATATGGTGATGCCGCTCGCTGTCGCCCTGTCTGACAGCTCCGCGATATTGGCAATTACCGCCAACGTGCCCACGCAGCAATTCAATCGCAGCCCATTCCAGGAAATCAATCGGCACTATCAGGCCGATTTCGTCAACGTGATCCGCCCCGTCGTGAAGCGCAGCTTTCAGCCGACACGCGTCGACATGCTGCCGCTCGCTCTGCGACAGGCGACGACGACGATGCTGTCGGGCCGGCCCGGTCCGGTGAACATCGATGTGCCCTTCAACGTGTTCCAGGAGGAAGATGACGTCGAGGTGCAGCCGGCATCACCGAAACTCGGCGCACAACGCAGCGGTGCCTCACCCGAAGAGATCACGGCGGCCCTCGATATGATCCTCGCCGCCAAACGCCCGGCACTGTTTGTCGGTCACGGCGTGACCCTCGCCGAAGCCAGCACCGAACTCACCACCTTCGCCCGCCGCCTCGGCATTCCGGTGATCTCCTCTCCGAATGGCTTTGGCTGCCTCGATATGACCGACCCGCTATCGCTCGGCTTCATCGGTCGCAACGGCGCCTTCCAGGCCAACCAAGCCGGCCGTCATGCCGACTTGGTGATCGCGATCGGCGCGCGCTTCGATGATCGCTCAGCCTCGTCTTGGCTGCCGGGCTATTCTTGGAACTTCCCGCACTCGAAGTTAATCCATATTGATGTCGACCCGGAGGAGCTGGGCCGCAACTATCCGCCCGATATTGGGATGCTTGCTGATGCGCGAACATTCCTCAGACAGCTCCTTTCCGAGCTCGATCGGCGCAAATCGCAGCCACAGAACGCGCTTCGCCAGTGGCACGCCGAACTGAACGGATGGCGCGCCGAGTGGGAAGCCTTCACCGCGCCAAACTTTGACCTGCACTCGACGCCGATCCGGCCCGAGCGCATTGTCGCCGATTGCCAAGCAGTGCTGCCCGACAACACGATTTTGTCGTGCGACGTCGGGGTCAACCACAACTGGTTCATGCAGTTCTGGAAATCGAAGCAGCCGCAAACGATCCTCAACTCATGGGGGTTCTCCGGTATGGGTTTTGGCACCGCCGGCGCGCTCGGCGCCAAACTCGCGGCACCGGACCGGCCCGTTGTCGCGATCGCCGGCGATGGCTGCTTCACCATGGTGCCGCACGTACTGTGCACCGCCGTTGAGTACAACATCCCCGTGGTGTGGGCGATCTGGAACAACTTTGCCTGGGCCTCGATCCGTGACATTCAGATCGGCATGTTCGGCGGCCGCGAACACGGCACTGCCTTCTATGAAGGCCCGAACGGCAAACCGTACAATCCCGACTTTGCCGCCTGGGCGCGGGCAAGCGGGGTCGATGCAATCACCGTCACCAAGTCGGAAGATTTCAAGGGTGCCCTCGAACACGCGGTGAAAGCGAACAAGCCATTCCTGCTCGACGTGCACGTCGATGCCAACGTTCGACCACCGGCGACCGGCACTTGGCAGCTACCGCCGACGCCCTACAACGAGCCCGTTTTCGGCAAGCGCTGGCTGCCAAACTGAGCCGCATTGCATTTGTAGTTTGGGTAAGCTCGCACCTATCGCGACCGTAACCCAACAGCTTTTCTAATTTGCCAAACGTTGGGTTACGCACGGGCGCCGCATCGAATTCCAGAGGCAAACTATTGGGGCCGCGCTAAACCAACCTACTCGATGTGCAAAGGGAACAACCATGCCAACCGAACGCAAATGGTTTATTCGCAACATCGCCGAAGTCGAGTGGCGCGAGTTCCCCGATCACTTCGGCGGCGCGCTATCAAAGCCAGTGGTGATGCCGGAAACGGCCGGGTCCAAGCACCTCGATTATCGGATCTCGCTTTATCAGCCTATGGCGCGGGTCAAGTTGCATCATCACAAGGTGCAGGAACAAATATACCACGTGCTCGAAGGCGAGGGCATGATGGAGATCGCCAGTGAGAGACATGTGGTGCGCAAGCACGACGTGATCTTTCTTCCGCCCGGCGTCGAGCACTCGATTGCCAATACGGGACTGGTCGATCTGGTGTTTCTCGTCATCACTTCGCCGGTGACGGATCAGGTGGTGAGCTAGTCGCGCCGCAGGGTCCGAAAAACGACGTCAGCGGTCACCGATAACTGGCTCAGTTGCGCCAATTCCTCGCGACCGGCTGGAGGCGCGCGGTGATCGTGCGGGGTCATGGTCAGCAGATCGCCAATCTGAACCGCACTCATCAATTCGAATTGAAATCGCAACCGCTGCTCGTCGTCCAAATGATATCCAGCCAGGGCTGCCTGATCGAGCGACCGCGACGCGGTTGGATTGACTTTCGGGTAAATGATCGACCGCAACTCGATCAGGTGATCGGGTCCAGGATCGACCAGCAGCACGCGCGCCCCAACAGGTTGCAGGATTGCAAAGGCATCCCACAACGGAAATCCAAACATCGACAGAATAAGATCGACGCTTGCCGGAGCGAATGGCAGGTGCCGGTTGCTGGCGACCGCCCAGAACACGCGCGTATTGCGCTTGGCTGCGGCGCGGATCGCCCATTTCGAAATGTCTATGCCGGCAAACTTGATCGCGCCAGATAAAGATTTGGCAAGCGCATCGAGATAGTAGCCCTCCCCGCAGCCAGCATCGAGAATAGAGCAATTCTCTGACCAACCCGTGCCCGCGACCAGTCGTGCAGCAATCTCGCAAGTACGCCCTGCGATCGGCGCGTACAGCCCCGCATCCAAAATCCGCCGGCGAGCGGCCACCATTTCGCGACTGTCGCCCGGGTCCAACGATGCTTTGTGCTGCACGACGAGCAGGTTGTAGTAACCCTCGCGCGCGCGGTCGAAGCTGTGACCCTGCCCGCATCGCAGGGCATTGGCGGCGGTAGCGAGGGGCGACCGGCATATAGGGCAAGCCAGGATGGGAGAGCCGGCAACACAATCTGGAACGGTTATCATCATGCTCCCGCTAAACGGCTTAATCAGCACGCGCCTCGGCGGCCGCTGCCGACTGCTCGATCATGCGAAGCGCGGCTTTGGCTGCGGCGTTCACATGATCGACGCAGCAGCGCTCCGCCCGATCGGGATCTCCCGCCTGGATGGCCCGCCAGATCGCTGTCACTTCGCGCGTGCTCTTGTTGATACGTTTGGGGTGCGACATCGACGTGATGCGCAGGAGCGAAATGCGATCATGCAGCGGTCGCAACATGCGTTCGATAAATATATTGTCGCAACCGGCGACAAGTGCTGCGTAGAATTCTGTCTTTGCGTCGAGACAAGCGAGCATGTCGCCAGCGGCTGCGGCATTTTTCAGTCGAGCAAGCGCGTCGCCAATTCGGCGGACGATTACCGGATTGCAAATGCGGGCACACTCGCGGCCGGCGAATCCTTCGAGCACGGCACGCGCGGCGTAAAGTTGCTGCGCTTCAGTATAGGTGATGGTGCTGACGACAGGTCCACGATGGGCGACGGTATTGACCAAACCGTCAGCTTCCAGACGACGCAAGGCTTCGCGAATGGACGGCCGGCTGACGCCCGTCATCTCGCACAGTTCTCGCTCGATCAGACGCTGTCCCGGCTTGAAGGTGCCGATCATGATCGCCTCACGCAGCTTCTGCTCGACTATCGATCTGACGGTCGGAACGTCGTCGATCCACAGCTTGGACTGTCCCTCAATTTGCACGCCCATCGTCTGCCGTTTCCAATTCGTCGTGCCGGTTCGATCCGGCTGTCGCTCAGTGCGATAGCATGATTACCGTTCGCCGGGTCGATCCCCAATAGTCGCACGGGATACGCTTCGCCAATCGAACTGCATTGGTCATTGGCATCGGATCATATGGCCGACCATCCGCCGTCGATCGGTAGCACCACGCCGGTGATACTGCCGGCAGCTTGGCTGCATAGAAACACAGCGGTCTCGCCGACGTGACGAGCCGAAATGTATTCTCCACTGGGCTGACGCTCGGCGAGATAGGCATGTGTGGCGTCTGCAATCGACGTGGCCTTGGCCGCCGCAATGCCTTCGATCTTCGTCAAGATCGCCGGCGTCGGTACGGTGCCCGGCGAAAGCGCGTTACATGTGATGCCAGTGCGGGCAGTCTCGAGCGCTATTGCGCGCGTCAGTCCAATGATTGCGGTCTTGGTTGTCACGTAGTCGATGCGATTCGCGGTTGCTCGCGTCGAATATATCGATGCCAAATTCAATATTCGCCCCCAACCGCGCTGCGTCATTGCGGGAAGCGCCAGCTGGATAATATGGAACGGCGCGGACAGATTGACCGCCAGCGCCTCCTCCCAACGTTCCGGTGGAAACTGCGCGGCCGGCGCGAAATGCCGGACCACCGCATTGTTGACGACGATGTCGATCGCCCCGAAACGAGCGAGGAGGTTGGCCATCATTGCTGCGATGGCGGTACGCTGCCTCAGATCGGCAGCGACGCTGATTGCCTCGACGCCGAACCGGACGCGGATGCTCTCGCTGGCCGCGCTTGGCTCGACGATATCATGCAGGACGATGTTGGCGCCTGCAGCCGCCAAACTTTCAGCGATAGCAAATCCTACGCCACCGCTCGCCCCGGTGACGAGCGCCCACTTCCCGTTCAACATCGTGAGACCATCACTCATTTCGGAATCGACCCAAGACGCCGAAGTTCAGGCAGGCCGGACTATACTGCTGCCAATCGAGCGCCTGCACGACATCCGCAAGTCGCTTTATGGGGTGTACACTGCAAGCTCGGCACGCGTATCTGCGATCGAGAACCATTGATGTTGCTCGGCTCTAAATTGCCGCCAATTCGTGAGAATTTTCTTGAACTGCTCACTCTTTGCGGCCTCTTCCTCGAGCACGCCTTCGAGAGCACCGCGCAACGCTTTTAAAATCTCCGGCGGCAAATAAGAAAGTTGTGTGCCGGCAGCAACGAGGCGAACGATCGCCTTAGCGTTCTTGGCGTCGTAGGATGCCATCATTTCCGTCAAAGCAAACCAGCAAGCATACCGCAGAATCGCCTGATAGCGTGGTGGCAGCGTTGCCCATGCCGCCTTATGAATAAACAGCTGGTTGATTGCTTCGAGCTCCATTACGCCCGGCGTGTAGTAATATTTAGCGACCTTCTGGAAGCCCAACTTCTCGTCGTCGTAAGGCCCGACCCATTCGCACGCATCAATCGTGCCTTTTTCGAGAGCCGGATAGATATCGCCACCGGCAATCTGCTGAGGAACGGCGCCAAGCTTCGCCATCACCTTTCCACCAAATCCGGCTGTTCGGATCTTGAGACCCTGGAAGTCGGCTGGCGTTTTGAGCTCTTTGCGGAACCACCCGAACATCTGTCCGCCGGTTTGCCCGCACGGCAGACCCACGACATTATGACGGTCATAAACCTCATCCATGAGTTTGCGGCCATCGCCGAACATCAGCCAGGCGTTGTGCTGGCGCGGTGTGAGGCCGAACGGAACCGAGCCATCGAAGATGAAGGTCGGATCTTTGCCGATATAATACCCAGTGTACGTCTGGCCACATTCGACCGTACCGTTGGAGACCGCATCGAGCACTTGCAAGCCTGGAACGATTTCACCAGCAGCAAAGGTCTGCAAGGTGAATTTCCCGTCTGTCATCTCACCGACAACTTTGGCAATGGTCGCGGCCGCCCCAAACAAAGTGTCGAGGCTCTTCGGGAAACTCGAGGTCAATCGCCACGTGATCGTTTCGTTTGTCTGCTGCGCCAAGGCTGGCGAAGTCGCAATTGCGGCACCGGCTGCAGCCAGGCCACCAAGGTGCCTGCGCGAAACCAATCGCGCCGTGTCGGGGGGCGAAGAGATCATCAGCATATCCTCCTGTGCGAGTTTTTTCTGTGAAGCGATTATCTAGCCGCGCATTTCCACGCCAGCCCATTCTTCCAGGACCTTTGCGATCGAAGTGAAATCCGACGATGGACCGAACTTCGCGTTGGTGATTGCCAGCATTTGGCGAACGGCTGCGCCGCACACCATCGGCACGCCCATCGCCTCCGCCTCGTCGACGCACAACCTGACGTCCTTGTAGGAAAGTGCGGTGGTAAATCCGAAGTCAAAGGTGCCCGGCAGCACCGCGCGCGGGAACTTGTCCATCGTCGCGGTATTGCGGCCGCTGCTCGCATTAAAAATGTCGATGAGAACGCGGGCATTGAGCCCGCCCTTCACGCCCATCGCAAGCGCTTCAGAGGTGATAACGAGTGCCGTCGCCGCCATCAGGTTGTTGGCAAGCTTGGCGGTTTGGGCCAGGCCAGGCTTCTCGCCGGTATAGAAGATCTTCCCGAACACCTTCAGGATCGGTTCGACCAACGCGAGCGTTTCCTTTGGACAGGATACCAGTACCGCGAGCGTACCGGCGACAGCACCGGTTACGCCGCCACTAACGGGGCTGTCGACGAGCGTGATGTTGCGCTCGGCGAGACTGGCCGCGATTATCTTTGCAGCGCCAGGGCCGGTGGTGGAGAGATCGATCATGGTGTTCACACGATCGCCGGCGATAACACCATCTGGCCCGAGGGCGACTGCCTTGACGATATCCGGTGTTGGCAGACTTACGATGACAATCTCGGCTTTGGATGCGACGTCCGCTGGCGACTTAGCAAGCTCGGCGCCGCGGGCAACCAATCCTTTTGTTGCCTCGCTGAGGGTGTCGTAGACACAAAGTTTGTAGCCCGCATCAAGCAGGCGGCCACCCATTGGATTGCCCATCCGGCCAATGCCGACAAAACCAATTATCTGCTCAGGCATGCTTCCCGTCCCCTGGTTTATGACCATCGAGCGAGCGCTCTAGTTTCTGATTTATTTCTTGTGAATGGGAACCTGTAATCCGCGCCCTTCAGAGCAATCTCCGGATTGTCAGTCAATCTGTCAAGAATAACATTCAGATCGACATCGCGGTGCGCGAATGCTTAATTCGCGTTTCCAAATTTGGATGGAGCCGACGTGATGCCGCGAGAAGCAAGTCAGAGTGTCAGCGGCGCTTTGGCAAACCTGGTCGCTTCGACATCTTGGAACGACGTTGCTGAGCAAAGCCACCAAGCCAAGCGATCGATCCTCAATTTCTTTGCAACCGCGATCGGCTCGGCAAACGACCCTGTCGTGACGCGAGCGGTGACGGCAATGCGCCCTTTCAGTGGCGCTGGCACATCCGCAATCATCGGGCGCCCCGAGCGTCTCGATGCGCAGTGCGCAGCCTTCCTGAACGCGATCTCGGCCAATTTGCTTGATTACGACGACACCCATCCAGGCACCATTATTCATCCGACTGCGCCAGTAATGGCGGCGGTATTGGCGCTGGCCGAAGCACGCGGCGCATCGGGTCGCGATGTGATAACGGCATTCGTATTGGGCGTGGAAGTCGAGTGCCGGATCGGCAATGCCGTGTCGCCCGGCCACTACGCGCGCGGCTGGCACATTACGTCGACATGTGGCGTATTTGGTGCCGCCGCTGCCTGCGCCAGACTGATCGGCCTACCGGCGGATAAAATCGCGCATGCAATCGGGATCGCAGCCAGCCAATCAGCCGGCATCGTCGAGAACCTACCGACTTCAGCAAAGAACGTGAGCGTCGGCAATGCCGCCCGGAACGGCTCGTTTTCAGCACTACTTGCGCAACAAGGATATGAGGCGTCGGCGTCGGCGATCGAGGGACCACTTGGCTGGGCGCGCGCTATGGGCGACGCGCCCAACCTGGCTGCTTTGACGGAGGGCCTCGGCAAAACTTGGGAGATTGCCCGCAACACGTATAAGCCGTATCCGGCCGGAATAGTGTTCCACGCCGTCATCGACGCGTGCCTCGAACTTCGCTCGCAATTGCACGGCAAAATCGACGATGTCTCATCGGTGGTCGTTGCGGGGTCGCAATTGCTATTGGCGCGCGGTGATCGCCAAGTCCGTAATGAACGTGACGCTCGCGTTAGCATTCATCACAGCGTCGCCTGCGGCCTTCTTATCGGTACCGCGGGAGTAAAAGAGTTCGCCGATCCATTGGTGTTCGACGATGCCATCGTTCGCATGCGCGCGAAAGTACGAGCCGAACTCGATCCGTCACTTCCCGATGGCGCCGCACGGGTCACTGTTCACACCAGCTCTGGTCAAATCTTGACCAAAACTGTCATGGCCGCTCGCGGCAGCCTTGAGGATCCGCTGCCTGACGCAGACATCGAAACCAAATTGCGCGCGTGTGCACAATCGGTCGTCTCCAGTCCCGACATCGAGCGGTTGATCGATACGGTATGGCGCCTTGAAGAGCTACCAAACGTAGAGCCTCTGATTAGACATTCCTGTACACATCGGTGAACCCACCCCATCACAAACGGCAACATAGGAGCGCAAGAAGACCATGAGCGAGGACACCCTGTTCGAACGAGGCCTGAAAGTCCGCAAGGAGGTTCTCGGCGAGGACTACGTCAACAAGTCGATCGCCGGTGCCGATGATTTCACGCGGACCATGGCAGAGTGGTCCACCGAATACTGTTGGGGCGCGCTGTGGACCCGCCCCGGTGTCGATCGCCGCACGCGCAGCATCGTCAACCTATCGATGATTGCCGCGCTGAACCGCCCCCACGAACTCAAACTGCACGTGAAAGCCGCAATCAAAAACGGCCTGACCAAAGACGAAATCAAGGAAATTTTTCTTCAAGTCGCGGTGTACTGCGGCGTGCCCGCTGGCATCGATAGCTTCCGGATCGCACGCGAAGCGTTCAACGAACTGGACAAAGAGAAGGCCTAATTCCCGCCCTCGATTTCGGGGTTCGCAAAGAATAAATCTGAAATGGATGCCGGCTTGTTCTTGAGCGAGCCGGCGTCATGCATGAAGTTGGCGTATTTCATCACGTTTTCTGGCTTCGTCGTGTACTTGGTGGAGGGATCGTTCAGGACCGCCACTAGTTCGTCGACCGACCATCCCTTGCCGCCCATCGACTCGAGGAGAATCGTCGCGGCATTGCGCTTGTCTTCGCCGATCATTTCCTGCGCCCGCTTCAGCGCCTTGAGAACCGCACCGTATATCTTCGGATTCTCAGCTTGGAATTTCGTCGTCGTCGACATCATTGTAAAGGTCGTCGATCCTCCCATTACATCGTCGGAATTCATGATGGCGCGGATCGCCGGATCGTTTCGTTCGCGCTGATCGAACGGGGCCGATGCCCAGTGAGCGACGATATTGCCGCTGCCCGACAGTAGCCCGACAACCGCATCGGGATGTCCCATGGTGACGGTGATGGGATCGAAACGAAATGTCTGTTCGCGGCCGAATTTCTTTTGCGCGTACATCTGCATGATGATCGAGGGGATCGACACCTTGATCGAAGTCACCGCGATTTTCTGTTTCTCGGTAACCTCATCCAGCACCTTCAACTGCTCGGCGCGCGCATTCAAACGCATCGGGATCGAACTGATGGCGGCGATAGA
>JANLXZ010000218.1:0-1947 GCA_031365375.1 Hyphomicrobiaceae bacterium | reverse complement strand
TTCCGGCCACGATCGCACCAATCTCGGTCGCTGCCGCAAAAAGTGCGCCTGTTTTGCGCGCGTGGATCCACTCGACGCCGTCCGCGCCGGATAGAGCGACCCCGTTCAAGTCAGCCTCCTGGCCTCCGGTCAAGCCATCGGTCCCGATCGACTTCGCAAGAATAGCAACGATTTTAACACGGCGTTCGGGCGAAAGGTTCTCATCGGCGGCAATTAATCCGAACGCCCGGTTCATCAGCGATACGGCGGCAAGCACGGCGGTAGCTTCGCCGTAAGCACGGTGGCAGGTCTCACGGCCGCGCCGCAACGTGGCATCGTCCATCGTTGGTAGGTCATCCAGGATCAGTGACGAGGCATGAACCATTTCGACAGCACACGCAGCGCCGAGCGCAGTTGTTTTCTGCGCGCCACAATGAACGGCGCTCAGAATTGTCAACAAAGCGCGCGCCCGTTTGGCCGGTGCCAACAGACAATACCGCATTGCTTCGGCTAGCTTTTTCGGTGAAGGCTCGCCCGGTGTAACCGTATCCAGATGCCCTTCCACATCGGCACGCAGTTTGGTCAGCATCGATTCGAAGATCGGATCGGCAGCAAAAAAGAGCGCGTTCATACGATTGGTCGCGCCCCTTGTTTGCGCTTATGCGTTGACGGCATCCAGAGCATGCGGCTTTGTCCTTCGCAAGTGCCACAATGCCGCCTTTTCGGCAGCGCTGCCGCAATACCGGCAAAACAGAATTGCGGGTATGAGTCCATGGCATTCGAGTTGCGACTGAATGAAGGCATAAGCGAATGCAGAAAAGCGTAGCCGAGCCTAGTCGAACGACGCCACACGCAGTCGTCATCGGCGCAGGCTTCGGCGGAATTGCTGCAGCGCTTCGGTTGCGGGCCAAGGGCTATGCAGTGACACTGGTAGAGCGCGGTGACAAACTTGGAGGCCGCGCCCAGGTGTTCGAAAGGGAAGGCTTTCGTCACGACGCCGGGCCTACGGTAATCACTGCGCCATTTCTGTTCGACGAGTTGTTCGAGCTCTTCGGCAAACGCCGCACGGACTACGTCACGTTCGTGCCGCTGTCACCCTGGTACCGGTTTTATTTCCAGGATGGCACCACTTTTGACTACGGCGGCACGGTCGAGGACACACTCGCCGAGATCCGCAAAATCGAGCCGAAGGATGCCGAGGGTTACATGCGGATGGTCGAGCATAGCCGGAAGCTCTACGATAAGGGCTTTACCGAGCTCGCCGATCAGCCGTTCCACAAGCTGTCGACGATGACGAAGCAGATCGCGACGCTTGGCCGGTTGCGCGCCGACCGCAGCGTTTGGGATCTTGTCTGCAGATTTTTGTCCCACCCCAAACTGCGTGAAGCGTTCTCGATTCAACCCTTATTGGTGGGCGGCAGTCCGTTCGATACGACCTCGATCTACGGCTTGATCCACTACCTCGAGCGTCGCTGGGGTGTGTTCTTCACCATGGGTGGCACCGGTGCGCTGGTGGCGGGACTGGGCAAACTGATGGCCGAACACGGCGTCAAGATCCGCTTCAACACCACCGTCGACCACATCGAACTGGAAGGCCGCAAGGCAACCGGCGTGCGGCTGGCTTCCGGGGAAATCATCAAGGCCGACATCATCGTCTCCAACGCCGACCCAATGCACATGTATCGCAAAATGTTACCCGAAAAATCGCTCTCGGTTGCGACCAAGATGAAGCGGAAATCGAAGCTGTCGATGGGGCTTTACGTGCTGTATTTCGGCACGACGCGGCAGTACGCGGATGTCGCCCACCACACCATCTGGATGGGACCACGCTATCGCGCGTTGCTCGATGACATCTTCCACAAAAAAATTCTGCCAGATGACTTCTCGCTTTACGTGCACCGGCCGACAGCCACCGACCCGAGCTTTGCGCCGCCCGGCTGTGATAGCTTTTACGTTTTGTGTCCTGTG
>JANLXZ010000183.1:0-9334 GCA_031365375.1 Hyphomicrobiaceae bacterium | reverse complement strand
ATTTTTGCCGGCAACGACAATCTGATGATCGGCGCGCGCAACGGACCGCCACTCGCGGTTGGCCATGGTGACGGCGAGATGTATCTTGGTTCAGACGCGATCGCACTCGCGCCGTTTACTGATCAAGTGACTTATCTCGAGGATGGCGACTGGGCGATCCTTACGCGCGACAGCCTTGAAGTGCGCGACGTAGAAGGCGCCCGTGTACAACGCTCGATGATCCGCTCGGCGGCCGGCAGCATGCTCGTCGACAAGGGCAATCATCGCCACTTCATGGCGAAGGAGATCCATGAGCAGCCGGAAGTAATTGGCCATACGCTGGCCAATTACATCGACATGGCGGAGGGTCGAGTCAATTTTCCGGACCTGGGTCTCGATCTGGCGACGATCAACCGTGTCACTATCTCGGCTTGTGGCACAGCCTATTACGCGGGTCTTGTTGCCAAATACTGGATTGAGAAATACGCGCGCATTCCCGTCGAAATCGATGTAGCGTCGGAATTGCGCTATCGCGAGGCACCATTATCTAAGGGTGGATTGTCGATTTTCGTATCCCAGTCTGGAGAAACCGCCGATACGCTCGCGACACTCCGGTACTGCCGGGCGAACGGCCAGCGGATTGCTTCTGTGGTCAATGTGCGTACGTCGACGATCGCGCGCGAATCAGATGCGGTATTGCCGACACTAGCCGGACCCGAAATTGGCGTTGCTTCGACAAAAGCGTTCACGTGTCAGCTTTCGGTTCTCGCCTGTCTGGCGATTGCGTTGGGACGGGCCCGAGGCACTTTGTCGGCAACGCTTGAGCAGGAACTCGTTACGGCGCTCATGGAAGTGCCGCGACACATTACGACCATCCTGCGCCAAGAAGCGATATTCGAGCAGCTGGCCCACTATCTCGGCAAAGCCAAAGACGTACTCTATCTCGGTCGCGGCTCGAGCTATCCGCTGGCGTTGGAAGGCGCTCTGAAACTCAAAGAAATTTCCTACATCCATGCTGAAGGTTATGCGGCGGGTGAGTTGAAACACGGGCCGATCGCCCTCATCGATGAGAACGTTCCAGTGATCGTGGTGGCGCCCCACGACGAGCTGTTTGAGAAAACCATCTCGAATGTGCAGGAGGTTGCAGCGCGCAGTGGACAGGTCATCATCATCACGAATGCCGAATCGGGGTCGGCAGGTTGTCCGGTACACGCTCATATTCAGATGCCTGATGCACACCCGTTCACAAGTCCGCTGATCTACGCCGTTCCCGTACAGCTTATGGCCTACCATACTGCCGTATTCATGGGCACAGACGTCGATCAGCCGCGCAATCTGGCGAAATCCGTGACTGTGGAATAGTCGCGAACAACATCATCAAAAATTGTCAGATTACAGTCGTCGATTTGCCTCATTGGACTGATTGACGTATGCCTGAACGGGTGATCAAGGGGGTGCCGCGTATCATCGGGTTGAAAGGTCGGGAACAATGATGGCGTGGGGAAGACGCACATCGATTGGGCTGGGGGTTATGAGCTGGATGTTGCCGCGATGCGCGGTCGGCATGTTGGCGATTGGTTCTTTCACTCACCAGACGTTCGCTCAGCAGCAGGCACCTGCCCAGCCCACAGCTGCGCCCGCCGCAACCGAAGCTGCCAAGCAAGCGAAGAAGAAGCCGAAATCGAAGCCGGCGACCGAAGAAGCCAAGGCTGCGAAGAAAGATCCGGCTGTCGCGCAGCAGCAGATCGATGCCGGCACCGCGGCGCTGCAAGCAGGGAAACACGATCAAGCCGTTTTACAATTCACCTCCGCTCTGACTGGCGGCAGCTTGCCGGCCTCGCTCATGGCGCGAGCCCACTATCAGCGCGGTATTGCTTATCGCAAGCAATCGAAGCCGGCCCTTGCCATCGAAGATTTGACACATGCGCTGTGGATTAAAAACGGCCTGACCGAGAGCGATCGCGCCGATGCGATGCAGAACCGCATTGCCGCCTACCGCGACGCCGGTTTGCCCGATCAGGCAGATGCCGAGGGTCTGAAATCACAAACAGTCTCGACCGCTGCGGCCATGAACACGGCAGGATCAGCGGCTCCTTCCTCGCCGTCGCGCACTGGCAGTATTCCTGCCGAAAAACCGTCGGCAGGTTTGGCGCCAACAGGAGAGGCGGCGCCTGCGCCTAGCGGCGGCATCGGTTCGTTGTTCGGCAATCTGTTCGGCGGCTCGAATGGCACCGCCGAAGCAGCCCCGGTCGCGCCTGCTGAACCGAAAGCGGAAGTATCAGCGTCGGCGTGGAGTGCCGGTACCGAAGTCAAGCCACCTCCTCAAAAGATTCGGCCAGCAGGGGGTACCGCGCCAACCGTTGGTGCGAGTTCTGCGCCTCTGCCTTGGCAGCAACCTGCGCCGCAGCAAACCCAGCGGGCACCCGCAAAGGTGGCGAGCATTGCACCAACATCGCCGCCAGCGGCAACCGGGCCCGCTCCTGTAAAAGGGAACGCTCGGTACGCGCTGCAGGTTGCTCAATTGAAAAGCCGTGAGGAAGCACAGTCTGTTGCCGTGCAGCTGAAACAACAACTGGGCCCGGATCTCGCCGGTCGGGAAGCATCGATCGTGGCTGTTTCTGCTGGTGGCTTCGGTACGCTGCATCGTTTGAGCTTCGGACCGTTCGCTGACGCGGCTGAATGGAAAGATCTATGTCCAAAACTGCTAAAGGCTGGTCACGATTGTCAACCTTTGACCCAGTAACTTTGGCGCCGAGCGCCAGCCTTCGTCATAAGGCTTTGCCAAGGTTTGTTAAATCGCTAGATTGTCCCGCGATCAAACGCGGGACCCTTGAATGCAAAATCCAAGAAATTCCAATCCGAATGAACTCGGAGCGAATCCTGGCGGCGACGGCAGATCGGTTCTGGCCAAATTATCCGAGCCAGCGCCGACCGATCAGCGATTGCACGTTGGCGCGAGGCTGCGAAATTACTTTTTGACAGGGTTGCTCGTCGTCGGGCCAGTAACGATCACGCTTTACGCGGCGAACTGGTTCGTCAATGTGATCGACGCGTGGGTGAAACCATTCGTCCCCAATATCTACAATCCCGACACCTATTTGCCTTTTGCGGTTCCCGGTATTGGGCTGGTGTTCGCGATCGTCGGATTGATGTTGATCGGGGCCCTGGCAGCGAACCTGCTCGGCCGCACTCTGATCAGCTACGGCGATTTGTTTCTCGGCAGAATGCCGATTGTGCGCAACATATATCGCGCCGTACAACAGATCTTCGAGAGCGTCATTTCGGCTGCCGGTCCAACCGCGAATTTCCAGAAGGTGGGCCTCATCGAGTTCCCGTCAAAAGGGCTATGGTCGATCGTTTTCGTGACCGGCGAGACTACAGGGGAAATTGCAGCAGTGCAGCCGGGCGGCGAGAACGAACTCGTTACTGTCTTCATGGCGACGGGTATCGTGCCGCCGACGGGGTTCGTCTGTTTCGTGCCGCGGAAAGATGTGACGTTCCTCAACATGAGCGTTGAGGACGCCGCGAAGATCGTGATCTCGGCAGGGATGGTGACGCCGGATCCGCAGAAGAAACTCGCGGAACTCGCAGCTTCGGCCGGTAAGGCGAGGGCGAAAGGCAACATCCCGACGATCCAGCCTGCTACTTGATCATGCTGCCCGGAAAAGGCGGACCGCCTCGTCGCACTCGAAGAGATACAACAGGTGACGGAGGGCCTCGCCACGTGCGCTCAACAGCTTTGGGTCACGCTGCAGGATAAGGTTTGCATCGTCACGCGCTGCCGCCAAAAGATCGGCGTAGCCCGGTACTTCCGCGACTCGGAATTCGGGAACACCGGATTGGCGCGCGCCCATCACTTCGCCGCCACCGCGAAGCTCTAGGTCTTTTTCAGCGATGAGAAAGCCGTCCTCGGTGTCGCGCATCATCTTCAAACGAGATTCGGCAGTCTCCCCAAGCGGTGCTTTGTACAACAACACGCAAAACGATTGGCGGCTGCCGCGTCCGACGCGGCCACGCAATTGATGCAGCTGGGCAAGGCCAAAACGCTCCGCATGCTCGATAACCATGATCGAGGCATTGGGCACGTTGACGCCAACTTCGATCACGGTCGTCGACACCAGGATCTTGAGCTTGTTTTCGGTGAAGGCAGCCATCACGGCATCCTTGGCGGGACCGGTCATGGCACCATGCAGGAGACCAACCGCGCTGCCGAAAATCTGTGTCAAATGCGCCGCGCGTTCTTCTGCGGCTGCCAGCTCCGACACGTCCGAGGTTTCGATCAAAGGGCAAACCCAGTAGATCTGCGCGCCTTCCGAGACCGCGCGGCGAAGACCGTCGATCACGGCTTCGAGCCGATCGAGGGAGGCGAGTGTCGTCTGCACCGGCTTGCGGCCGGCGGGCTTTTCGGTCAGCCGCGAAACTTCCAAGTCGCCGTAGTGCGTCATCAAAAGTGTGCGTGGGATCGGTGTCGCGGTCATCACCAGTACGTTCGCACCGCCGCCGCCGCCCTTGGTTTGGAGCGCTAACCGCTGATGCACACCGAAGCGATGCTGCTCGTCGATGACGGCAAACGCCAAATCCTTGAACACAACGTCATCCTGGAACAGCGCATGCGTGCCGATCAGTATGTCGATTTCTCCATTGGCGAGGTGTTCGAGAACCAGCTTGCGCGGCCGCCCTTTTTCACGCCCCGTAAGAAGCCCGAGCCGCAATCCTGCCGTCTCGGCGAGCGGCCCGATCGTCTCGATGTGCTGGCGGGCAAGCACTTCGGTTGGCGCCATTAGACAGGCTTGGGCTCCGGCCTCGACGGCAATCGCCATCGCCATCAACGCAACCACCGTTTTGCCGGAGCCGACGTCACCTTGCAGCAGGCGAAGCATTCGGTTTGGCGCGGCCATGTCGGCTGATATTTCGGCGAGCGCTGTGCGCTGCGAATTGGTGAGCTCGAATGGCAGCGCATCGGCAACACGGGCGCGGATGCGGGCATCGCCGGTTACGGGCCGGCCGCGCTGGGCCTTGTAGTTGTGGCGCACGAGCGCCAGTGCGAGCTGACCCGCGAGCAGCTCGTCATAGGCGAGCCGCTGTCGTGCGGGCGATCCCGGCGAGATGTCCGCGGCGTCTGCCGGCCGATGAACCGCCGAGAGCGCCGTTGCCATGCTCGGCCAGTTTTTCTGGGCAAGCCACGCCGGTTCCTGCCATTCAGGCAATTCAGGCACACAATCAACGGCTTGGCGGATCGCCTTCACGAGTACTTTGCCCGACAGGCCGGCTGTTAGTCCGTATCCCGGTTCCAATAACGGCAGATCGTCGCGTCTGTCGGGCGCCACGATGTAATCCGGGTGCGTCATCTGCAGCTTATCGCCGTAAGCCTCGACCCGGCCAGAGATGAAACGGATCTCGCCCTCCGGCAGTTGACGCTCGATGAACTTGCGCTCGGCCCGGAAGAACACCAAATCCAGTTTGCCAGTGTCGTCTTCACAGGTAATCTTGTACGGCGCCTTGTTGTTTCCGCGTGGCGGCGGGCGATGCTTCAGCACTCGCAACTCGAACGTCGCGATCGTGCCCGCAACCGCACCGGCAACGGTTGGCTGAGCGCGCCGGTCGATGACGCCCGTCGGCGTGTGCCAAATCAGATCGATCACCCGCGGCTCGAGCGTGCCGGGTTGGAGGCGAATGGCTTTCTTCAGAAGCGATATTATACGCGGCCCGATGCCGACTAGCGACTGGGCGGAGGCGAACAACGGAATGAAGGCGTCTGGGCGCATGCGTCTCTGGTCGTCCAAGCGAACGGGTCGCGGGAGCGTTGCGATTGTGTCCTTTGCGACGCCACGAGAGGCGGCTATACCACGTTTCTGCCGTCGGCAAGCGGCAGGTGAACCGGGGCCTTTTTCGGGGTCGTCCGGGAGAATTGCGTTTTGTACGGCCCAATAGAGAGACAGCCGATGTCAGATCAACTCGATGCTCGCCGCCGCCGCGTTGGCTTTCGCGCCAGTCATCGCGGCACGAAAGAGATGGATTGGTTACTGGGGCGCTATGCCGATGCGAAGCTCGCGGCGATGACCGATGGCGATCTCGACCTGTTTGAAAAGCTCATCCAACTTCCTGATCCCGACCTACAGGCCTGGATCCTCGATCCGAAAGTCATGCAGCACAGCGAATTTGCAGCCCTCATCGGTGCACTGCGCATTTTCCACAAGCTCGACGAACCGGTCGCCTGACCTCAACGTTACGAAGAAGCCACCATGAACGATATTGCGACCACTTCGAGCGAGATAACGCTATCAGGCGTTCCTGAGGGCCTCGACGCGTTGGTGCTTGCGCAACTTGCGCGCGAGGCTGGATCGGCAACCTCACCGGGCATCATCCTGCACGTGGCGCGTGACGACCGGCGGCTCGACGCGCTTGAAACGGCATTGGCATTTTTCGCCCCCAACCAGCGCGTGATATCGTTTCCGGCCTGGGACACGGTGCCATACGACCGCATCGGTCCCAATGCAGAACTCACCGCCAAACGCATTACCGCACTCGCAAAGCTCGTCATGGGTGGCCGCAAGGAACCGACGATCGTTCTGACCACGGTCAACGCGATCTTGCAGAAACTGCCGCCGCGCGCTTTCATCCGCCAATCGTTGCGGCCGATGGCGCCGGGCCAGCGGATCGACCTCAATCGCCTGATCCAGCGACTTGGTGCGGCAGGCTTCTCACGGACCGGTCAAGTCATGGACGCGGGTGAGTTCGCCGTTCGCGGTGGCATCCTCGATCTGTTTCCGCCAGGACGTTTGAGCCCAGTACGGCTCGATTTCTTCGGCGACACGCTGGAATCGATCAAGACGTTTGATGCCGAAACGCAGCGAACCTCGAAGATCGTTCAGAAACTAGTGCTGATGCCGATCAGCGAAGTTGCCTACGGTCCCGAAGGCGAAAAGCTGTTCCGGTCGCGTTACGTCGAGTTGTTTGGCGGCAATACGGTCGATGACCCGCTCTACCAGGCAGTGAGCGCGGGGCAGCGCTATCCCGGCGTCGAGCATTGGTTACCCCTGTTTCATGACAAGCTCGAGACGCTGTTCGACTATGTGGCGGGCAGCGACATTTCGTTCGACCAGGGCGCCGATGAAGCCATGCGACGGCGCTTCGAGCAAATTCGGGAACATTATGAAGCGCGCGTCGAGGGCCAGGAAAGCTCGAAGTTTGGCGCGGCACCCTACAAGCCAGTACCTCCCGATCAAATATTCCTTGGCGGCGCCGAGTGGAAAGCCTCACTCGACGTAATGCACGTGCGCCGGTTTTCTGCATTCGAGCAGGACCCGGCAGCCAATGTGCGCTCCTACAAGGGGCGCGCCGCCCGCACGTTCGTTGCCGAACGCACGACCGATGGCGGAGATTTGTTTGGCTCCGTCATCGCGCACATTCGCGGACTGATCGAAGCCCGCAAGCGCGTCATCATCGCCGCGTGGACGGCAGGCGCCCGCGAGCGGCTCACCACCTTGCTGGCCGATCACGGCTATAAGGACGTGCGCCGTGTTGAACACTACGCCGAGGCGCTGGCGTTGCCTGGCAACCTGCCGGCGATTTGCGTGCTCGGTCTCGAACACGGCTTCGAGACGCCGGACATGGCGGTCATCGGCGAGCAGGATATTCTCGGCGACAGGCTCGTGCGTGCGCGCCGCAAACCGAAGCGGGCGGCCGACGTCATCACCGAAGCAACGAGCCTCGGGCCGGGCGATCTCGTCGTTCACGCCGACCACGGCATCGGTCGCTTCGAAGGCCTAAAAACGATCACGGCGCTGGGTGCTCCGCACGACTGCCTAGAGCTGAGCTATGCCGGTGGCGACAAGCTATATCTGCCGGTCGAAAATATCGAATTGTTGTCCCGGTATGGCGCCGATACCGACGGCTCGCAACTCGATCGCCTCGGTGGTGCTGCCTGGCAATCGCGCAAGGCGCGCATGCAGAAGCGGCTGCTCGAACTGGCATCCGAATTGATCAAGATCGCGGCGCTGCGTCAGTTGAAGGAAGCGCCGGCGCTCACGCCACCAGCAGGTCTGTTCGACGAGTTCGTCGCTCGTTTCCCTTACGAGGAAACGGAGGATCAGCAATCGAGCATCGATGCGGTGATCGACGACCTCGGCACTGGCCGTCCGATGGATCGCTTGATTTGCGGCGACGTCGGCTTCGGCAAGACGGAAGTGGCGCTGCGCGCTGCGTTCGTTGCGGCGATGGCTGGGGTGCAAGTTGCCGTCGTGGTGCCGACGACGCTTCTTGCAAGGCAACATTTCAAGACCTTCCAAACCCGTTTCCAGGGCCTGCCGGTGAAGGTCATGCAGGCGTCACGCCTGGTGACGCCGAAAGAACTAGCGGAGGTGAAGACCGGGCTTGCATCTGGCACGCTCGATATCGTGGTCGGCACCCACGCATTGCTGTCGAAATCGATCGAGTTCGCGCGGTTGGGCTTGCTGATCATCGACGAGGAGCAGCACTTCGGCGTGCAGCATAAAGAGCGCTTGAAGCAGCTCAAGGATGACGTCCACGTCCTCACACTTTCGGCGACGCCGATACCGCGTACGCTGCAGTTGGCGCTGTCGGGCGTTCGCGAACTGTCGCTGATTACGACGCCGCCAGTCGATCGTCTCGCGGTTCGCACGTACATCTCACCGTTTGATCCCGTGATCTTGCGCGAGGCGCTGCGGCGTGAGCGTTATCGCGGCGGGCAGACGTTCTATGTCGCTCCTCGCATTGCCGATCTCGATGAAATCGCCGATTTCCTGGCCGAAGCCGTGCCGGAATTACGCGTTGCCCGCGCCCACGGCCAGTTATCCCCGACCGAACTTGAGGACATCATGACGGCCTTCTACGAGGGCCAGTACGATGTGCTGCTGTCGACCGCGATCGTCGAATCCGGCCTCGACGTGCCGAACGCCAATACGATGATCGTACATCGCGCCGACATGTTCGGGCTTGCTCAACTCTATCAGTTGCGCGGTCGCGTCGGCCGATCGAAAACTCGCGCTTACGCCTACTTCACGACGCCGCCGGGTAAGGCGTTGACCGAAATGGCCGAGAAACGATTAAAAGTTTTGCAATCCCTCGATACGTTGGGCGCCGGGTTCTCCCTCGCCAGCCACAATCTCGATATTCGTGGTGGCGGCAATCTGTTGGGCGAAGAGCAATCGGGCCATATACGCGAAGTCGGCTTCGAGCTGTATCAATCAATGCTGGAGGAAGCGGTTGCGCAATTGAAGGGTGGCGATCTCGGCGGCCCGCAAGATCAGTGGAGCCCGCAGATCTCGCTTGGCACGGCGGTTCTAATCCCGGAAACCTATGTCGCGGATTTGCCGCTGCGGCTTGGACTTTATCG
>JANLXZ010000170.1:0-2569 GCA_031365375.1 Hyphomicrobiaceae bacterium | reverse complement strand
AAACTTTGCCCTGTTGATGCTTTCGGCGAGTAAAGCATTGGCCCGTTGCGCCAGCGGATTGCTAGCGCTGCCGGTGATAACGAGGACCGGAATCTCGATGGCGCCGAGCGCCGCCGCCGATGGCGCAAAAGCATAAGCACTCGCCCAATCGATGAGATTGACGGCGGTCGTCTCCATCGCATAGCTGCGCACTTTTTGCGGCCATGACGCGAATGCGCCAGCGCCACCGTAAAAGTCGATCATCATGCCGATGGCGTCGGCTTGCCCGGCCTTAAACGCGGCGAAATAGGCATCGGTCATCTGTTGGAATCCGCGATAATGCTCAAACTCGCCGCGCTCGCGCAGAATTTCAACGGCGGGCGCCTCGACGATCACTAGGCTTCTCAACGAAACGCGATTGCGCAATGCGACGGCGAGCGAAATCAGAGCTCCGAACGAATGGCCGACCAGATGCACGCCAGCGCCGGCCTTGGCGATCACCGCCTCGACGATCTCGGCCTCGTGATCGATCGATGGGTCTTGCGTGGTGCGCCGCTCAGCCGTCCCGCCGTAGCCTAGAAGGCTCGTCGTTACGCAACGAAACTTGCCGTTCCATGTTGCCGCGATCGGCCGCCACGCCGCGCCGGTGCTGCATGAACCCGGTACCAGCACGAGGGTTGGGCCGGACCCGCTCTCGGCGTAATCTATGCGGCCGCTCGGTTCGTCGATCATGGCGCATCCACAGATCTGAGATGTTGCAATCTCACGGGATCTTGAGGTTAGCGTGCTGACGAAATGGACGGAAGTGCTAACTAGCGCTTCAACTCTTCGTCCCAAAAATCGGGGCCGGTTTTGCGAACGGCACCCACTCAATCGCCGCCGCAGTCGATCCAGGTGCCGTTCGGGAGTTTGACCTCCTCTAACGTCACGCCACCCGTGGCGACGCGGCGCGTTGGTAGCCGAACCTTGCCGGTAGCCGTTCCGCGCACAACGACCTCGATCGAACCTTGGGAGATCACGCGAGATGGATCCTTGTAGTGCATCCACGTGCCATAGCCGACGAGGCCGAAACCGATCAACGCAAGCGCAATCGCCACCCATTTCAGCGACATATAAAATTTACTCCGCAACCTTAGCGCCGCCCAAAGAGCCGTTCGATATCGGTCAACTTCAGCTCTACGTACGTCGGCCGGCCATGATTACACTGGCCGGAATAAGGGACAGACTCCATCTCGCGCAGGAGCGCATTCATTTCCGGCGCGGTAAGCCGCCGTCCGGCCCGCACGCTACCATGGCACGCCATCGTCGAGCACACCGCCTCCAGCCGCTCGCGCAAGCGCAACGATTGACCTTCATGCAAGAGATCGGCCGCGAGGTCGCGCACCAAACCTTGCACGTCGGTGTCGCCAAGCAACGCCGGTACTTCGCGCACCGCGACCGCGCCCGAGCCGAATGCTTCGAGCACCAAGCCAAGTTCGGCCAATTGCTCCGCCTGCTCGGCCAATGCCACGGCCTCATCGAGGCCGACTTCGACAATCTCCGGGATTAGCAGGACTTGCCGCCTGACGCCGCCGTTCGCCAACATCGCCTTCATGCGCTCATAGACGAGCCGTTCATGGGCCGCATGCTGGTCGACGATCACGACCGAAGTCTGCGTTTGCGCCACGATATAGGTCTCATGCAACTGCGCGCGGGCGGCACCCAGCGGCCGATCGAGCAAGTCGGGTGACGGCGCCTCGGTGAAGCCGGCTGTGTTTGCACTGGTGCCGTCGAGACCAGTGAGCGGGGCCTGCATCATCTCGGCAAAGCCCGGCGACATTTGCATCGGCGGACGATGATACGTTTGCCCACCACTTGGCGGCGGCGTGCCCATCTGCTGGACGAACGCTTCGACCGTCGCCGCACCACCTGCTGCACTCGCCCGATGACCGGCCGCATCGAGCACGCTGCGCAAACCACCGATGATTAGGCTGCGCACGCGGGCCGCATCGCGGAAGCGCACCTCGACCTTGGCCGGATGCACATTGACGTCGACCTCGCGCGGCTCGAGATCGACGAACAACGCCAGCAATGGATGACGCCCTTTGGGAATGAGATCGCCGTATGCTGCTCGCACCGCACCCACCAGTAACTTGTCGCGAACCGGCCGACCGTTGACGAACAGGAATTGCAACGTCGTATCCGGCCGGTTCAGCGTTGGCAGGCCCGCGAAACCAGCGACACGCACGCCTTCGCGCTCACCTGCAAGATGCAAGGCATCCGCCATGAACTGCGGACCCATGATCCGGCCGAGTCGTGCCAAATGCCCGTCAGCACCGGGTGCGCACGCTGGTAACCTCAAGCCGGCACGCTCGCCGGTGGTCAGGGTAAATCCGATTTGCGGGTTCGCCATCGCCAACCGCTTGACGACCTCCGAAGTCGCCATGTTTTCGGCGCGCTCGGATTTGAGGAACTTCAGGCGTGCTGGCGTTGCGGAAAAAAGTTCGCGCACTTCGATTCGGGTACCGCGATTGAGTGCAGCCGGTTTCAATCGCGACTTTGCACCGCGAGCGACCGTAATCTCGTGCGCGTCGACGGCTCCTCGCGCCCG
>JANLXZ010000167.1:0-1579 GCA_031365375.1 Hyphomicrobiaceae bacterium | reverse complement strand
CGAGCATAACGCATTTGGCTGCTCTTTTTGTGGCAGGCCCGATCCGAAAAGAGATTGCAACCCTGACGTCTGCCGATCGCCTGAGCGCACATGGGCCTCCCACCCGCTTCTGCTCCCGGCACCCTCCGCCGCAGGCCGGAGAAGAAAGTGCATAGCCGCGATAGAGATGGCGCATTCGCGCTTGAACCGCCCCTGCTCCAACCAGGGGCGGTTTTGCTTTTTCAGCCTCCCGCGATCGCGAATACAACGCTTGCCGCATCGCGTACCTGCCGCTTAAGAGTTGCCGCACGAAATTTCGTGAAAGGGCGCGATGTGACCATTAAATTCCAAGGCACGAAACAGTACATTGCAACGGATGATTTGAAGATTGCCGTGAACGCTGCCGTGACCCTGCAACGCCCGCTGCTCATCAAGGGCGAGCCCGGCACCGGCAAGACGGTCTTAGCTCAGGAGGTGGCAAAGGCACTCGGATGTCCGCTGATCGAGTGGCACGTCAAGTCAACGACGAAAGCCCAGCAAGGACTGTACGAGTACGACGCCGTTTCCCGCCTGCGCGACAGTCAGCTTGGCGATGCCCGTGTCCAGGACATCAAGAATTACATCAAGCGCGGCAAGCTCTGGGAAGCGTTCGACGCGCCCCAACGGCCGGTGCTGCTGATCGACGAAATCGACAAAGCCGATATCGAGTTCCCAAACGATCTCCTGCAGGAACTCGATCGCATGGAGTTCTACGTTTACGAGACCGGCGAGACGATCAAGGCGAAGGTGCGTCCGGTGGTGCTGATTACGTCCAACAACGAGAAGGAACTTCCCGACGCATTTCTCCGCCGCTGCTTCTTCCACTATATCAAGTTTCCCGATGCCGAGACCATGCGCGACATCGTCGAGGTGCACTTTCCGGGCTTGAAAGGACGGCTCGTCAAGGAAGCGCTCACGGTGTTCTATGACCTGCGCGAAGTGCCAGGCCTCAAGAAGAAGCCGTCGACATCGGAGCTGCTCGATTGGATCAAACTGCTTCTGAACGAGGACATTTCGGCTGAGACGCTGCGCGAAACTGATCCGCGCAAAATGATCCCGCCTCTGGCCGGTGCGCTGCTCAAGAACGAGCAGGATGTCCATTTGTTCGAGCGCTTGGCTTTCCTTACCCGTCGCAAGAGCGAATAGGTTTGTCGCTCGCGCCCGCGCTAGTGTCAGCTTTGGCGAAAGCCGTCGGGAACCGGTACGCCACAGCGATCGGCTTCAGTGACGAGTTCGCGTAATTCTTGACTGTCGAGAGGAATACCATCCGCCCCGCGACGCGCCGCGATCCGTGTTTCGGGTTCGCCGGGAAGTAAAATTTCATCGAAGCCTTCGGCCTTTTCGGTGGCCTTGGCACGTTCAGACAGCTGCGTCATGCGCGCCCTGTAGTCGGGCATCGGCATGAACATGTCCGGTCGCATAGCGATAAAACAGTGCCCGACGTTGGCCGGCTCCTTGAAATCGAAATACTGATTGCGCACCTCGCCACCGAAATTTGCACCCGACATGACACCAGCCAAAACTTCCAACATCAGCGATAGGCCCGAGCCCTTGACGCCGC
>JANLXZ010000119.1:0-4079 GCA_031365375.1 Hyphomicrobiaceae bacterium | reverse complement strand
GGTTGCCTATCTGCCGCGCTATGCCCCTTATGCGCGGCGCTTGTCGTGGCTGATGAATTTGCGCGATGGCATACCGGGGTTGGCGCGGTTGAGCGAGTGGCTGTTTGGGTTGTCGGCGAAACGGAAGCTGCCGCAATGGCGTGCCGAGGGGTTCAACCTTCCCGTCATCGCACCGCGCGATGGTGTCGCGAGAGAAGTCGCCATCTTCGCCGATACGTTCAACTCCAACTTTGAGCCGGAAAATTTGCACGCTGCCGTCGATGTGCTGACGGCGCTCGGCTATCACGTCAGCCAAGTGCACTCCGCGTCGGGACGCCGCGTGTGTTGCGGCCGGACGTTCCTGTCCGCCGGGCTGGTCGACGAAGCGCGCGTTGAAGCGCAGCGCTTCATCGAGGCGGTGCGGCCGTACGTCGAGCGCGGCGTGCCGATCATTGGCTTGGAGCCATCGTGCCTATTCACATTGAAGGATGAATTCCTAGCGATGCTGCCGGGTCAGCCGACGACCGCGATCGCGCCATTGGCGTATTTGTTCGAGGATTTCATTGCGGCCGAGGTCGATGCAGGCCGGATCAAAGGGAAAATTGCGAAGCACAGCGCAAAGGTTTTGCTGCACGGCCATTGCCACCAGAAATCGTTCAACGTCATGCCGGCCGTCGCGAAGGCGCTGGGGCTTATCGATGGTCTCGAAGTTGAAGTTGTCGAGAGCAGTTGCTGCGGCATGGCCGGCGCATTTGGATATGCGGCCGACACTTACGAGACCTCGATGGCGATGGGCGAACTGTCGCTGCTGCCTGCGGTGCGCAAGGCAGCACTCGATACCATCATCGCCGCCGATGGCTTCTCGTGCCGGCACCAGATCGCAGACGGGTCAGGCCGCAAAGCCCATCACGTCGCATGCATCATGCGTGATGCGCTGGTCGAGGGGGCCATTTAATGGTTCGCAAAGGCTCGATCACCATTCGGACGCTGCCCAATCGGCCGCGTGAAACCATCCTGCGGCTATCGCTGCACGATCAATTGCTCGGTCGCCTGCGCGCGATGATTATCGAGGGCGAATTGCTGCCGGAAGCTAAGATCGACGAGAAGGATCTTTCATCCCGCTTCGGTGTTTCGCGCACACCTTTGCGAGAAGCGCTGAAGGTGTTGGCATCGGAGGGGCTCGTTACGCTGATCGCCCATCGCGGCGCGATCGTTTCGCCATTGGACTTGGATGAGCTTTCGGCCGCTTTCCCCATTATGGGCACGCTCGAAGCCCTCGCCGGGGAACTGGCAGCCAAGCATGCCGACGACTGGGAGATCGCCGAAGTTGCGCGATTGCAAGATCAGCTTGTTGATATGCACACGGCGGGCGATCTACGCGCTTATTTCGAAGTCAATAAGATGATCCACGAGATCATTTTGAATGCCGCCCGCAACCCGGTGCTTGCCCAGCTATATTCTCAAGTTGCGTTGAAAGTCCGCAGGGCGCGGTTCACGGCCAACATGTCACCGCAACGCTGGGCGGAGGCGATCGAGGAGCACGCGCTGATCCTTGACGCACTCAAGGCTCGCGACGGAGAACGATTATCGAAGATATTGCGGACGCACCTTGATCATAAATACGAAACCGTCCGGGCTGCGCTGCGTAGCACTCACTCGAATCAATAAAAGCCGCCCCCCTTGCGGTGGAGCGGCTCTCATATCAACGCAGTGCCAATAATTACGATGGTTTTCCAGCCGCCTTATCTGCCTTATCTAGATGCATCATGCAGCCCTTCATGTCGTTTTTCTTCATCATATCGCCGGCCATCTTCATTTCTTTCATGGCCGTGTCCTGTTTCTTCTTGTCGGACATTCCACTCATTTTCGATTGCACTTTATCCATCTCTGCTTGCGTGCACTGCATCTTCGTTTGAGCAGCGACCGGTCCAACGGATAACAGCGAAGCGACCGCTGCGATCGCCAAAAGGGGTTTATTCATTGCGCTATACTCCAACGGTTGGGGCGTGATCCCGCTGACTGGAAACGCTTGAGCACGAAATAAGGTTGCAACGGTAGAAATATTCCGCCTTTACAAGTAGTTGAGCAACGTTGAACTCCTTGTTCACTTCAAATATGCTTGAAAATGTTGCGGCGTGCTTCATCGTCCATCTCGGCCTTGAAAGGAAATTTATCTTTCAGACCGATCGCTTTGGCAGCTGCCGGTCGTGCCGAAATCTCATCATGCAAGCGCTTGAGGTTGGGGAATTTTGCCCACGCCTCATCGCCTAGGATGAATGGTAACATGCGAGCCCAGCCCCAAACATCCATGTCGACGATCGTGTATGTGTCGCCAATCATGTATTTATTATGCGCCAAATGAGCGTCGATTATGCCGAAGTGGCGATCGGCTTCGAACTGATAGCGTTTATGGGCATAGGCGATCTTTTCTGGTGCGAAATGTTTGAAGTGTACGGCTTGACCAGAAAAAGGACCGACGCCGGTCGCAACAAACATCAACCACGAGAGCAGCGGCCCGCGATTGACCGCGCCACCTGCGGGCAGAAACTTTCCGGTCTTCTCGGCGAGATAAAGTAAGATCGCATTGCTGTCGAATACGATGACACCATCATCGTCGATTACCGGCACCTTGGCGTTCGGATTGAGCTTGATGAACTCCGGCTTGAACTGATCGCCCTTGCGCGTATCGACTGGCATCGGCTCGTACGGTAAGCCAGCTTCTTCGAGGAAAAGCGCGATTTTCGTCGGATTGGGCGAGCCGTTGAAATAGAATTTCAGCATTCGTGATCTCCATCGTTGCGGGGGGAACAAGACGTTTTAGTTGCACGCAACATTATGCGACATGCTCGGCCCCTTGTCTGTGAAAACCAGGCTGGGACACAGTTCGGTGAGCCGAATTTGGTCAGCCGCGCGGGTTGGGCGTCGGTAGTTCTGCAACGCCTTCGATGTTCTCGCTACCTGGGAAATAGCGGAAACTGCCGATCGCTGTGGCCAGAATCAAATCTCGTTGGTCACGGACATCGCCGCTGACCGTCGCCACCCGGCTATGAATGCCTTCGAGTCGACCGAAGGCGCGGATAATTCCGCCCTTGGCTGGTGACAGGAAACTGGTGTTGAGCGAGATCGTCACGCAGCCGCGAACGTTGCCCGGAACCGAGCACCAGGTTGCGGCATGGCCAAACGCGGCATCGATGAGGGTGAGATAAAGTCCACCGTGTGTGAAGCCGAGGCTGTTCATGTGCTTGGCCTCTAAGCTCTGCTCGATCTCAGCGTAGTCACGCTCCCAGCGGATGGCCCGATAGCCGAGTAGGGTGCGAAAGCCGGATGGCTTGCCTGACATCGTCATGGCGCGCGCAGCAGGGTCGCTCGAAGTGTTGCTCGGAGGGTTGTTTGGCATGTCGCTCATGTCTGTGGTCTCTTGCGGCTTGCGGCGGTCATGCTTAGGGTCCGCCGGTTTTCACGCTTTGCCTACCACAAGGATCGCCCGCAATGGCATCAGCTATGTCGCACCCTGTTCCAGCCGAAGTCGTCGAGCGCTTGAAGGCTGTCGTCGGGCCGCAAGGCTTCATCGAGGCACCAGCCGATGTCGCCCCCTACTGCAAAAGCTGGCGCGACGATTGGCAAGGCGATGTGCCGGTAGTGCTGCGCCCGAAATCTACCGCCGAAGTAGCCGCGCTAGTTAAAATTTGCGCGGAGACCGGAACGCGCATTGTACCGCAGGGCGGCAATACCGGATTGACCGGCGCCAGCCAACCTAACGTCGACCGTTCGGAAGTCATCATCTCCACGTCTCGCATGAAAGCCGTCCGTAGCATCGATCTCGCCAACGAGACGATGACGGTCGAAGCCGGCGTCGTCCTGCAAGAAATCCAGAACATCGCCGCCGGAAAAAATCGGCTGTTCCCGCTCAGCCTCGGCGCGGAAGGGTCATGCCAGATCGGCGGCAATATCTCAAGCAACGCCGGCGGTACCCAGGTGATCCGCTACGGTAACACGCGCAATCTTGTGCTCGGCCTCGAAGTCGTACTGCCGGATGGGCGCATCTGGGATGGCTTGCGTGGCCTGCGCAAGGACAACACGGGCTACGATCTCAAGCAGCT
>JANLXZ010000486.1:0-3112 GCA_031365375.1 Hyphomicrobiaceae bacterium | reverse complement strand
CTCAACCTCGACGACAATCCGGTGACGATCAAGACGATCGAATGCGCGATCGCCGACAAGGGCTGGGAAGAGGGCTGGATCGTGCCTGAGCCGTCCGAGAAGAAGACCGGTAAAAAGATCGCGATCATCGGCTCGGGTCCGGCTGGATTGGCGGCAGCCCAGCAACTCGCCCGCGTCGGCCACGAGGTCCACGTCTACGAGAAGAATGCTCAGCCCGGCGGCCTGCTGCGCTACGGCATCCCCGACTTCAAGATGGAAAAAACCGTCATCGAACGCCGCGTCAAGCAGATGGAAGCCGAGGGCGTGATCTTCCATTGCAATACGCCCGTCGGTGGAAAGATCAAGCTCGCCGATCTCGAAGCCAAGCACGATGCCGTACTGCTGGCGGGTGGCGCCGAAAAGCCACGCGACATTCCGGTGTCGGGCCGCGATCTTGGTGGCATCCACTTCGCGATGAACTTCCTGCCGCAACAGAACAAGCGTGTGTCGGGCGAACAGCTTGGCAAGGTGCTGGAGCTGTCAGCCAAGGACCGCAACGTCGTCGTGATCGGCGGCGGCGATACCGGCTCCGACTGCATCGGCACGTCGTTCCGGCAGGGAGCGCTGAGCGTCACCCAGCTCGAAATCATGACCGCGCCTCCCGAGCACGAGAACAAGGATCTGACGTGGCCCAACTGGCCGCTTAAGATGCGTACATCGTCCAGCCAGGCGGAAGGCGCCAAGCGCGATTTCGCCGTCAACACCAAGCGTTTCGAGGGCAAGGATGGCCGGGTAACGAAGCTGATCTGCGTCAAGGTGGACGAGCGCTTCAAGGAAATCCCGGACACCGAGTTTGAGATCCCCGCTGACCTGGTATTGCTCGCCATGGGCTTCATCGCACCGGTGACGGAGGAGCTCCTGCCAGATGGCGCGGTCGCGCTCGATGCGCGTGGCAACGTCAAGGCCACCGAGCGCGACTACGGCACATCGCGCTCGAAAGTGTTCGTCGCCGGCGATATGCGACGTGGGCAATCGCTCGTCGTGTGGGCGATCCGCGAAGGCCGCCAAGCCGCGCAATCGATCGACAAGGCGCTGATGGGCCGCTCTGATCTGCCGCGGTAAAGTGGACAGGTGGGGAAGAGTCGGGCATGATCAAAGCATGAATGCCGTAGTCACATCCGATCGGAATATTGTCATGCCTCTGGACGACCTCATTGGGTCGTTTCGACGTTTTGGCGAACGCGGACCAGTCTATCAGATCGTCTCGGCCGCCGAGGGTGCAGTCGGCACAAACGTTGAACTGCGAATCCGAGTTGTCGAATCCGGTGAAGAGCTGGACTATCCGTTGCGAGACATACTCAGCGATCCGACTGCGCACTAATGTTCGCGATCGCCTTTGATCTCACTGTTGCTGAAGTCAAACGGCGTCATCCTAAGGGAGTGCCGCAAGCTTATCTCGATATCGGGACTACTCTCGAACGCTTCGGCTTCACTTGGGTGCAAGGAAGCGTTTACGTGTGCGAACGGGAAGACCTGGCAAATCTTTTTGCGGCGCTCCAGGCGTTGAAATCACTGCAGTGGTTCACTGGATGCGTGCGCGATATCCGCTCGTTCCGCATCGAGCAGTGGTCAGACTTCACAAATTTCTTCAAGTCCTAAAGTGCTCCCGCTATCACAATCGCCCCTCGTGCGCAGCCTCGAACAGCTTGTGGCAGTTGGCCTCGTCGAGTGGGATTGGGTTGCCGCCGGCGGTCGGATCTTTTGGCGACATCTGGCTCATCAGATCGAATTTTTCGGTGCCAACCTTGAATGCCGCCAGGGTGTGCGGCACGCCGGTCTCCTCGCGTAACGCCAGAATCCAATCCATGAAAGGTGTGAACCCCGGCTTCAATCCGAGATAGGCGCCGGCACGTGAAATCTTGTCCTCAATCGCGGGCCGATTGAAGGCAAGCACGTATGGCATGAACACGGCGTTCGTCATGCCGTGATGCGTGTCGTACAGCGAGCCAACCGGATGCGACAGCGCGTGAATCGCCCCGAGCGCCTTCTGGAACGCGGTTGCGCCCATGGCGGCGGCCGACATCATGTGCGCGCGCGCCTCGATGTCTTTCGGGTCCTTCGCGACGCGCGGCAGGTTCTCCTTGACCAGCCGCAGCCCCTCGACTGCGATGCCATCCGCCATCGGATGGTAGAACGGACCACAATACGCCTCGAGACAATGAGCGAGTGCATCCATCCCGGTACCGACGGTAATGAAGCGCGGCATGCCGACCGTCAACTCGGGATCGCAGATCGTCACCTTCGGCATCATCAACGGATGAAAAATGACCTTCTTGGTATGCGTCGTCTCATCCGTGATGACGCCCGCACGGCCGACTTCTGACCCGGTGCCAGCCGTCGTCGGCACCGCGATGATGGGAAGAATTCCTTTCGGATTGGCCCGCGTCCACCAATCGCCGACGTCCTCGAAATCCCACATCGGTCGCGTCTGCCCGGCCATGAATGCGATGACCTTGCCCGCGTCGAGGCCGGAGCCGCCACCGAAGGCGACAACACCATCGTGATTGCCCGCTTTCAACGCGGCGACACCCGCTGCGACGTTGGGCGCAATAGGGTTCGGCTTGATGTCGGAGAACACTTTTGCTGACAGGCCGTCGGCTTCCAATAAAGCGACCGCATTGGCGACGATCGGCAGTTTCGCTAGCACCGGATCGGTCACCAGCAGCGGCCGCTTTATCCCAGCGGACTTGACCGCCGCTGCTAATTCCTTAATGCGGCCAGCTCCGAATTTGATCGAAGTCGGATAATTCCAGTTGCCGGTCAGGTTCATTGAAGTCTCGCTGATTGTCGGATCGTCAAGAATCGATCCTTTGAGCCTAGCCTGATGGAGCGGCCAGGTCATCTGGATGTCGTCTGCGAGCCACAGCCGCGCGTCTGATCGGAAAACAGCTACTTGTGCCGCGCACTCATGAACCGCTATCAGGTATCAAGTTTCCAGCACACAGACGGACAAACGATGGATATCGAGGCATTGGCGATACCGGACGTCAAGTTGATCCGGCCCAAGCGCTTCGGCGACGCGCGCGGCTTCTTCTCGGAAGTCTACAGCCGTGCTGCCTTGGCAGCAGCCGGC
>JANLXZ010000433.1:0-5831 GCA_031365375.1 Hyphomicrobiaceae bacterium | reverse complement strand
GATCGGCGGCTTCAACCGCGGCTATCAGGGGTTCCAGCAGACCTATCGCACCTGCACGCCGGCCGCCGGCGTCGCGATCCGCCGCTATCTCGACGAGGGCGCCAAGATTTCCCGCGATCTCACCGCACGCTACGCAAACTGATCGTGGCCCGGAACTTCTTTTCGTCGCCGTCGTCATCCAACCGAGTTTCCTTCCCGCACATCCAGGACAGATCATGGACACCATCACGACGCAGGGCATTCGCCTGCCCAAGCTCGGCCTCGGCACCTTCAAGATGCAGGGCGATGCTTGCCAAGCCGCGGTCGAAAGCGCGCTCGGGCTGGGCTATCGCCACATCGACACCGCCGAGATGTACGGCAACGAAGCGCCGATCGGCGATGCCATCAGAGCATCCGGCGTCGGCCGCGCGGACCTGCATGTGACCACCAAAGTCTGGCACGATCATTTGACGCCGGACGGCATTCGCAGCGCCTTCGAGGCGAGCCTCGCGAAGCTCAAGCTCGACCATGTCGATCTCTATCTGGTGCATTGGCCCGCGCCCGACATGAACCTCGGCGCGATCTTCGACACGCTGATGACGCTGCTGGACGAAAGCCGCGTGCGCGCCATCGGCGTGTGCAATTTCCCGGTCGCGTTGCTCAAGCAGGCGATCGACGACATCCAGGCGCCGGTCGCGTGCAACCAGATCGAATATCACGCGATGCTCGACCAGAGCGCGGTGCGGAGTTATCTTGCGCCGAAGAAGATCCCGATCACCGCTTATTGCCCGCTGGCGCAAGGCCGCGTCGCCGACGATCCGGCGTTGGCCGCGATCAGCAAGAAACACGACGCGAGCGCCGCGCAGGTCGCGCTGAAATGGCTGCTCGATCAGGACGGCGTCGCCGCGATCCCGAAGGCGTCGCGCAAGGAAAGCCAGCAGGCCAATCTCGACGCGCTGAAGATCACGCTCGACGACGAGGATCGGGCCGCGATCGCGGCGCTGCCGAAAAACAAGCGCTGCGTCAGTCCGGGATTCGCGCCGAAGTGGGATTGAGGGATTTCGATACCACCGTCATTCCGGGGCGCGGCCACGCCGCGATTTCGCGGCGGTGACCGCGAGCCCGGAATCCATAACCCCTGTGCTTTGTTTGGCAAACGGGCGTTGATATCCATCTTTCATCGTGACTACAGGGGTTATGGATTCCGGGCCTGTCTCGGCAGCCGGCTGCGCCGGCAACCGACCCATCCCGGAATGACAAACTGATTTTCAAACAGCCACGCGTTCGCGATCTCGCGGCGCGAGGCGCCCGAGGTGTGCATCCGGGCTTGGGGCTTGCCCCATTCCCGGCAATTAAACTCCCCCCTCGAAACGAGGGGCGATGGAGCGCCGCAAGGCGCACTGTTTGTAGCAACGCCGCGATGCCCAGACTTGCGAGCCTCGACACCCACGACGCATCGCCTTGCGGCGCTCCACCAACGCCACCGGTCCGCCCGCCGCAGGGGCCGCAATCCGGCAGCGCACGATGCCTGCGTGTGGCGGCCCGAAGGCTGCCGCATGCCGCATCGCTCCGGCGACTTTTCGTCCGAGGATTCGTTCAGGCCGAAAAGCGGTATGTGAGACGTCATGCGGCTTGCGCCGAATGCGTCGTCACCGGCATCGCTTTCGCGACGCCGAAGCCGCTTCCCGCCCCTGCCGGTCACGGCAGCCGCCCGTAGTGGCGGCAGACGAGTTCACCCCGGACACCCCGAGTCCCTGCTTGCGAGGCAGGGCCGCAGGCGCCGTATCCACCGGTTTGGGGCAAGCCCCAGTCCGGCCAGCTCAGCCGATTTTGGGCAAGCCCAAATCCGGCGTCTGCTCTGCTCCGCCTCAGAACGCCTCATGAAGCGCCCCCTCACGAACAGGACGGGTCGGGTATATGTTCCTATAGGAATTTTGTCAAGAGAGGTCATTGGCCTATTTTATGAACCACTTGGACCCGGAATAAGCTTGAAGAAGAGCAATTTCAACTCTTCTAACTTGAGGCCACTAGTTCGACCAAATGTGACTTACTGTCCATACGCTTCATAACAAAGTTTTTTAAGTTGTTCTCACTGAACTCAAATTCGGCAACTGACAACGATCCACGAAAAAGTTCAAATCGTAGCCACAAACGAAAAGTATTCACCACATCGCTTTCACAATATCCCGCTACTTCGTGGATGCGCCCTGAAGAAACATACGCTTCGACGTCAGATCCACTAATCGACCCTATTTTACCTGCCAAGCCCATCGCCCGACAGATATAATCGAGGCTCATTTTCGATCGATTATCATACGAAGCAAGAACATCGCATAAATCTAAAGCATCTTCCGTGTAGCGGCTAAAGTAATTCTTAGTTTGAAAAATCTGGGAACCAATTTTATTTGCCATTGCGCGATATCGGAGAACGGGAAAGTCAAAACTACCGCCATTAAAGGTGATTAGTTTTGGCTTTGTGTCTTCGATTTTTTTAAAAAATGACTTGATGAGTTCCATCTCTGTTCGCTCAGCGATGCTAGGCGCTCCGATAGACTCAACCTCCCAACCGCCTGTTTTACGAGAGCATACGACGGCGCCAATACAGACAATTTTATGAGCAGCAAGACGAGGAAATTCGCTCTTCGAGAATTCGCGAGCCTTTAAAATACTTATCTTTTGAGTAGCTGCTATCAACTCAAAATCAGGAACCGTTTCTAAATCCCAAACTATAACATTCTGCATCCGGTGAATTCTCGTGGTTCGCGGCTGAGATGGCCTATGGGCGAGTGGGATATCAGTAGTTGTGGATAATTCGTTATCTACCGTTGAACGCTTTTTCTAGATCATGCAATTTGTCACTAGGGCGCAGTAGCCTAGGCGGGTGGTTCGCAGTAACGATCGCGGCAGTGATCGTGAGGTGCTGTTGATCAGCCAACAGCTCGAACGTCGTGTGGGAAACCATGAGGCGGACTCCCCTTACTTAAATGGCCACCCGCCGCCCTATGCAAAACGCTATCAAACAGAAGATTAAAAAGTTATGTGCGCGGGCACTTGATCGTGAGCATAAAAAGCTTTTGAAAGAGAAAGAGTATGCCGCAAAGTACACAAAACGAACAGGTTATCCAACGGCAATAAAGCCGCGTACTAAAACGTTTTCTCACCGGCACTTTGATCCGATTTATTGTAAGCGTAATGCAAATTTTCTTGCCAAAACGATTTGGTATAAAGTTCAGCTTGGAACTTATAGCCCCACGCCCGCGCTCCAGTTTTTTAAAGATAAGCCTGGTGGGGGAAAACGTGAAATCATGCAATTCACCTTCCCTGACGCAGCGCTGGCGGCAGTCTTAAATGCTAGGCTTACGAATCGAAATCTAAAAAAACAATCAGGAAATTCTTTTGCTTATAGGCCTGACAGAAGCGTTTTTGACGCTCTCCTTAAGATAAAGTCAGCAATTAGGCCTCAGCGAAATTTCGTTCTTCAAGTAGATTTTGAAAAATACTTCGACACGATTCCTCATTCTTATATAAAAAGCCTGCTGCAAAAATCAGAATTTATATTAGCTTCGAGAATTGAAAAAACGACGATCTTTTCGTTTCTAAATCATCGTTTTGCGAAGCGAGTAGATTACTCAGGCGGCGTCTTCAAAAGAAGAACAGTAGGTACTCCCCAAGGTTCATCCATCTCACTCACTTTAGCAAACTTAGCCAATCACCCTCTTGATTGTGATCTTGAGGCAATTAACGGGCAATTTGCTAGGTACGCCGACGATTCCGTGGTCGTTTTGTATAGCTACGAAGATGCGATTCGTGCATATGACGCGTTCATCTCTCATTGTGAGAAAAGTGGTCTTAAGATAAATAAAAGTAAGTCGCCAGGTATCCGAATTCTGTCTAAATAGGAAGAAGAGTTGAAATCACTGACTGATTTCAGGTTTTTGGGATACGGGGTCTGCACAGATGGCCTAACTATGCATACGAGTGTAGAAACGCGTTTGCGAGGTCAGTTATCGAGACTAATCAATCTATATCTTCTTCACTACATTGAAAAAATTCCACCCATAAAAATTTCAACCAGGGTGGGAGTCGGCTATGACTGGGATCTGCTGGGCTTAGTGACCGAAATTCGTAACGTTTTGTACGGAGGTCTCTCAGAGGAGCAGCTGAACTCGTTCATCAAGTTCAATGTTAAGTTACCAAAAATGCGCGGTTACATGGGGTTTTATGCATTGCTAGATGAGTCAGATGCCCTGATCCGGTTAGATGGGTGGATGGCTTCAAATATCAAACAGGCTCTTATTAAACGATACAAGATTCTCGGTTTACCTTTTAAGGTAGGCTCCACCGAGCTAATCTCCGGCAAGTGGTACGACGCAGCGTCGTTTTCATCCTCGACTTTTAACCCGAATTCTAAACTTCCGAGTTTAGTAAGGGGATGGGCTGCGGCGCGTAAGTACTATTTTGCTTACGGGTTGGATAATGTTGAGCCACCGAAATACTTATCATATTACTGATCACTGAAATCGGTTCGGATAGCATGTTCGATCGCTCAAATGTTGAGCGTCATAGATGCTCTGGACCACCCCCCCCCTTAACCCTCTCTTAACCATAACAAGTGCTTGGTAATCCGGAGCGATTGCTGCAGCGCAGCCCTTGTTTTGACATGTTGGCAGGGGATTGAGAGTCCGGCTCGAACGGGCATCCCAAGCGACATCATCAAGCGTCGATGCAGGCTTTTCGCCGCCAAATGGCTGGCGTCGGTGGCGCGTGGGTGTCCCGTCGTGATGCCGCCGTCGCCTGACGCTGTCAGGTTGCGGTCGAACCGGCCCTCGAACCGGACTTGTACCGGCGCTTGGGTTTCGCGAAAGGAACGTGCGCATGAATGCGGTCGAGTTGGCCCCGATGGCCTCGTCCGACGTCTCGCTGGTGGCGCTTTTCTGGCAGGCGCACTGGATCGTCAAGGCTGTGATGCTGGGCTTGATCGGGTGTTCGATCTGGGTCTGGGCGATCGCCATCGACAAGATTTTTCTGTTCTCGCGCTCAAAGCGCGCGATGGACCGCTTCGAGCAGGCGTTCTGGTCCGGCGAGTCGATCGAAGATCTTTACCGCGCGTTGTCGGCCAAGCCGACGCAATCGATGGCGGCCTGTTTCGTGGCGGCGATGCGCGAATGGAAGCGCTCCTTCGACAGCCAGGCGCGCTCCTTCGCGGGGCTCCAGATGCGCATCGAGAAGGTGATGAACGTGTCGATCGCGCGCGAGATCGAGCGGCTGGAACGGCGTTTGCTGGTGCTGGCGACGGTTGGCTCGGCCGGGCCGTTCGTCGGCCTGTTCGGAACCGTGTGGGGCATCATGTCGAGCTTCCAGTCGATCGCGGCGTCGAAGAACACGTCGCTGGCGGTGGTCGCGCCCGGTATCGCCGAGGCGCTGTTCGCGACCGCGGTCGGCCTGATCGCCGCCATTCCGGCGACAATTTTCTACAATAAGTTTCAGTCCGAGGTGAACCGGCAGGCGCAGCGCCTGGAAGGTTTCGCCGACGAGTTTGCCGCGATCTTGTCGCGGCAGATCGACGAGAATGGTTAGGGGCGGGCGGTGGCGATAGGCGGCGCAAGCGCAGGCGTCACGGTCGGCAGGCGGCGGCATCGCCGCAAGCCGGTGATGGCCGAGATCAACGTCACGCCGATGGTCGACGTGATGCTGGTGCTGCTCATCGTCTTCATGGTGGCGGCGCCGCTGATGGTCAACATGATCCCGGTCGAGCTGCCCGAGGCAAAGTCCGGCGTGGCGGTGACCGGCAACGCGAAGCAGCTCACGTTGACGGTGAAGCGCGCGTCGGGCTCCTGCAGTTCGACGTCCGA
>JANLXZ010000151.1:0-4944 GCA_031365375.1 Hyphomicrobiaceae bacterium | reverse complement strand
ACTCGCCATCGCCCGCGCCCTGGTCACTCGCCCCAAGCTCCTCGTGCTTGATGAGCCGACCGAAGGCATCCAGCCGTCGATCATCAAGGACATCGGACGTGCCATTACCTACCTGCGCGGCAAGGGCACGATGGCGATCGTTCTCGTCGAACAATATTTCGATTTCGCCAAGGAGTTGACGGATACCTTCGCCGTGTTGGAGCGCGGCGAAGTGGTGCTGTCCGGCACCAAGGCCAGCATGGTCGAAGCCGATGTGCGGAAACTTATGACGGTGTAAGTTTGCGTCATCAGCAATCCGGACGACTGTCAATGGATGTGCGCTAATCGCTAGTCTTCACGTACACTTGGGGCCGGCCAACACCGCATGTGCAGCCGAGATCCCGTCAACGCTTAAATCCTCGTCAATCATGCTGTTCAATATCGAAATACCCGAAATTCGCAATCGCTTCGCTCTTACCAGTTGCTGCACTTCGGCTTGTGTCAGAATGATTGTGCTCAACTGTTTTTCAATCTTGCTCGCCAAACGTGACTTAGTTGCTGCGGCATCGTCAATCCGGATCTATTACATAGCCACTCCGCCTTTGCCCTTCCGGCCAAGGTACAGTGCATCTTGATTCAGCTGGACTGAATAGTTGTCACGATAAATGGCAACGCACGAAACCTTGTCCGTCATGCTATTTTTCGTACGCAGCACTTTCCAGTTGGACGACTCAAGCAAGCGCTCAGCGGTAGTAAGTTGCCCAAAAACCGTGCTGCTACACAGGGTAATCAAGGCAATGGCAACAATAGCTCGCATAGTTCTCCCCCGATAAAAAATATATAAAAAACCGTAGCATACAATCTGGCGTGGTCACGTCACTATGGGGCGATAAGCTATCTTCTGCACAAACTTACCCCGGCAGCTCGATCCGCTCAACCTCATCGCCTGGCACCAACGCAAAGCGCTTCTGCCGCCAGTCTTCCTTGGCGGCGTCGATGCGGTCCTTGGACGATGACACGAAGTTCCACCAGATGTGGCGCGGACCATCCATCGGCTCGCCGCCCAACATCATCAGGCGCGCCTGCGAGGTCGCCAGGATCGAAATGCGATCGCCCGGCTTAAACGTCAGCAACCGGCCGGCCTCGAACGTTTGTCCGGCGATATCGATGGTGCCGGAGGCGATATAAATTCCACGCTCATCGTAGTCGGCATCGAACGGCAGAATCGCGCCGGGCGCTAGCACTGCCTCGGCATAGAGCGTCGGATGCGGAAATTCGGTCGGCGCCGTCTGCCCGAATGCCGATCCCATGATCAGCCGCACGCGCTTGCCCTCGCCGGTGATCCGCGGCAGCGCCTCGACGCCGTGATGGGTGAACGTAGGTGCGCTTTCCTCATGCGACTTCGGTAGCGCACACCAAGCCTGAATACCGAACATGCGCCGCGTTTGCGATTTTATCTCCGAGGCTTCGCGTTCCGAATGGACGATGCCGCGCCCCGCCGACATCAAATTGACGTCACCCGGCCGGATCGGCATCGACGTGCCAAGCGAATCCCGATGCCAGATCTCACCCTCAAACAGATACGTCACGGTCGCCAAGCCGATATGGGGATGCGGCCGCACATCTATTCCGGTACCAAGGATGAACTCGGCCGGCCCCATCTGATCGAAGAAAATGAACGGCCCAACCATCTGCGTCTTGGCCGAGGGCAAGGCGCGGCGCACCTCGAAGCCGCCGAGATCGCGCGAACGCGGCACGATGACGTGCTCGATCGCGTCGCAGCTTTTTTTATCGCCGGGCAGTGGATCTTGATCGGGCAGCCAACTCATGTGCGCCTCCTCTGCAGATTGTTTAACGATCCGTTCAAAGTGGCGAACTGCGAGCCAATCGGCAACCCCTGCCCCTCACGCAACGTGATATTGATAGGCCCAAGTTTCCGTCAGAACTTGACCCTTCAACCGCATGAACATGCGCAGCTCGATCGGGTCGCCTGAGCTCGCTTTCAAATCGAATACGGCGCGCCAGTGGCCGGCAACGTCGTTCGACAACGCCTCGGTGAACGGATTGACGATCTCGCCGCGCGACGCGGTGACAACCGCCTCGGGTTTGAGGCCTGCCGGGACATTCGCGAGTATCGAGCCGATAAATTCGACCACAAACTTCCTCAATCCCGGCGGCCGTGCTGTGCCAGGCTCACCACCGGTTCCAACCCGCGTCGCAAAGGTGCGCGCGAGCGACGTTTGAACACGCACCGCACTCGGCTCGTCGTTGAGCCAGTGCAGCTTATAGGCAAGATCCATGACACGACCAGCCTCCACCGGTTCCGCAGGCACCCATGCGGCAACGATGTTGTCGTGAATTTCGTCGTCCGTTGGCAGCTCCATCAACTGCACCGTGCCGCGCCCCCATTGGCCAACCGGCTCGATCCACAGCGATGGCCGCCGCTCGTAGCCGACCCCATCATGGTAATGATCGTAATTCCGGTCACGTTGCATCAACCCGAAGCCTTTCGGGCTGTCATCGACAAAGGACGATACCACCGGACGTGGCGGATTGTTCAATGGCCGCCAGATGCGCTCACCGGTTCCAGTCCAGATCGCCAACCCGTCGCTGTCGTGCACTTCCGGACGCCAATCACCCGCTATGTTCTTGATCGTCTCGGAGAACCAAAACATCGAGGTCAGTGGGGAAATGCAGAAACGCTGAACGTCGCGGCGTACGTGCAATTGGCATCCGACGTCCATGACAACGCCTGCCGTTCTCGTCATCGCGAACCGATAAGCACCCGTGACACTCGGACTTTCGAGCAACGCGTAGACGATAACCGTGTCGGCCCCGTCTGCCGGTGTCTCGATATAAAAACTCGTAAAGTCGGGAAACTCCTCTGTTGCGCCTGCGATCGCGGGATCGATCGCTAGGCCGCGGGCAGACAGTCCATATTGGTAGTCTTCGCCGATCGCACGAAAGTACGATGCGCCAAGAAAAGCCACCCAGTCGTTCAGCCGCCAATCGAGGCTGCCGCCGTCGCGCCCGCCTCGGCTGGGATGGCCCGCACGATCCTCTTGCAGGCGAAAGCCGGCGAACCCGACATTTTCCGGCAAGCGGCGCGCAATCGAGTTCGACGGCATGTCGAAATAGGACGGCTCGTAGATGATCTCGCGTTGCTGCCCACCGTCCACCGCGTGCATACGGACGGTCTTCTGAAAGAACTGACCGAGATGAAAAAACGTCGCGGGAAATTGACCGGGTCCGTTCGCGAACAGCGCGACGTTCGTGCGGTATTTGAGTGTGCCGTGGATCGCGTAATCAATCTTTGCGACCACGTCTGGAGCCGGCATCGGCGGCGCGACGTAGGGTTGCTTGGCCAATTCCTTCGCCTGCGCTTTCAAGACATCGAACGAAAACGGTAGTGCCTGGCCGAACACAAGACCGTCGTGGCCGGCGGCGGCTTGCGCGCGCGCAGTCCCGTCCAATGCCATGGCCATCGCCTGCGCGAACGATGCCGCGATAAACCCGCGTCGATCGAATTTGACTGTCATGATAGGTTTCGCTTCTTCAGTTCAATGACGCCGTGTAGCCGATTTTGCGCGGCTGATCCAAGGCAGGTGACCGTTGCGGAAACTGGGGGTTCAAGTTGTCGCACGAAGCGGGCTATCATTTGCCTGAAAAAACCCACCGGAGGAGACGAGAATGGGCGGCGTATTGATCATTACCGGCGCGAGCCGAGGCATTGGCGCGGCAACAGCGAAGCTCGCCGGAGCGCGCGGCTGGGCGGTTTGTGTGAACTATAAATCCAGTCCGGATCACGCGGCTCAAGTCGTCGCTGCAATCGAAAAGAGCGGCGGCAAGGCGATTGCTGTCGAGGCCGACGTGTCGACGGCAGCCGGTGCGGCGCACCTGTTCGCCGAGACCGACAAAAAACTTGGCCCCCTAACAGGGTTGTTCAACAACGCCGGCATCGTGCACGCTTATGCGCCGGTCACGGGCATGACGGCTGCGATGCTCGACGAACATTGGCGCATTAACATCACGAGCCAGTTCCTTTGCGCCGGCGAAGCCGTCAAGCGGATGTCGACAAAGAGCGGCGGCAAAGGCGGCGCGATTGTCAACATGAGCAGCCGTGCGGCCGTCATCGGCGGACCGAACGGCATGTTGGCTTACGCGGCGTCAAAGGGCGCAATCGACACCTTCACGCACGGACTTTCGATTGAGGTCGCGCCGCAAGGCATTCGCGTCAACGCGGTGCGCCCCGGATTGATCGACACCGAAATCCACGATGCAACCGGCGACAAGGAGCGCCTCAAGAAGCTCGTCGGCTTGGTACCGCAAGGGCGAGTCGGCTCGCCTGAGGAAGTCGGCGAAACCGTTCTGTGGCTGCTATCGCCAGCGGCATCCTATGTGACGAGCAGCCTGGTCGATATCGGCGGCGCAAGGTAGGCGATCCACTTTGGTGCGCATGGCGACCGCGCTCTCTGAAGCCGGTCGCCATGCGCAAGGTATCCCGTATCCACTACGCGGCGAGGGACAAATCCCTGCCCTCGCCTGTCCATACCACCGCCGGACCGTTGATGGCACCGATGATGGCATTGTGAGGCGCCGCAAGGGCAATGCTTTCGCCAGCCGCAATGACGACATCACGCGGCTGGGCCGTCTGCGACACCCATATTGCGCCTTCTACGCATTCGAGCCACGCGTGAACGCCGTCCTCGAGCTTGAACAGCGCTCCCGGCGCGAGGCGAGTTTCGGTACCGATCGGCAGCTTGGTCATGGCTATCCTCCTTTTTGCCGCTAACAACCGCACAGCGGGCCGGCAGCGGGATGAGTGAGGGCGTCGTCGGAATAGCGCAGCCGCAGGCCGGATCGAAGCCAATCGGCGATCGCCCGGCCCATGGCCTTGATCGACGCGGCGCGTTCCGCCACGGCGACCCGCTTGAATGCCTCGAGATCGACATCCGCCAGTATCGC
>JANLXZ010000424.1:0-2186 GCA_031365375.1 Hyphomicrobiaceae bacterium | reverse complement strand
TCGACGATCGCCATCAGTTCTTCGAGGGGTCGCCGCCCGAGCGAATTGGCGCTTTCGCCCTCACGATCAAAGACCGCCCAGGCGATCCCCTCCTCGTCGACGGAGAACTTCCAGTCCTTCAGATGCGCCAGATCGGTCATTGCGGCCTCCTTTTCCCCTCTCCCCGCCCCCTCGCGGGGAGAGGGGACACATCTACTCGGCGGCGGATTGCACCGCACGCGCATTATGCCCGACATTCATGTAGTTCGGGCGCACCTCTGCTGGATCGAAATCATCGACCGCGATCACACGCGCCGTCAAGGCTTCGACTTCGCGCAACAATATGCCTTCACTCTCGGTAATCACATTCTTGGCCACCGCATCACCAATCCAGTCGATGCCAAGGAAACGTTGCACGAGACCATCACGAACCGCTCGATCGAGCTTCTTTTCGGCGGGCTCGGCGGCGAGCACTTTCTCCATGGTGACTTCGAGCAAGCCGGTCGGATCTCTCGGGTCTTTCGACACGAACATGAAACGGGTCAGACGATCGCGCACTTCGCCGGGCTCGATCGCCAGCCGCACGACGTCGTGGGCGAGACGGTCGGAGGCTGGCTTATAGTGTCCACCAAGCGGGTAGACGAGCATCCGCATCAGGATCCGCGCCCACGTGACGGGGAAGTTCTCGATCGTGCCGCGCAGCGCGACCTGGAACCGGTAGAGACCATTTTGCGCGGCGAGCGCCACGATCAATCGATCAGCAGCGGGTTTGCCATCGTCTTCGTAGCGCTTGAGCACGCACGCCGTCATGTACAATTCCGACAACGCGTCGGCCAACCGGCCGGTGAGCTTCTGCTTGACCTTGAGACCACCGCCGAGAACCGCAACGGTGAGGTCCGCGACCAATGCAAAATTGCGGCTTGAGCGCGACAGCTGACGATACCACTCCGCCGTGCCGTAGGCTTTCTCCGGCACGTTTGCGAGCAAGCCGCCCGTGAGATTGTGGAATAGCGCACCGAAGACGTTGCCGACGGCGAATTGAATGTGCCCGAGGAAGGCGTCTTCGAACGCATCGAGCCCGCGCTTGGTGTCGGTGTCTTGTACCGCCTTCACTTCCTTGTAGAGGTAGGGGTGAGAGCGCAGCGCGCCTTGAGCAAACGTGATCAGCGTGCGGGTGAGGATGTTCGCGCCTTCGACCGTGATGCCAACCGGCACCGCCTGATACGCCGCCTGTAGATAGTTCGTCGGCCCATCGCAAATCGCGCGGCCACCGTGGATGTCCATCGCATCATTGACGGTGCGGCGCATACGCTCGGTGGTCTGGTACTTCATCAGCGCCGAAATGACCGACGGCTTCTCGCCGCGCGCCACCATCGCAGCGGTGACCGCACGCGCCGCCTCGTTGACATAGGCACTCTCGACCATGCGCCCCAGTGGCTCCTCGATGCCTTCCATCTTGGCGATCGGCAAACCGAACTGTTTGCGGATGCGGGTATAAGCCGTGGTGAAACGCAGCATTGATTTCGCGGCGGCGGTCGCCGATGACGGCAGCGAAATCGCGCGGCCGGCAGCAAGGCACTCCATCAGCATGCGCCAGCCGTTGCCGGTCATCTTCTGGCCGCCAATCACCCATTCCATCGGGATGAACACATCGCGGCCCGAGTTCGGCCCGTTCGGAAACGCCGAGCCTCCCGGCAGATGGCGACGGCCGATATTGACGCCGGGATGGTTGGCCGGGATCAACGCGAGAGTGATGCCGATATCGGCCTTGTCGCCGATCAGCTTCTCGGGATCGAACAAACGAAAGGCGAGGCCGAGCAGCGTCGCCTTCGGTCCCAATGTGATGTAGCGCTTGTCCCACGACAGCTTGATGCCGAGCGTTTCGCGGCCATCGTGAATTCCGCGCACCACGGTTCCGATGTCGCGCATGGTTGCCGCATCCGAGCCCGAGGTCGGGCCGGTCAATGCGAAACACGGGATCTCAATGCCCTTGGCGAGCCGCGGCAAGTAATAGTGTTTCTGCTCGTCGGTGCCGTACTTTTCGATCAACTCGCCAGGTCCGAGCGAGTTCGGCACCATGACGATGGTGCACACGTCGGGCGAGCGGGAAGCGATGCGCCCCAGGATCAGTGACTGCGCCTGCGCCGAGAAGCCGAGCCCGCCGTGCTCCTTGGAGATGAGCATCCCCAGAAAACCGTGCTTCTTGG
>JANLXZ010000403.1:0-10509 GCA_031365375.1 Hyphomicrobiaceae bacterium | reverse complement strand
GCGGCGTGACGCCGGTCTGGCTGGTGATGCGGCCGTAGTGCTCGGGGCGCCGGTGACGGGCGAAGTCGAAGATCGTCTCCTTGCCGAATCGCGTCGCGTCGAGATCGCAGGCGTGGACGATGACCTCGTCGTCTTCGGTTTTGGTTTCGGCGACGATGTGCCCGTCGGGATCGACGATCGCCGAGCAGCCGAACATGTGGTGACCGTCCTCGGCGCCGCATTTAGCAACGGCCACGACCCAAGTCGAGTTCTGATAGGCGCCGGCCTGCAACGACAGCCGATGATGGAACAGGCGTTGCTCGGGCCCTTCGTCCGGCTTCTGCGAATTGACCGAGGGCGTATTGAATCCGAGCGTGATCATTTCGACACCCTGCAATCCCATCACGCGATATACTTCGGGCCAGCGCCGATCGTTGCAAATGCACATGCCGAAGATGCCGCCCATCGTCCGATAGACCGGAAAGCCCAGATCGCCCGGTTTAAAATAGCGTTTCTCAAGATGCTGGTGTGTACGCAGTGAATCAAGTTCAGCGTGGCCCGGTAGATGGACCTTGCGATACTTGCCGACTATTTTGCCGTTCTGATCGACCTGGATCGACGTGTTGAAATGGTGGCCGTCGGGTGTCAGTTCGGCGTATCCAAAGGACATCGCCATACCCAACTCCTGCGCCCGCTCGAACAGCGGCCGCGTAGCCGGCCCAGGCATCTCACGTTCGAACCAAATGTCGGCCTCGGCGCGATCCTGATAGTACCAACGCGGGAAAAAAGTCGTGAGCGCGAGTTCGGGATAAACGATGAAATCGGCACCCTTCGCTTTTGCGATATTCATCAACGCGATCATCCGCACGACGACGGACTGCCGGCTATCGGCTTTGTTGATGGCTCCAAGTTGAGCTGCTGCTACGGTGACGATGCGCGGCATGAGCAGACGATCTCCAATGAGTGGATCGCCGCATCATGCCATCGCGATCATGCCACGTCATCTCCGGCTGTGGCAGGGCTGAGCCGCACGGCGACGATCGTGACGTTGTCCTGATGCAGTTCGCCGGCGCCGAGCACGGCATTGACCAATGTATCGGCCACCGCTTGCGGACCCTCGCCAGCGTGACTTGCTACAATGCGGGCGATCTCGCCTTCCTCGATCGTATGGATGCCGTCGCTTGCCAAAATAACATAATCGCCCGGTTCGAGCGCCAGCGGCTTACGCGATAAATCCACCAATTCGAGATCCTCGCCGGTCACAGCCGACCGCAACATGTGCCGCCGTGGATCGTTGTGGGCTGCCGCCAACGTCATTCGCCCTTCCGCCACCATCTGGTCGAGCGCAGGCGCTAGCGAATGGTCCTCGTTGAGCAACGTGATTTTCGAACGCCGATAAAGATAAAGTGGACTGTCGCCGACACTCACCCACTCCAAACCACCTGGGCCGAAGACGGCAGCAATCATCGTCGAACCCATACCGGATAAGGCCGGGTTATGATCGACCGTGCGCGCTATGGCTTTGTTGGCGGCATTGAGCGCTTGCTTCAACCGCACCGGTGTATCCCCAGTGGAGCCGCTGAAACTCTCGATCGTTTTTTCGCAGACGAGCTGACTTGCTTTGGCGCCACCGGCGTGTCCGCCCATGCCATCCGCAAGCACGGCCAATAAAACCGAATGAGTATCGGGATGCGACCATACCGCTGCCGCATCCTCTTGATAGCGGCGCGCACCTTGCGATGCGGCGATGGCTTGCTCAAAGTGCGGCATCAGTTCTCAAATCGTTCGATGGAACTCAAATTCTGGGTTCGCACTCAGATCGGCCGCGCTTCGAACCTGAAAGCAATCGCGCCGACTTCGATCCGATCTCCGTCCGTCAACGCGACCTCCCTCACCCGTCGGCCGTTTACCTTGATGCCATTGCCATTGTCACCGCTCAAGTCACGCACATAGAAGATTGCATTGCTGGCCCGATGCAGCAAAGCGTGATGCCGATGGACGCTTGCGTGTTCGAGTTGCACGTCATTGTCATCTTCGCGACCGATATTCAACATCTGACTGGCAAATGGCCGGCGTTGAGGTACGTCGCCCTCGACTGTGATCCACGCGCTTCGCGGCCAACTAAGATCGCCATCGACAACGGTCTTCCTGGTCACACGCTCAGCTGCTTTCGCAGCGCGTCGCGAGAGCCACTTATTTACAATGACCCCGGTGATCGCAAAAATCGGGATGATGATCACAGCGGCCAACCCCACCATCAGGGCCGGCGCTTCGCCATATCCGATCTCCACCCAGTGACTAAGCGTCGACCAAGCTGCCCTGCCAAAAACGGTGATCGACGGGAAGTCGACACCGGCACGAATTGGATTTACCGGCCGCAAATACTCGACTGCACCGGCATCCCACACTAGTCCAATTATCATTTTGATCATGTTGCACGCATACCGGTATGGCGAAACAATCACCGCTCCGGATGTAAAGCCAACGGATACGCGCGAACTTGTTTCCAATCGTTGTATTAGCCCCGGTCATCGCGGCGGCATCATGGCCATGCTCAGCGGACGGCAAGTAGGCTGGGCGTTAATTGCGAACCCTTACACCGCGTTGGTATACGCTTTTGGCGACAAGACTGTGAGCGCGACGATGTAGCAATCGAGCCAGATCGACCAGTTGTCGATGTAATAGAGGTCGTGGTCGACCCGCGCGACCATCTTATTATCCGTGTCGGTTTCGCCGCGGAGGCCGTGCACCTGCGCCCATCCCGTGATCCCCGGCCGCACGTTTAGGCGTCTGGGATAAAGCCCAATGCGTTTCTCGAACAGACGGTCGTGAGCCACCGCGTGCGGACGCGGACCGACGATCGACATCTCACCTTTGAGCACGTTGATCAGCTGCGGCAGTTCGTCGATGTTGAAGCGTCTCAAGCAGCGCCCGACGCGCGTAATTCTGGGATCATTGCGTTGCGCCTGCAGCACTTGATCGCCGTCATCTTGCGACGTCATGCTGCGAAATTTATAGATACGGAACTCGCGCTGATTATAACCGAGCCGTCGTTGCCGGAAAAAGACCGGACCCGGACTATCGCGTTTGATTAGAATGGCGACAATGGCGAATACGCCGCTCAAAACAAACAGAGCGGCCGTCGCGACTGCAATATCGAAGCAACGCTTCGCCAAAGCCTGCAGTGCGCCAATCGGAGCTTCCGTCAACGACAGCGTGCCCACCGGGCCGATCTGCTTCACACGAATGCCTCGAAACCGTTTGGCCAACCGCCCGGCGTCGAGATGGATCGATACAGGCAGCATCGAAAACGCGGCAACGCAGGTATCGACAAAACCGACGTGCGACCAATCCGACAACAGCACCACACTGTCGATCTCGTGCGCGCGTGCACTTAAGACAGCACGATCGATGATATCACGCAGCAACGCTTCGCCGTCGGCGCTCGTCGGATCGATCGCCGCCGAAGGAATAGCAGCGACGGTGACAATTTCCACGGTCGATCGCGTCGAAGCCTGCGCGGCGGTCACACGTTGGATTTCCTCGGGCGAGCCGATCAGCATCAGACGTTGCCGTGCTATGCGGCCCGCCTCCAGCGCCCATCGGGCAGCGCTTCGGATCACCAATTCAAGGCCGATCACCGTCAATCCGCCGACTAAATAAAACAGCACGACCCAGCCACGCGAGTATGTAGCCGTCGATTTAGTCAGAAAGGCCACCACGCCTAGCGCAATGAAGGCCCAAGTCCAGTTTATGAGCAAGCGATCGAAGCGGGCGCGTTGGCTCAGAAATCGATCGGCGCCAAGTTCGCTGCGGAACACGAAAGGCAACGTGTAAAGAAACGCGATCAGCATGCCGATAGCAGCGAAACTGCCATACAGCCCGAGATCACCGTACGCGAGTTGATGGTAAAGTGTGCCGGTCATTACGCAAACCGTGACGATTGCCGCGGCGATCACGACACCGACGGTCAGCGGAAATCCGAGCTCGCCCAGCATCCACCGTTGTTTTGAGCGAATTCGCGTTCCCGCAGGGACGATGGTTGCAGCACCATTTCCCAGCCCGCCAATTCTCTGAACGCCACTCATATCTCACCCATTTCGACGGTGCCCGCGTCAGACACTCACTGTAGCTCAGGCTGCTTGCTGCTCATTTGGTTGAAGCTCGCCAGAGCACCACTGACCGGCACGATTCTGGCAAGGCACCTGCTCAGCGGAGATCGACGGTTGTCTTATCCCGCTGGCGTAATTCTAACTGAATTCCACGAACCCATTTGGAAAAGGTTGCCAGAGTGTTAAGGGATGTCGTTAAGACAGCTCTTTGCACTTAGCAATATGAAAAACAACAGCGAGTGTCTGTGAGTTATGCAAAACTCTTCATCTAAAACATTAAGTAATTCCTCGCTTGCGACGGTCGACGGGTGGAACATCACGAGCCCGACACTACCGGCCGCGGTCGCCGAAATCGCCCAGCGAGCGGCCGAGGCCAAAAGCTTCACGGTGTTCACTCTCAACCTTGATCACATTGTGAAATTGCGGCGTGATCCAGCCTTTCGCGCCGCCTACGAGACCGCTTCGCTGGTCACCGCAGATGGCGCGCCGGTCGCATGGCTTTCACGGCAACAGACTGCTTCGATCTCCCGCACGACGGGCGCCGATCTCCTCCTCCCGTTAATCGAGGAAGCTGCAAAACGGCAGATTCCGGTTTATCTCTTCGGATCATCTGGCGCTTCGTTGGCGAAGGCTGCACGCTCGTTCGCAGACCGAACGAATGGCTTAATCGATATCGCCGGCACCGACGCTCCCGCAGTTGGCTTTGATCCAACCGGCCGCGAAGCGGATGCCGCGATCGCCCGCATTGCTGCCTCAGGCGCACGTCTCGCGTTTATAGCGCTCGGTGCCCCAAAACAGGAAATTTTTGCCGCCCGCGCAAAGGCGCAGGGCGTCGCGTGCGGTTTCATTTGCGTCGGAGCAGCGATCGACTTCATCGCCGGCGAACAAATGCGAGCGCCCGAGTTCATGCAGCGGACAGGCACAGAGTGGCTGTGGCGACTTGCCACCAATCCACGGCGGTTGGCACTACGCTATGCAAGTTGCGCAATGATCTTCGCCGACTTGGCTTTGGTCAAACCATTGCAACGCAAATGGGCGGCTCGCCCAAAACTCTCAGCGGCTTGGTGAACGCCTGACGCGGCGGTCGTCCCGGATCGCGGCACTTGTCGGAATAACTTGCCATGATGATGCCGCTCCGGCATCTCAGGGAGCGTTCGAGCCAGAAGTCCCAGAAGGTCAAAGATACGTGACGCGCTTTATTCCGCTAATTCTGTTCACGGTTTTGACCAACGCGGCAGCCCAGATCATGCTGAAAAAGGGCATGCTGGGGCTCGCGCCACTCAACCTGGATGACGGGTTATTCGCAACGGTTGCCCGCGTGATATTCAATCCGTGGGTGTTCTTCGGTCTGACCACATTCGTGATCAGCATGGCGTCCCACTTGATCGTTTTGTCCAAGGTGGAGCTGTCGTTTGCTTATCCGTTTCTCAGCCTTGCTTACGTCGTTGTCGCTGCCTACGCCTATTATGTGTTCAAGGAAGACGTGAACGCACTCCGTGTTGCTGGCATCGGGTTGATCTGTTTCGGTACGATCCTCATCTCGCGTTCCTGAGCGCAACGCCTCAATCGAAAAGTAGTCCACTATGCGTCACATCATTATCGGCGGCGACGGTTTCGTCGGACATATCCTGGCTGGTAATCTGCACGCCAAAGGCGAGCAGGTTATCATCGCAGATATCGTGAAGAGCAATCACGAGATCTACGCCAACGTGCCGTTCGTCATGCTCGATGTCACGAAGCCGGAAAGCTTTTCGGCCCTACCGCTAAAGCCTGACGACATGGTCTATAACCTTTCGGCCAAGATGCTTTCGCCGATCATGCCGAAAGCAAAACGCTACGACTTCTTCTATCCGGTCAACTATTTCGGCACGAAGAACATCCTGCAATGGATGGAGCGCGCCGGCGCGAAGCGCCTCGTCCACTACACGACCGACATGGTCTACGGACACTCGAAGGTGACGCCGCAGACCGAGGATCACCCGTGCGCGCCACTAGGCCACTATGGACAAAGCAAACTCGATACGGAGACGCTGGCTGCCGATTATCGCCGAAAAGGTTTCAACATCTCGATCTTCCGGCCGCGCCTGATCATTGGACCGGGTCGCCTGGGAATTCTCGAGAAGCTGTTCAAGTTGATCGACGCCAACCTGCCGGTGCCGATGATCGGCTCGGGCCGCAATCCTTACCAGTTCGTTTCGGTGTTTGACTGTGCATCGGCCGCTGAATTGGCCTGGCGCGCCGGCGTCCCCAACGAAGCCTACAATCTGGGTTCTGACACGCCGCCATCTGTCCGCGATTTGCTCGGCCGACTAATCAAAGAGGCGGGCAGCCGGTCACTTTTGATCCCAACGCCCGGGTTCTTGGTCAAGTTCACGCTCAACTCGCTCGATGCCGTCAACATGCCGCTGATGGACCCGGAACAGTATTTGATCGCCGACGAGGAATGCTTGCTCGACTGCTCGAAAGCCAAGCGTGAAATTGGTTGGACGCCGCAATTCCGCGATGACGACATGCTCATCGCCGCCTACAAAGAGTATCGTGCAAAGAAGGCCGGCGCGGCAAATGCCGGCACGGTAAAGCCGCAGCATGCCTGATCCGTTGATTCATCTTTGTCATTATCGCGAGAGCAACTCATGACCGCCTTAAATACCGCCAGCAGCGCCGCCGAAGTTGGCTCCCACCTGACCGCCAACCGGCTACCCAAACCCGCATTGCTGACTGTCGAGGAGGCCAAGGCGCTACCCTCTCAGCAGGTGATTGACCTGTTTGCGGCGCACCTCAATCCGGGCCAATTGCACTTTATGAAGTTGCTCGGCTTCCACAAAGTGATCATCGATCGCGCCGAAGGCATGCATTATCATACGCGCGATGGCCGCAAGATTTTGGACTTCTTCGGCGGCTTCGGATCGCTGGCGTTCGGGCACAATCATCCGCGCATCCTAGCCGCCCGCCGGAAGTTCCAGGACGAAAAACGCCACGAGATTGCGATGGCGTTCATGTCGCAATATGCCTCGGCCTTGGCGCACAACCTTGCCCAAGTGTCGCCGGGGGATCTCGACATGGTATTCCTCGGCTCATCGGGTTCCGAAGCAATGGAGGCCGCGCTGAAAGTCGCCGAGCAGGCGCAGGGACCAGAACGCTCCAAGGTGCTTTATGCCGAGAACTCGTTCCACGGTAAAACCAAGGGCACGCTCGCCGTCACCGATGGCCCGCTCTATCGCTCGAATTTCGATCTTTCATCCAAGAACGTCAAAGTCCCGTTTGGCGACATCGAAGCGATCCGGCGTGCGCTTGAGGCAGACAAGTCGATTGGTATCGTCTGCCTTGAAACCATCCAAGGAGGCGGTGGCATCAACACGGCCCCGGCCGCGTACTGGCAGGAATTGCGCCGCCTGTGCGATAAGCATGACGTGTTGTGGATCGCCGATGAAGTCCAATGCGGCCTTGGTCGTTCCGGCCGCTTCTACGCTTTCGAACATGCCGGCGTGGTGCCCGACGTCACAGCCCTCGCGAAGTCACTCGGCGGCGGCAAGTCCGCAATGGGCGCGATGATCGCCCGCCGCGAGGTCTATATGAAAGCCTACGGCACACCAAAGACCGCGTTGATCCACGGCCCAGCGACATTCGGTGGCATCGGTGAAGGCTGCATCACCTCGATCGAAGCTCTCAACATCCTTTATGACGAGGGCCTGATCGACAACGCCGCCGAGCAGGGGCAATACCTGCTCGACCGGCTCAACGCACTGAAGGTGAAGCACCCCAAGTTGATCAAGGACGTGCGTGGGCAAGGCCTGATGGTCGGCCTCGAGTTCCAGGATTTCTCGCAGACGCTACCGTTCATGCTGAAACAAGCCGTATCAGTGCTGGATGACAAGCTGAAGGGCTCGCTTGCTGGCTTCATAGGCTCGCTTCTGCTGCGCGACTACAACGTGCTGGTCGCCTTCACCGAGTACAACCGCAATGTCATCCGACTTGAGCCGCCATTGATCTGTTCGCGCGCAGACGTCGACACTTTCGTCGATGCCATCGACGATCTCTTATCGCGCGGCATCGTCCGCATCGTCGGCGACTTCATCAAGAACTACGCCAAGGGATGAGGCGATTTGCATCGCCAAGGGAAAGCGATCTGTTCTATCGGCTCGCCCCTATCTTGCGGGTACCCGCGTAATCCTCGCTCCTAGCGCGTTGAGCCGCTCGTCGATCCGTTCGTAGCCGCGCTCAATTTGTTGGGCATTATTGATGGTGCTGGTTCCTTTGGCGCACAGTGCCGCCAACAACATCGCCATACCGGCGCGTATGTCGGGACTTTCCATACGCCCGGCACGCAGGCGAGCGGGGCCGGATACCAAAGCGCGATGGGGATCGCACAGCACGATGCGGGCACCCATCGCGATCAGTTTATCGGTAAAGAACATCCGGCTCTCGAACATCTTCTCGAACATCAAGATCACGCCCTCACACTGGGTCGCTGTGACGATCGCTATCGACATCAAGTCGGCGGGGAACGCGGGCCATGGCTGATCCTCTAATTTCGGGATATGCCCGCCGAGATCGGTGCGAATGTGCCGCGACTGCTCGGCTGGCACAATCAGATCATCACCATCGATCTCGCACGTAATGCCAAGCCGGTCGAAGCCCATTAGCGTCGCGCGCAAATGCTGGGTGCCGGCGCGCACGATGCGCAACGGCGAGCGCGTGACGGCGGCGAGGCCGATGAAGGAGCCGACCTCGATGTGATCGGGGCCGATCCGGTAAGTGGCACTACCCAGCGGGAGCCCGCCATCGATCGTCATCGTGTTGGTGCCGATGCCATCGATGCGCGAGCCGAGCGCCACGAGGAAGTGCGCGAGATCCTGCACGTGCGGCTCGGAGGCGGCGTTACGCAATATTGTGGTGCCTTCCGCGACGACTGCTGCCATCAGCGCGTTCTCGGTGGCGGTGACGCTCGGCTCGTCGAGAAAAACGTCGGCCCCCCTGAGCTTGGCTGCTTCAAAGCGATAGCTGGTGTCGGCCTCGACCGTGGCGCCCAACTGCTGCAACGCGAGAAAGTGGGTATCGACACGGCGGCGGCCAATCACGTCGCCACCGGGAGGTGGCAGCACGACTTTTCCACAGCGCGCCAGCAACGGCCCTGCGAGCAAAATCGACGCACGTATGTTAGCGCACAGCATCGGATCGAGATCGACCGCGCTGATGTTCTTTGCCGTGATGTCGAGGACGTTGGTGTCCGACCAATGCGCTTCGGCACCGACCGAGCGAATCAGTTCGACCAATGTCTCCGTATCGCGGATTCGCGGCACGTTGGTGAGGCGCACTGGCTTATCGGTGAGCAATGCCGCCGCGATGATCGGTAGCGCGGCGTTTTTATTGCCGGCCGGCTCGATGCTCCCCGAGAGGCGATGCCCACCCTCGACTACGTATTGGACCCCGCCGTTGCGCTCTGTTGCAGCCATTCGTGTTGCCTCGCCACATAATACAAGAATCGTCACTCACCATGCCACGGCGCACTTGTCCATGCACACCCTATGGCGGACGCGGGATTGCCTCACCGGGCCGAACGGGATAATAGCGGCACAGTTGTACGGACACGCAGGGCGGGTGGGCATTCGGCTTGCGGTCATACGTTTGCGGGTTGCCGTTTCGCCGCACCACCGTGGGTTTTTTCGATGCGCATGTCTCGCTACTTCATGCCGGTTCTTCGCGAAACGCCGAAGGAAGCCGAGATCGTGTCGCATCAGTTGATGTTGCGCACGGGGATGGTCAAGCAGGCGAGCGCCGGCATCTATTCGTGGTTGCCGCTCGGCTACCGCGTCTTGATGAAGATCGATCGCATCGTGCGCGAGGAGCAAAATCGCGCCGGTGCCATTGAAGTTCTGATGCCGACGATCCAGTCCGCCGATCTGTGGCGCCAGTCGGGCCGCTACGAAGCCTACGGCAAGGAGATGCTGCGCATCTCCGACCGGCACGAACGCGAGATGCTGTACGGCCCGACCAACGAAGAGCTTATCACCTCGATCTTCCGCGACGGCCTCAAAAGCTACAAGGATATGCCGCGCAACCTGTACCACATCCAATGGAAGTTCCGCGACGAAGTCCGGCCGCGCTTCGGTGTGATGCGGGGCCGCGAGTTCCTGATGAAAGACGCGTACTCGTTCGACCTGACGCCCGAAGCTGGCCGCATGTCGTACAATCGCATGTTCACCTCCTACCTGCGGACGTTCGCGCGGATGGGGCTTAAGGCGATCCCGATGGCTGCCCCAGCGGTACACTCTCGAAGCCATCCACGAACGAGGTGTACTTCACCGTCGGCCCGAAGTCGTGGAAGTTCAGCAGGATGGTATCGACCGCGTTCCAGTTCAGCCCGATGGTGTCGTAGCCACTCGCTTCCAGCGTCAGCAGATAGCCCTCGTGGCTCAAC
>JANLXZ010000400.1:0-1525 GCA_031365375.1 Hyphomicrobiaceae bacterium | reverse complement strand
CATCGGCGTCTCTTCGAGAATGTAGCGCGAGACGGCGTGGGTCGGATCGTTGCCGTGCTCTTCGCAGATGAAAACGGAATCGGTCTGCGCAATCAGCTTGCCGCCCTTCATCGCTTCGATCTCGACGCCTTCGACGTCGAGCTTGATGAGATATTTTCCCCTCGCGGGAATCTTGCCGTCCTCGATCAGATTATCGAGTGCCAGCACCGGCACGATTTCTCCGCCCGCATCCGGTCCGCCCGCGATGCTGAACGCTTCGTGACGATTGCCGGACAAATTAGCAGTGCCGCGCGCCGATCCGATGGCGGCGTTGATCGGCTCGAAGCGGCCGTTGTTGATCTTCGCATTATGGGCAAGCCGCGGAAAATTTCGCGACGACGGCTCGACCGCAATCGCCTTGTGCGAACCGAAGCGCCTGCTCGACACCATCACCGACCAGTAACCGTAATTCGCACCGCAATCGAGCAGCGTGTAATCGATATCCATGGAGTCGAGCAGCAGAAGTTCAAGCTCTTCTTCATACAGGAACGTGCGATTGAGCAGCTTGCTCCAGTAGCCGTCGCCATAGGGAAACGAGAACGCGGCGTCCGGATTGAGCATCACGTTGATGTCGCGCGCCGGCAGCAACTTCTTGAGCGCGTTCGCCGCAATGTTGTAACCGCGATGATAGATATGCGCGCCGACTTTGGAGCCCGCCAGCAGCGCTAATCCAATCGTGCGCTCCCACGGCGTGGCACCCGTCATCACGCCGGTCGTGCGGTCGAAAATGATCGGCGGCTGCGCCATCACCGGTCCACCTCGCCGAACACGATGTCGAGCGAACCCAAAATGGCCGACACGTCGGCCAGCAGATGGCCCCTGCAGATGAAATCCATCGCCTGCAGATGCGCAAAGCCCGGCGCGCGAATTTTACACTTGTAAGGCTTGTTGGTGCCATCCGCGACGAGATAAACGCCGAACTCGCCCTTCGGCGCTTCGACCGCGACATAGACTTCGCCGGCAGGCACATGCACGCCTTCGGTGTAAAGCTTGAAGTGATGGATCAGCGCCTCCATCGAGCGCTTCATCTCGCTGCGCTTCGGCGGCACCACTTTATTATCCAGCACGGACACCGTCCCCTGCCCGTCCGGCGCGCGCAGCTTTTCGATGCACTGTTTCATGATGCGCACCGACTGGCGCATTTCCTCGACGCGCAAACAATAACGATCGTAGCAGTCGCCGTTCTTGCCGATCGGAATATCGAAATCCATTTCGGCGTAGCATTCATAAGGCTGCGACTTGCGCAGATCCCAAGCCGCGCCGGAGCCGCGCACCATCACGCCGGAAAAGCCCCACTCCCACGCTTGCTCCAGCGTCACGACGCCGATGTCGACGTTGCGCTGCTTGAAGATGCGGTTGCCGGTCAGCAGCGTTTCCAGATCGTCGATCACATTCGGGAACGTCTCGCACCACGCGGCGATGTCGGCCACGAGCTTTTCGGGCAAATCCTGATGCACGCCGCCGACACGGAAGTAGGCCGCGTGCA
>JANLXZ010000317.1:0-36170 GCA_031365375.1 Hyphomicrobiaceae bacterium | reverse complement strand
CTTTCTGAAGAGTTCTTCAATCCCGATGGGGTCGTCGGATTTGCAGTTCCATTCTATCTAGCCAATTCCAGATTGATGCGCCTCGAGCGCAACCAAATGCTTGAAGTCGAAGGTGCCGGAGAAGCTGAATGCCGCCGAATCTTTCGCCACGAAGCTGGTCACGCGATTGATGAAGCTTATGAACTGCATGCGACCAGTGGCTATCAGGAAGTGTTTGGCGATCCAACGTTGCCATATCCGTCGTCGTATAAGCCCAGACCGGCGAGCCGAAATTTCGTGATCAATCTGTCGAACTGGTACGCGCAAGCCCATCCTGTTGAAGATTTCGCTGAAACATTTGCGATATGGGTCAATCCACATATCGACTGGCGGAATGACTACGCGGATTGGCCTGCACTTGAAAAACTTGCTTACGTAGATCGCGCGATGAAAGGGATCGCCGGTAAGCAGCCTCGGGTGGCAGACCAGAGCGAAGTTGAGCCCCTCGCAGAGCTGCGTCACACATTGGGAAAACATTACGCGGAAAAGAAAAAGTACTTTGCTTGGCGGTGGCCTGAGAACTACGACATCGATCTGAAACGAGTGTTCTCTGACGACACGACGGCAGAAAATGCGCCGTCAGCCACGCGATTTTTACGCCGCATGCGAATGCAGCTGCGTAGTCGAATTGCAGATGGAACCGGCGTTCACGCTTACGCGGTCGACCAGCTCTTGCGCCAAATGATTGCGAGGACGCGCACACTCGATCTGCGCGTAACGGAATCAGATGCCGTTACGATGCAAAAACTCTTGGTTATGCTGACGATGCAGACCGCTGCCGTCGTCCACAAAGGCTACCCAAAAGTAGCACTTTGAAACCCGACGTTAATTCGACTGTCTCAATTGTGCGCGCTATTACGCGCCCACAGCCTGCACTTCCATCACGTCTGGGCAGAAGTGCTTGAGCAAGTTCTCGATGCCATGGCGAAGCGTCGCGGTTGAACTGGGACAACCCGAGCACGCGCCCCGCATGTGCAGATAGACGATGCCGTCGCGGAAGCCTTCGAAGGTGATGTCGCCGCCGTCCTGGGCGACCTGCGGCCGGACGCGCGTCTCGATCAACTCCTTGATGGTCGAAACCGTCTCGGCGTCCTTGGGGTCAAAATTGTCACCCGACTGCGTGTCGGTATTGGCACCATCGACGACCGCCGCACCCGACAGATAATGCTCCATGATCGCGCCCAGAATCGCCGGGCGAATGTGCTGCCACTCGGCCGAACCTTTGGTAACGGAAATGAAATCTGAGCCGAGAAACACACCATCGACGCCATCGATCTCGAACAGCCGGCTGGCTAACGGCGAATTGGAAGCCTCGCCCTTGGCACGAAAATCCGCCGTGCCGTCGCCCAGAACCGGCCTGCCCGGTATGAACTTGAGCGTGGCAGGGTTCGGCGTCAGCTCGGTCTGAATAAACATGTCTACAGCTCCTGATCTCACGGCGTCGGGCATTTGTCGCCGCCGTCCATATCCCAATTTAGAATTGTTTTAATCCAACCTGAGCGGTTGGTCAAAGAGACTTCACATGTGGTGCCGCAATGCCCGAAAAAAAGCCCCTCATCGTTGCCGATGAAGGGCTGAGCGCCGAGACCAGCCGACCGGAGAGCTTTACGCTCGGAAATAACCGAGTATCCGGCGCTCAAAAACCGAGCTCAGAATCGGTTGTACGGCAGATCCAATGGCGAACGGCCGACTTCGCCAGCAACATCGGATCGCGTCAAGCCGAGATCGAGCAGCGCGTGCGCATCGAGATTGCTCAAATCATTTCGTTCTTTCCACACCTTGAGCACAAGGCGGACGCGGGCCAGGATGTCGAATTGAGGGCCGGTCGTCGCTCTAACAGCGATCGAAGCTACGCTACCATTGAATGTAGATGTGCTCATTGTGCGGGCCATGTCCCGTCTCCTTATGCGTTCTGACATCGTGATCGATGACATTGATTCGAAGTTACTCCTTCGGCTTGCATAAGGAAAACGAATGATGTTTATATGAAGCATCACGTTCTGTTATTTATCCGCTAAAGGCTGAGCATGATCAGGGACATCGACATTGCATTGCTGCGTGCCTTTGTGACGGTTGTAGAGACCGGCGGCGTGACCAATGCCAGCCGCATGCTCGCCCGTACGCAGGCAGCCGTCAGCCAGCAGATAAAGCGCCTAGAAGATTTGTTCAGCACCCCCCTTTTTCAGCGTGAACACAAGCGCTTGACCCTTTCTCCCCAGGGCGAGCGCTTGCTTGGCCACGCCCAGCGCATCATCGCCATGAACGATGAGACCTGGGGTCACATGACGACGCCCGATTTCGAAGGTGATGTGCGCCTCGGTGTGCCACATGACATCGTGGCCAACCTGATCCCGAGCGTGCTGCAAAAATTCAACAAGGCAAGGCCTGCGGTGCGCGTGGTGCTCGCATGCAAAAGCTCAAAGGCTCTGCTGGACGATCTTACCGCCGATCGCATCGATCTGACGCTGACCACGGAGACGATCTGCGGAACTTACGGTGAAACACTGATGCGCGATCGGCTGGTGTGGGTCGGCGGGAAGGGTGCTCAAACCCATCGAGAGTCGCCGCTGCCGGTCTCCCTCGGCTCGAAGCATTGCAAATTCAGGCCCGAAGTCATCAAGGCTTTACAGGGAGCGAGGCTTGATTGGCGCGTCGTCAGCGATGCCGACAGTATGGAGGCAACTTATTCGATGCTGAAGGCCGGTTTGGCGGTTGGCACCATGCTGCGTACGTCGATACCCAACTATCTGGAAATCGTGCCTGTCAGCGCCAATTTACCAGCGCTGCCCGACTATATGGTCAACCTCTATTTGCCGCCGACCGGTATGAGTGACGTTGCGACCGAGTTGGCGCGGCACATCCGGCAAGACTTTGCTCTTCGGTTCGGCCCGGAAAGGTTCGACGCACCGGGGGATAGAGCCCGAATGCAGCCAATCGCGCACGAAGCCGCGTGATGAGTAACCCGTTGCTCGCACTACTCGATCTGTGGTCGCGCCGATACGTGTCGCGAGGATCGATACCCCAAATACTGGGAACTTCACCCGCAACGATCGTCACCGGCGCGTCGGAAGGGATCGGCCTCGCCATTGCCCGGCGATTTGCCCAAGCCGGCCACCAGGTTGTGCTCGTAGCGCGCCGGAAGCCCGAACTGACGGCCGCCGCAGTGGCGATCAAAAAAGACTACGGCGTCGACGCGCTAGCACTCGCGATCGACATAAACGATAGCGATGCCGGCGCGCGCATCGACGCTGAACTCGCCGCCAAAGGGCTGCACGCCGACATTTTCGTCAACAACGCCGGTTTTGGACTATCAGGCAACTTCGCGGCCGAGTCGCCAGCCGACATCGATGCATTGGTGTCCTGCAACATTGTTGCACTGACCCGCCTGTCGCGGCACTTCCTGCCCGGCATGCTTATGCGGCAGCAGGGCGGTTTGATCAACATTGGCTCGCTTGCGGGGTTCACGCCGGGGCCGTATCAGGCAGCCTACTACGCGAGTAAAGCGTACGTGACCTCGCTGACCCGGGCGATCGCCTATGAAACCCGCGGTCGAGGCGTTCGCGTGGCCATTGTTGCACCGGGCCCAATTGAGACCGCGTTTCATGCGCGGATGAACGCGGAAACGGCGTTCTACCGGTTGATGCCCGCGCCGACCCCGCAAGCGGTGGCAGCCGCGACTTACCTCGGTTTCTGTTGGCATCGACGTATCATCGTGCCCGGCATCACGGCCGCGATACTGTCAGTGTTGGTGCGCGTTGTGCCTTCGATGCTCGTTATCCCGGTCACGGCGTTCCTGCTCTACCCGTGGGCCGGTGCCTCGCGGGATGCACGCAAATCGCTTTGATTGCAGGCAGTCCGGCAGCATTGCAGGGCCACAAGCGTTGGCGGCGACGGATGCGAAAATAAGTTTTTAATTATCGGTTGACCGACTTTGACACACGTCGTTTGCAATTTTGCAATAATTGGCGTGCAATACTCGTATCGCTGAGGCCTCTGGTGTTGCGTTCCCAGCGATTAGCGCGGCGGAGTACTTACTGAGACCTTCGTGGCCCAGTCGGGTTTTCCGCCGCGCCCCCTCCCGACAGGACTGTTCTTTTGCCTGGATCGGGACGTCGTTGGACACTGTCTCTATCCCGCACAGCTTGCCAATTCGATGCATTTGCACGAGCGAACCGCATCCATGGTTTCGCTCTCGCGCACCGATTCCACCGGCGCCGACTGGCAGGCGCATTGCATCACCCTTCATAAGCAATCATCTGAAGGGGTCGTATCGTGGGAAATCCATTGTTCATTAGCTTCGAGCGCAACATGCGTCGGCAGTTTTGGATGAATATCCTCGACGAGCAAGTGCAGCAGGTGCGACGCGACACCTTCCGCGCCTCGATCGTCGCAAATCCGTTCTCGGGCACGCGGTTGGAATTTGTGCCGGCCAATATGTGCGCCGATCACCAAAGCCGTTGAAACCAGCGCGAACGTAGGCTATGTCCCCCCAGCGCTGGCTTTGCATTGCCCAGTGTACACAAGTGCCTTTGTGGCGGAACGGTAGACGCGGCAGACTCAAAATCTGCTTCTCGCAAGGGAGTGGGGGTTCGAGTCCCTCCAGGGGCACCAAAAACCATTTATTTTTATTGCAAAATTCGATTTTTAAAATCAATGGACGTGTAATCACTCGATAAATCTGACTGACCCTGAGAGACAACTAGCCACTCTATGACTTCGTGCTGACTTGCCGGCGGTCCGTCAGATCCAAGTCCCGACGACAAGTCGGGGATTTCTGATGTTCCGGCACCCGCGGGCTAGGAACTTTTTCCATCAGCACTCGTTTTATTACGCCAAACTGAGAGTAGGCAATTGATTAACCCTGCCTGCAGCGGCGCCTGCAATGCGCAATTCACCCGCGCGTGTTGACCGCCAACTGACGGTAGTGCCTTACCGGCGAAAAGGCGGAGAAGCGGATGTTTGAACCGGCCCTGTATCCGCTACGGTTCGAACCGATCTATCAATATCGGCTTTGGGGTGGTCGCCGTCTGGCCAATTGGCTCGATGCCCCCTTGCCAGGAGCTGGACCGATTGGCGAGGCTTGGCTGCTTAGCGATCGCGACGATCATCCCAGCCGGGTTGCAGATGGCCCACTGAAAGGGTGCACGATTGCTGAACTCATCGAGCAATCACCACAGCTCATGATGGGCAAGAAGCTCGGTCGATACCGACGATTTCCGTTGTTGCTGAAATTTCTAGACGTCCAGCAAATGCTCTCGGTGCAAGTCCACCCGGCAGATGGCAAAGTTGATCTCATTCCCGCAGGCGAAACTGGCAAGACGGAGGCGTGGGTCGTGCTGGAGGCGGAACCTGCAGGTCGCATTTATGCAGGCTTGAAACCCGGAGTGACAGTTGAGGGATTGCGTTCCCTGTCAAAGCGCACAGCGGACGCAACTCTGGCCAGTTTCCGACCTGAACGTGGACAAGCCATTCAGATTGATGCCGGGGTCGTTCACTCGATAGGCGACGGGGTGGTGGTTTTCGAGGTTCAGGAAAATAGCGACGTCACGTACCGCCTGTACGACTGGGACCATGTTGATGAGACGTCTGGACGTGCGCGGGAGTTGCACGTCGAGCAAGCCCTGGCCTGTATAGATCTGAACCAGGGTGCCGTTCATCCAATTGCGCCAATCAACGAAACCACTCATCCCTACAAGCGCGAGCGGCTTTTCGATGACCCACATTTCCGGGTGTGGCGTCTCCAAAGCGAGGTGCCATTTGATGTCGGTGTTCCGAATGAGCCGCGGGTATTGGTGTGTCTCGAAGGAACCGGAAAGCTCGTTCATGCGGGCGCTGATTTCGCCATGGATAAGGGGACAGTAATGCTTCTGCCGGCAGCCGTCGGCGTGTGCAGTTTTCGCCCCCACCGGCGGGTCACGTTGTTGGATATCACGGTGCCGGTTCTGCCATGAAAAAGCTCATCATATTCGATTTGGATGGCACCCTCGCGGAGAGCAAATCGCCACTCGACGCCGAGATGGCAAGCTGCCTCGGAAGACTGCTCGAAGTCGTTCAGGTCGCCGTGATCTCTGGCGGCGCGTGGCCGCAATTTGAAAAACAGATGCTGTCCCATCTGCCCGACGAGGAACGCCTGCGCCGACTTTCGCTCCTCCCCACGTGCGGAACGCGGTTTTATCGCTGGGATGGGACATGGAAACTCCTCTATGCGGAGGACTTCACCGACCCGGAAAAGAAAAAGATTACCGCCGCCTTGAACGAAGCACTCGAGGTTTCAGGATTGAGGCCCGAAAAGCATTGGGGAGAACAGATCGAGGATCGCGGCAGTCAGATTACATTTTCCGCGCTCGGGCAAGAGGCGCCTCTTGAGGTAAAGAAGACGTGGGATCCCGACTTCGAAAAGCGCAAGAAGATCGGAGCAATTTTAAAACCCATGATTCCGGATTTTTCCATGCAACTGGGCGGATCGACGTCGATCGATATTACCAGGCCCGGCATTGACAAGGGCTACGGCGTCAAAAAGCTGCAGGAGACTTTGGGCATCTCAATTCTGGACATGATTTTCGTCGGCGACGCGCTGTTTCCAGGCGGTAATGACTATCCGGCAAAGCAAGCAGGCGTAGTGTCCATTGCAGTGCGCGACCCTCACGAAACGAAGCGAGTCGTTGAAGCCCTGATCGCATGCCTGGAGAGCGGAGAGAGCTGATGTCCAACTTCAAGCTGAAACGGATCGGCATGATCATGGAGCCGCGAGCGGGCGATCCCAATGAAGTCGAGGGCGTTCTCAATCCGGCAGCTATTCGCGGTAAGGATGGGCAACTCTATCTTTTTCCGAGGTTGGTGGCGCGCGGGAATTATTCTCGCATCGGCATTGCTCGAGTCGTATTCGACGGCGCGGGCGATCCGATTGGGGTCGAGCGCATGGGCGTGGCTCTGGAGCCGGATGCCGACTACGAATTATTTGGAAAGGGAGGGGGCTGCGAAGATCCCCGCATCAGTTATGTCGAACCGCTCCAACACTATGTGATGACGTACACGGCGTTTTCAGCCCACGGTCCGCGAATCGCGATTGCCATCTCTGACGACCTACTGCATTGGCGCCGGATGGGCCTGGCCACATTTTCCCCCTATCGCGGCATAGATTTCGATAGCGTGGATAATAAGGACGCCAGCGTGTTTCCAATTTTAATACCTGGAGTATTTGGGAAACCGGCAGTCGCACTAGTGCACCGGCCGTTGTTTCCAGGAACGCGTGCAGAGGAAACGTGTCGCCAGCCACATCCTCGCACCATGGATGATCATCGAGAGTGTATTTGGATCTCGTATACGGGCGTGGCGACCAGGGGAGAGGAACACCGGCTCTGCGAGTTTGTCGCACATCATCGCTTGTCTTGCCCTACAGCATCTTGGGAGACCTTGAAGATCGGCGGAGGTACACCCCCTGTCGCATGCCGCCACGGATGGCTGCTGCTTTATCACGGTGTGCAGGAAATTCCGCAACCAGACGCGACGTTGCATAAACTGTGTTATTCGGCCGGTGCGATGGTGCTGTCGACCGAGCATCCGAACCGGATCATCTATCGATCAGCAGAACCGATACTTGCTCCGGGTGATCCGCGGGAATTGCATGGGACAGTCGACAACGTTGTCTTCCCAACGGGCATTGATCGTCGCGACGATCTAGGTACACCTGACCGCTTCGACGTTTATTACGGCATGGCGGACAATCGGATCGGCGTGGCTCGGCTGGATGTACCGGAGATGCTGCCAGCGTAACCAAACATTTTGCTTTCGTGGCGCATTCCTGAATCGGTCATGACGCACGAAGCGGTCCCGATCAACCCAATTCGGATTGCGCGGGCTGTGTTTGAGCCAACGCGTCCAAAGCACGTAGGCTGACCGCTATTGACCTTCTGGACCATGTCGACGGACAGGAAACGGATCGTGTTGATGCATTGCTGATCGAGTTCATCGGACATGGCCGCTGCCTCATTCGAGTGTGATTTTCACGTGCAGGTCGTACGCCGCAGCCGGTAACGCCGGATCAGCGCATTGGTCGAGCTATCGTGGCGGAGATCGGGCTCATTGGTTTGGACGATCTCGGCGGCGGTGCGCTCAGCCAGTGCCTTGCCGAGCTCCACGCCCCATTGGTCAAACGAATTGATATTCCAAATCACGCCTTGGACGAACACGCTGTGCTCATAGAGTGCGACCAGTGCGCCGAGCGTGTGCGGATCAAGCCGTTCGGCGATGATCGTGCTGCTCGGCCGATTGCCCTCGAAGCTGCGATGCGGCGCTAGCTCTGCCGGCGTCCCTTCGGCCCTGACCAGATCGGCAGTTTTTCCGAAAGCCAGCGCCTCGCTTTGCGCAAACATGTTAGCCATCAGCAGGTCGTGCTGCCCTCCGATAGGGTTTAGCGCTCGGCAAAACCCGATGAAGTCACACGGAATGAGCCGTGTGCCCTGATGGATCAGTTGGTAGAACGAATGCTGCCCATTGGTGCCCGGTTCTCCCCAATAGATCGGCCCGGTGGCATAATCAACGCGCTGGCCGTCGACGGACACGTTCTTGCCGTTGCTCTCCATCGTCAGTTGCTGCAAATAGGCTGGAAATCGTTTAAGATATTGTTCGTATGGCAGAACTGCCACGGTCGATGCACCGAGAAAATTAGTGTTCCAGATCGCCAAAAGACCCATGAGAACCGGAAGATTGCGTTCTAACGGCGCGTTACTGAAATGCTCATCGATCGCGTGGAATCCGGCCAGCATCGCCCGGAAATGATCAGCGCCGATGGCGAGCATGGTCGACAATCCGATTGCGGAATCCATCGAGTAGCGACCGCCCACCCAATCCCAGAAGCCGAACATATTGGCCGTATCGATGCCGAATTGCGACACGCCGCCCGCATTGGTCGAGACGGCGACGAAGTGTTTCGCAATCGCCGCCTCGTCACCGAGTGCCCGCAAACACCAGTCGCGCGCAGCATGCGCATTGGTCAGGGTTTCGAGCGTGGTGAATGTTTTCGAACAGACGATGAACAAGGTTTCGGCCGGATCGAGGTCGCGCGTGACTTCGGCGATATCGGTTCCGTCGACGTTGGAGATGAAACGGAATGTCATCTCACGCTGGCTATAATAGCGCAGCGCCTCGTATGCCATGACCGGACCGAGATCAGAACCGCCGATACCTATATTGATGACGTTTCGAATCCGCTTGCCACTGTGGCCGGTCCAGTCGCCACTGCGCACGCGGTTGCAGAAGGCCGCCATGCGGTCGAGAACGGCCTGTACATCGGGCACGACGTTCTTGCCATCGAGTTCAATGTGCGAGCCTGACGGCGCGCGCAGCGCCACGTGCAAGGCTGCCCGGTTCTCGGTCGTGTTGATCGTATCGCCGCGATACATCGCAGCGATACGTTCGTTGAGACCGCAAGCCCCGGCCAATGCCATCAAATGGTTCAGCGTCTCACCGGTAACGCGCTGTTTGGAATAATCCAGATAAAGGCCGGCGGCCTCGCCCTGCATTTGCTCACCGCGTGCCGGATCGCTATTGAAAAGGTCGCGCAAGTGCCGTTCGCCCATTTCCGCGGCATGGCGCTGCAGCGCCTGCCACTGTGGACGCAACGTCAAGTGCATGATCGAGTGCTCCGCTTGTGATGGGTCCATTACGGTGCTCATTCGCTGGCTCAGCGGGCGCTTGCCAGCGCGGTGCTTTTATCGGAAATGGCCTGCATAAGGTGTTGCCACGATTTGACAAAGGCCCGTGCACCCTCCCGTTGCAGTTGGATGCCCAGTGCGTCGATATTGATTCCAGCTTCGCCAAAGCGTACCAGCAGCGCCTCGGCATCGCCGCCGTCTGCGGACATCGCACCGTGGAGTTCGCCATGTTCGGCGAAGGCCTGTAGCGTCTTCTCGGGAATGGTATTGATCGTATCAGGCGCTGCCAACGCTTCGAGATACATCGTGTCGGATGCGTCGGGATCTTTGGTACCTGTGCTAGCCCAGAGTAACCGCTGCGGAGTGGCACCTGCGGCAGCGAGTTTGCGCCACCGTGTCGAAGCAAGTAGCTCGCGATAGGCCCGGTAGGTCCGCCCGCCGATGGCGATGCCGAGTTTGTTCCGAAGATCGGCTGGCACCTTATCCTTGATTGCAACGTCCCATCGGCTGACGAACAGCGAGGCGACGGAGGCAACGTTCGGGTCGAGCCCACCTTCGATGCGCCGCTCGACGCCGCGCATGTAAGCCTCGGCAGAAGCTAGATACTGCTCGCGTGAGAACAGCAAAGTTACGTTGATTGGAACGCCCGCAAAAATTGATTGTTCGATCGCCGGATTGCCCTCCGGCGTGCCTGGAATCTTCACGAACAGATTTGGCCGATCGGCCTGCTGGTGAATGCGCGCGGCAGCCTCGATGCTGCCATTGGTATCGTGCGCCAGCAAGGGTGAGACTTCCATTGAGACCCAGCCGTCACTGCGATGGCCCGAAGCAATGGCATGGCTCGAGTCGAACGCCGGACGGAACAGATCAGCGGCCCGGCGAAGATCCTCCAGCGCCAGCTCCATGAACAAGGCTTCGCCGGATTTTCCAGATCGCACCTTCTCAAGAATTCCGGCGTCATAGGCGTTTCCGGTGCCTATTGCCGCGTCGAAAATGCTCGGGTTCGAGGTGAGGCCAGTTATCGAGAAATTTTTGATGTAGCGTCGCAACGTGCCGTTATCGAGCAAATCGCGGGAAATGTTGTCCAACCACAGGCTTTGGCCCAGATCGCGCAATTGTTGCAATTGACGGTTTGGTTTCATGAGATCTCCGTGTCGCCGACTTTCGGCGTTGGTTTGCGATCTGCGTCGACCGCGCACGACGCGGTAAGTGGATGAAATTGGGCCATTGCGAAATCACACAGATCGCCAACGCGGTCGATTACAATATCCGGCGCGGGCCGGACCGAGGTGTGGTCCGATTCCGCGGCGTAATGCCCCTGTCGAACAAAGACCGTCGTCAACCGGTCCAACATCACGCGTTTCATAGCCGCGAGCAGTTGCGACTTGTCGTCGATCATTACGTAGTGCTCGGCGGGAAAACGCCTCTGCACCTCGTCTAGCATCTGTTCCTTGTGCAGATAGACGAGCACTCGGGCCTCGACGGCGTTCCACAAGCCGGCGCGCTCGATCTTGCGCGGCTGGAAAACTATATCTCCGTCCGAGAGAATGACCGTCGTACCCATCGTCTGCAGATGCTCGATCGTGGCGATGGCACGTGGATACAGCCGGTCTCGAAAAGGGTAGTTGAGGAGGAAGGCCGACATCTCCAGCAGCGCTGGTAAATTGCTGTGATCGGTGCGGAAAGTTTGCAGCGCGCCAAGATAGTCGGCATAGTCGAGCTGTTCCCGTCTCGTGTTATAAATTGTCCAAAACCGCCGGCGCTCTCGCTCGCCGAAATCATGATCGAGCCGGTCCGTAAGATCGGCACCGAAGCGGTCGTTATCGAGCAGGGTGTTGTCGACGTCGAGTAAGAAAACAACCTCGGGTGACGTTAGCACGGCGCCGTCTCCTCCGGTTTGGGCACGTGCCAGCCACCGTCGCCAACATCGATGCCGGCCGCAGCCAAGGGTCCCCAGCTGCCCGGCTCGTATTCGTGCACCGGCGCGCTGGCGGACAGAGCCGGGTCGACGACGGCCCACGCGGCCTCGACGCATTCGTCGTTGGTGAAAAGAGCCATGTCACCGTGAATAGCATTGCCGAGTAATCGCTCGTACGGCAAGACGTCGTGCCGGGGCTGATGGCGCATCACGAGTTCCACGGCCTCGCCGCTCATCGTCGCCCCCGGCTGTTTGACCCGGGCACCGGTCGCGATGACGACTTCAGGGCTCAACCGGAAGCGGAAATAATTCGACCGCGGCTGCTGGCAATCATCGAATAAGGCAAGCGGCGGACACTTGAGATCAACCACAACCTCCGTCGTGGACAGCGGCAGGCACTTGCCGGCGCGGATGTAGAACGGCACGCCAGCCCAACGCCACGTGTCGATATGAAGATGCAGCGCCGCGAACGTCTCGACTTGTGACTGCGGCGCGACGCCTTGCTCGCTGCGATAGCCGCGGAACTGGCCACGCACCACCTTCTTGGGGTCCAGCGGACGCATGGCCCGGAACAGGCGCAGTTTCTCGGCGCGCATGGCCACCGGATCTTGCCCGATCGGCGCATCCATTGCCAGCAGAGCGGTCACTTGCAGTAGATGGTTCTGGACCACGTCGCGGATCACGCCCGCTTCCTCATAGAAACTCCCACGCCCCTGCACGCCAAAATTTTCGGCCATGGTGATCTGCACGCTGTCGACGTAAGTGCGGTTCCAGAGCGGCTCGAGGAACGTATTGGCGAAGCGAAAATACAAAAGATTTTGCACCGCCTCCTTGCCGAGATAATGATCGATGCGAAAAATTGCTTCCTCGGCAAACACCTCATGCAGGGTTCGGTTCAGCGCACGCGCTGAGGCTAAATCTCGCCCAAACGGCTTTTCAACAACAATCCGGGCATTTGTGGCGCAACCGGAATTTGCAAGCCCCTGCACGACTGTGCTGAACATGCTCGGCGGTATTGCCATGTAGTGCAGTGGGTGGGTGGCGCGGCCCAGCGCGTGCTTCAAACGCGGATAGGTTGCGGGGTCGTTATAGTCTCCGTCGCAGTATTTCAATTGCGCCGTGAGTTTGGCAAATGCTTCGGGATCAATCCCACCATTGGCTTCGACGCTGGCCCGGGCCCGGGCTTGCAGTCGTTCGAGTGTCCATCCCGCCCGTGCTACGCCGATAATCGGCATGTTGAATTGTCCTGCGCGGATTAGGGCCTGCAGTGCCGGAAAAATTTTCTTAAACGCCAGATCGCCCGTCGCACCGAAAAAAACAAAGGCATCTGAGGGCGTGGTCATCATGTTTGCTCGTTGCCTTTTGGTGGTTTAGTTAACATCTCAACAAGAATTCGAGCCCGCTGGGGTAACTCCTCGAAAGCACGCAGGCCGGACTATGCACGCGATGATCCAACAAAGGTAACGGGTTGCGCTCTTAAAATGTTCCCACTTGCCACGATCGCGGCAGTTCCTGTGCCCGGCTAGCAAGGCAAGCTCAAAACGACGCCATATGTTCGAACGCCGATATTTCTGATAACATCAGCTCATGACCGGTTTTCGCGGCTGGTTAGACGCCGCGTGGCGGGCCCCTGGACCTAGAACTCTGGGAGGATGTTATGCCTGTGATTGCAATGACGCGCGAGATGGCAACCCAAGGCCGCGATGTCGCCGCTGGATTGGCCGAGCGACTGCGGCTCAAAATAATTCATCATGAGCTCGTCGAGCACGACATCGCCGAGCGCTCTGGCCTCAAGGAAAGCCAAGTTCATCGCTTTCTCGAGGGCGAAGCGACCTTAATGGAGCGCTGGCGTATCGATGGAACAAAGATGGCGCGCTATACGGCGCGCGAGATCATCGAGCTCGCCGTCAAAGGCGACGTATTGATACGTGGCTGGGGAGCGACCCATCTTTTGAGATCGGTGCCGCACGTGGTGTGTGTGCGCATATGCGCTCCGATGGCGTTTCGAACCCGCGTACTGATGAAAAGGATGCGGATCGCCGATCCGCCGGCCGCGCGCCGCGAGATCGAGCGTAACGATGCCGCTCACAATGGCGTTGTGCGGCGGCTGTTTGGCATCGATTGGACGGACGCTTCAAACTACGCAATCACGTTGAATACCCAGCGCGTACCGGTGTCCAACTGCGTCGAACAAATAGCGCTGCTGAGCGAAAGCGAGCCGTTCCGCGAGACACAAGAGTCGCGTGCGATACTGATGGATCATTTGATCGAGACGCGGGTGCGGACAGCTCTCGACGAACACTTCGACGGCAGTATGAGCGCCGTTGGCATCGACGTACAGGTCAGGAGTGGAAAAGCCACGTTGTCAGGCGCCATAAGCGACGAGCGGCTGATCGCCGAGATCGTGCGGCGCGTGCACGCCGTCGAGGGCGTAACCCATGTGGAGAGCAACATTCAGTTCCTGAATTTTGCTCAAGGCCAACGATACATATGATTGCCGGTCCCGATCGGTCAGGAAACCGGGATCACAAATCGATCCTCTGGCTGTTCCACATCACGGATTAGGAGTAGAGTTGCTGGGTCGGCAATGGGGGGCAAAAACCAGGAGGTTCCCATGCCAACTTTTGTTGTACTCGCCAGTTATAGCGATCAAGGCATCAAGAACGTCAAGCAAACGATTGAGCGTGCCGATGCTTTCAAGCAGATGGCAAGCAAGGCCGGCGCGACCGTAAAGGACGTATTTTGGACGCTGGGATCGCATGACGTCGTTGCTATTTGCGAGGCTCCCGACGACGAAACCGCCACGGCCCTCTCACTCAGCATCGCATCACGAGGCAATGTGCGTTCGGAGACGTTGCGCGCATTCTCATTCGACGAGATGAAGAAGATTATCGGTAAGATGGTATGAGCTTACTGATCATGGAAAAAAGGGGCTGATGGCGGTCGTCACACAAGCAAACCAACGCCTTTGATTCAGTAGAAGCCGCCCCGGCAGCTCTCGCGTTACCGGGGCGCGAAGGTGGTGCTGCGGTCGGTGATCAAAACGTGCGAAAGGAGATTGATATGTATGCTGCCATCCGGCAGGGCAAGGCGAAGACTGGGATGGCCGAAGAGTTGGCCAGCCGAATCAAGGAGGGTGCGATCCCGATTATCAGTGGTGTCGCTGGCTTCCGAGCCTATTACGTCGTTTATGCGTCGGACGACACTGTGACGGCAGTCAGCATCTTCGACGATTACGATGGCGCTGAGGAATCAAACCGGCGCGGACTCGCCTGGATCGAACAGCACCTTACACCTCTTCTCGACGGCCCGGTAACCGCATCTGCAGGGCCAGTGATCGTGCATACATTGGCTTAACCACTTTCTATGACGCTGATCGGGCGTTTCTAGGGGTATCTATCAGCATGGTGCTTTTGCCAGATATTGGCGGCCAGAAATAACACCCCGGACTTGCCATCAATTCCTAAACCGCGTTGCTTTTCGCCCAGTCGACGATCTCGGCGTGGGTGGCGAACCAAACATTACCCTTTGCCTTGGCGTGCCGGATCAGCTCATCGAGAATCCAGATGCGCGACCGGTAGCCGATGACGTGAGGGTGGCAAGTGAGCTGGAAAACGCCGCCTTCCTCCCAGGCCGCATCGAGTTCGCGCCGGAAGATATCGAGCACGTCGGCGGGCGGGGTATAGGGCCGCAGTCCGGAGAACCTATGCATCATGAAATAGACCGCGTCGTCACGTATCCACTCGACGGGGAACTCGACAATGCCGGATGGCTCACCTTCGAGCAGCAATTCGTAGCAATCTTCGTCGGCCATCAGTGAGCTATCATAGAGCAACCCCATTTCCTTTTCGATCCGCAGCGTATTAGGACTAAAATCCCACGATGGCGTGCGTAGCCCGACAGCGCGCTTGCCGGTAATCTTCTCGAGGGTGTCGGCCGAGCGCATCATCAAGTCGCGCTCCACCTCGTAGGGGAGCACCGAGTTCAATTCGTGAATCCAGCCATGGATGCCGATTTCATGACCTTCCGCGATCACACGCCGCTGCTCGTCAGAATGGATCAACGCTGCAACGGCGGGCACGTAGAACGTCGCCTTGACGTCGTGCTTGTCGAGAAGCTTGAGAATGCGCGGCACGCCGACACGATTGCCGTATTGCCCCCAGCACATGCGGCCGATCGATTTACCACCGTCTCGCAATTCGTTGGTCTCATGATCGCTATCGAATGACAGAGCAATGGCACAGCGAGCACCGCCCTTCCAAGTATTCGGGCGGAACGTCCGACCGGCGCGCACTTGGTTGACGAGTTTGCGCCAGTGCTCCTCGGGCCACTGCCAAGGTTCGAGCGGTTTCGATGCATCTGTCATGATGGTACTCCTTGAGTTTCAGGTAATGGGTGAGCCGGTGAAGGCGCTTGTCCTTGAACTCGATCAGCATGCGCGACGTCAGCGCAGGTCCTCGTGCGCCGTCTCCTTGAGCGTTGCGATTACCAGCAGCGACACGACAGCGGCACCGATCAGATAAAAGACGTGCGCGATCGGCGACTGAAACCGGTCGATGAGCCAAACCGAGACGAAAGGCGCGAAACCGCCGAAGATGGCGACGGCGAGCGCATAACCCGAGGTCATCCACGTGGAACGGCTACGAGTCGGGAACATCTCGGCGATGGCGGCAGGCCCTGGCCCCGAGAACATCGAGATCAGGACTGCGAACAAGATCTGCACCGCGATCAGCTCGCCATACCCGATGCCCGACAGAATGTAGTTGAAGATCGGATACGGCAGAACGATGAAGGCGAGGCAACACGCCAGCAACAGCGGCTTGCGACCCAGACGATCAGATAGACGGCCCATCATCGGAATGCACACCATCAGCACCAGCAGTCCGATGGTATTGGCCCACAGTGCCGCCGACGCCGAAATCTTGAGATACTTCTGCGTGTAGGTCGGCATGTAGTTGAGCAGCACATAGAAGCAAACGGTCCAAACAATAGTGAAGCCAAACGCTCGCGCCGCCATCAACGGACCACTGTCATCGCCAACCGCCGCCGCGGACTTGTGCGCAGCACTTTCGTAAGCAGGCGTCTCTTTGATCGTGCGCCGCATGTAGATGCCGACCGGCCCGAGAATACCCCCGAGCAGGAATGGCACGCGCCAACCCCAGTCATTCATCTGATCGGGCGTCAGGATGGTATTGATCAAAGCCGCAACGCCCGATCCGAGCAGCAGGCCAGCGACGACGCTCATCTGTTGGAAGCTGCCATACCAGCCGCGCTCGCCTTTCGGTGCCCACTCGACGATGTAGGCGGTCGAGCCACCCCATTCGCCGCCCGCCGAAAACCCTTGCACGAGGCGCGCGAGGACGAGCAAAAATGGCGCCACCAGTCCGATCGTCGTGTATGTCGGCAACAGGCCAATGAGCACAGTGCCGGCAGCCATCAGGAATATAGTGAGCAAGAGTGCTGCCTTGCGGCCATGTGTATCACCGAGCCGGCCAATCACGATTCCGCCGAGCGGTCTGGCGACAAACCCCAGGCCGTAGGCGAGGAAGGTCGAGAGGAGTGCCGTCACCTCGTCAGTCTGCGGGAAAAACTTTTTGGCGATGATGCCGGCGACGAACGCGTAAACAGCAAAGTCGTACCATTCGAGCACATTACCAATGACGGCGGCAGTTACCGCCCGTTTGCTATCACGCTGATTAATTTCCGGCATCTTCAGCCTCTCCCATTTTGAACAGGTGAAGACTGCGAGGCGCAGCTAGCCGATGGCAAGCGCGAACCACCGTGCAAATGGGCTGGAGCATTGCATGGCAGCGATGCTCGCTGCACTTAGGTGCAGTGCACCCCCATCATCACGCCCCCGGAATTTATAACGGTTTGCCGGTTCGATAGGCGACCTCGCCGACGAGACCACGCCGGAACGCCATCACGCAGATCACGAAAACGACGCCCTGGATGACCGTGACCCACTGCCCCCATTCGGCAAGATAGGTTTCCATCGCGATGATCACGAATGCACCGACAACGGGGCCAAGCATGGTGCCGAGGCCCCCGACCAGTGTCATCAACACGGCTTCGCCCGACATTGACCAATGCACATCCGTCAACGAGGCGAGCTGAAACACGATCGCCTTGGTGGCGCCGCCCAGCCCTGCAATGCTGGCCGACAATACGAAAGCCATAAGCTTGTAGCGGTCCGTCTTGTAGCCGAGCGAAATTGCGCGCGGCTCGTTCTCGCGGATGGATTTCAGAACCTCGCCAAACGGTGAGTGGATGATGCGGTGCACCAGCAGCATCGCGAAAACGAAAACGGCAAGCACCACATAATACATCGTCAACTGGTTCTTGATGTCGAGGAAACCGAACATCAGCCCGCGTGGCACCCCTTGGATGCCGTCCTCGCCACCCGTGAATGGTACCTGAACCGCAATGAAAAAGATCATCTGCGAAAGTGCCAGCGTCGTCATTGCGAAATAGATGCCTTGGCGGCGGATGGCGATGGCGCCGGCTATCAAGCCCATGAAGGCCGCGGTTGCTGTACCCGCGAGGATCGCGAGCTCCGGCGGCAGTCCCCATATCTTGGCGGCGTGGGCACTGACATAACCTGCACTACCCAGGAACATGGCGTGCCCGAACGAGAGCAATCCCGCAAAGCCCAGCAGTAGATTCACCGACATTGCAAACAGCGCAATGCACAGTGCCTTCATCAAGAACTGCGGATAGAGGACGAGCGGCGCGATTGCCAGAATGGCGACTAATCCAGCCATCGCGACGTTCAGAACGCGGCCACCATCCAGGCTCGAACCGATGCCCGTGCTCTCGACGCCGGCGGTCGTTGTCGCCGCTTTTCCAAACAGTCCCGACGGGCGGATCAGCAATACGATCGCCATGATTACGAACACGACTGTGGTCGAGGCCTCCGGATAGAAAACCTTGGTCAACCCTTCGATCAGCCCAAGCATGAACCCAGTTATGACGGAACCAAGGATGGAGCCCATGCCGCCGATCACCACCACCGCGAACACCACGACGATGATATCGGCGCCCATCAACGGGCTGACCTGATAGATCGGCGCCGCCAGCACTCCGGCGAGGCCGGCGAGGCCGACGCCCGCACCGTAGGTCAGCGTGATCAGCCGGGGCACGTTGACGCCGAAACTGCGTACGATGGTCGGATTTTCGGTAGCCGCGCGCAGCGTTGCGCCCAGGCTCGTACGCTCGATGAGGAACCACGTGGTTAGGCAAACGGCGAGTGAGAACACAATCACCCACGCCCGGTAAATAGGCAGGAACATGAACGGCAACCTGATCACACCTTGCAGCTGATCGGGGATCGGATAGGGCAAGCCGGACGAGCCGAATTGGAAGCGGAACAGCCCTTGGATGATCAGGGCGATGCCAAAGGTGAACAGCAACCCATAGAGATGATCAAGGTGATAGAGCCGCTTCAGCATCGTGCGCTCGATGATGATACCGATGAGGCCGACGAGGAGCGGCGCTATGACGAGCGACGGCCAATATCCGATGCCGAGATATTGGGCCAGCAGATAGGCGGCAAATGCCCCCATCATATACTGCGCGCCGTGCGTGAAGTTGATGATGTTGAGCATGCCGAATATCACGGCGAGGCCAAGGCTCAGCAGCGCGTAAAACGAGCCATTGATCAATCCGATCAATAGTTGTCCGAACAGTGCTTGCGGTGGGATTCCAAGGAATTCGAACATGGTCGTTTCACTCGATGTCGGCAAGGTTGGCGCGGGCCGGCGAAAACGCCGATCTCACACCCCCAGATAGTCGTGAAGTTTTGGCATGTTGGCTTCGAGATCGGCTGACTTGAAACCATCGATGATCTGGCCGTGCTCCATGACGTAAAAGCGATCGGCCACGGTCGAGGCGAAGCGGAAGTTTTGTTCTACCAGCAAGATTGTCAGTCCGCGCTCTTTGAGCATGCGGATGGTGCGGCCGATCTGCTGGATGATCACTGGTGCCAGACCCTCGGTCGGCTCGTCGAGCAGCAGAAGATCGGCGCCGGTGCGCAAAATCCGGGCAATGGCCAGCATTTGCTGCTCACCGCCGGACAGTTTGGTGCCCTGACTGGTGCCGATCCGCTCCTTGAGGTTGGGGAACAACGCGAAGATTTCCTCGACCGACATGCCTCGATCATTAATCGCCGGCGGCAGCATCAGGTTCTCGCGCACGTTGAGCGAAGAGAAGATGGCGCGTTCTTCGGGGCACAATGCGGTACCGAGCTTTGCAATCCGGTCGGACGTCATGCCGATGGTTTGGATGCCGCCCTTGGTGATCGAGCCGCGACGGTTGCGGACGATGCCCATGATCGACTTGAGCGTCGTCGTCTTGCCGGCACCATTACGGCCGAGCAGCGTGACGACCTCGCCTTGCCCCACCTCCAGGTTGACACCGTGCAGAATGTGGCTTTCGCCATACCAGCTTTCCAGATTTTGGACGGACAACAGTGCCGGTTTCATGTGCGCCTCAACCATGACCCGTCCCCATGTAGGCCTGCTGAACATCCGCATTGGCCGACACCGTCTTGTAATCACCTTCGGTCAGGATTTGCCCGCGCGTCAACACGGTGATCGTATCGGACAGGGAGGCGACGACATTCAGATTATGTTCGACCATCAGCACCGTGCGGCCCTTGCTCACCCGGCGGATCAACTCGGCAATGCGGTCGATGTCTTCATGCGCCATGCCGGCCATCGGCTCGTCGAGCAGCATCAGTTCAGGATTGAGCGCGAGGGTGGTCGCAAGTTCGAGTGCCCGCTTGCGCCCGTATGGCAGCGATACCGCTTGAGCCTCGGCATATTCGGTGAGGCCGACGTCTTCCAGCAGCGCCAGCGCCCGATCGTGATAGGCTTCGAGGACGTTGCGCGATCGCCAGAAATCGAACGACCCGCCGCGCTCCCGTTGCAGGGCGACGCGCACATTGTCGAGTACTGACAAATGCGGGAATACCGCCGAAATCTGGAACGAACGCACGAGGCCGCGGCGGGCAACATCGGCAGGTGCAAGCCGTGTGATGTCCTCGCCTTTGAAGATGATATGGCCCTTGGTCGGCGGCAGAAACTTCGTCAGCAGATTGAAAAGGGTGGTCTTGCCGGCCCCATTGGGTCCGATCAACGCGTGGATCGTGCCCCGCCGAACCTTGAAGCTCACATGATTAACAGCCAGGAAGCCAGCGAAGTCCTTCACCAGGTCGCGCGCTTCCAGGATCACGTCGTCCTGACTCATCCCTAAGGTCCGCCCCTATCAACGTCTGGTTTTCTGTAGTCGTACGATACCGCGGCGGCCTTGTACAACGCGACTTTGCAAGGGATGCCAAACAATTTCAGCCCACCTGCGCTTCCGGCTCGCGTTCGGGCATTGTAGCAACTATGGTCTGCCCGTCGCCCGCTGGGCGCTCTTAATCAAATCATGTCTTGGGAGAAAACAATGAAACGCTTCCTGCCAGCCTTGATCGGTGGCGTACTTGCCGCCGCCGCTCTGGCACCACCCGCTTTCGCCCAGGCGCCGTTTAATGGCACCGTGAAGGTCGGAGTCCTGAACGATCAGTCCAGTCTTTATGCAGATGCCACCGGCCAAGGCTCGGTGATCGGCGCTCGCCTTGCGCTCGAAGACTACATGAAGGCCAACCCGAACTCGAAGCTCAAAGTCGAGATCATTTTCGCCGACCATCAAAACAAGCCCGACGTCGGTTCAGCGCTCGCGCGGCAATGGTTCGAGCGCGATGGCGTCGATATGATCCTCGACGTGCCGAACTCGGCCGTGGCGCTGGCCGTCAGCGATGTCGCCAAGAGCCTCAACAAAGTATTGGTCAACGGCTCTGCCGGGTCCGCCCGCCTAACCGGCGACGCTTGCTCGCCCAACACTGTACATTGGACGTTCGACAACTTCGCCCTCGCCAATGGTACCGGCACGGCAATCGTCGCAACTGGCGGCGACAGCTGGTTTTTCATCACGGCTGATTACGCTTTCGGCCACGATCTTGAAGCGCAGACGGCAAGCATCGTCAAAGCCAAGGGCGGCAAGGTTGTCGGCGGTGTCCGCGTGCCGCTCAACAACGCAGACTTCTCATCGTTTCTGCTGCAAGCGCAGACGTCCAAGGCCAAGGTGATCGGTCTCGCCAATGCTGGTGGCGATACGATCAACTCGATTAAGCAGGCCTCTGAATTCGGCATCGTGCAGGCCGGTCAACGCCTTGCCGGATTGCTCGTATTCGTCACCGACGTGCACTCGCTCGGCTTAAAAGTTGCGCAGGGTCTGCAGTTCACCGACTCGTTTTACTGGGACATGAACGACGACACCCGGGCGTGGACCAAACGTTTTGTCGAAAAGATGAATGGCAAGCAATATCCGACCATGAACCATGCCGGCAACTACGGCGGCATGCTGCACTTCCTCAAGGCGATCGATGCTGCGCAAACGCGGGACGGCGCCAAAATCGTCGCTAAGATGAAGGAACTGCCGACCGAGGACGTGACATTCGGCAAGGGCCGGGTGCGGGAAGATGGCCGCCACATGCACCCGATGCATCTGTGGCAGGTGAAGACGCCGGCTGAAAGCAAGGCGCCGTGGGACTACATGAAGCTGGTCAAGACGATCCCGGCCGAGGAAGCTTGGCGTCCGCTCGACCAGGGCAACTGCCCGCTGGTCAAGAAGTAACAGCTCGCACGGGTACGGCGAGGCCGATACGTAACCTAGATGCACGCACTCCCTGCATCTAGGTTACCCTGAATTTAGGTTCATTCTCGATAACGCTGTCTCTACGCCGGTCGTCAATGTCGACGATCACCGCTGCGTCAACGCACGTCGGGTCGATCTTCGATACTCCCTTGCGAAGCTTGACGCCGCGCCTCAATGTGCGCGCAAACTTGCACCCGAGGAACCCGCTATGCTCGACAAACCGACCGCCCCCGGAAAACCCGCACGCACGCTGCGCCTCAACCCGAAGGACAACGTCATCGTCGCGGTCGACGTGATCGAGGCGGGCGCCAAGCCCGAGGGCGTCACGGCAACCGTTCGCGTGCCGCGGGGCCATAAGATGGCGACGGTAAAAATCGACAAGGGTGCGCCCATACTGAAGTTCGGCCAGATTATCGGTTTCGCCTCGACCGACATTCTACCCGGCGAGCATATTCACACCCACAACTGCGGCTTTGCCGCTTTCGAGCGCGACTACGCATTTGCGCAAGATGCCAAGGCGGAGCCGGTCCTGCCGCTCGAAGCGCGCGCGACTTTCGAGGGCTTTCGCCGCGCCAGCGGAGCCGTCGGCACCCGCAACTACATTGGCGTGATGACCAGTGTGAACTGCTCGGCGACAGTCGCCCGCTTCATCGCCGAGGAGGTCAAACGCTCCGGCATTCTCGACGACTATCCCAACATCGACGGTGTGATCCCGCTGGTGCACTCGACCGGCTGCGGCATCGACAGCGACGGCGAGACGTTCGAAGTCTTGAAACGCACGACGTGGGGCTACGCATGCAATCCGAATATGGCGGGCGTGCTGGTCGTCGGTCTCGGCTGCGAGGGCTTCCAGATCGCCCGCATGAAGCAGGCCTACAATGTCAAGGAAAGTGATACGTTCCGCACTATGACGATCCAGGAAACCGGCGGTACCAAGAAGACGATCGCGGCCGGTGTCGACGCCGTGCGCAACATGCTGCCGATCGTCAATAAGGCAGTGCGCCAGACCGTGCCTGCGTCCGAACTGATGCTGGCGTTGCAGTGCGGCGGCTCGGACGGTTATTCCGGCATCACGGCGAACGTCGCGTTGGGGCTCGCAGTCGACAAGCTGGTTCACCATGGCGGCACGGCGGTGTTATCCGAGACGCCCGAAATCTATGGCGCCGAGCATCTGCTCACGCGCCGCGCTGCCACACGAGAGATCGGCGAGAAGCTGGTCGGCATCATCAAGTGGTGGGAGGATTACACGGCCCGCGCACGCATGAGCATGGACAACAACCCGTCGCCCGGCAACAAGGCCGGCGGGTTAACGACGATCCTCGAAAAATCGCTCGGTGCTGCCGCGAAAGGTGGCTCGACCACGCTCGCCGGCGTCTATCATTACGCCGAGCCAATCCGCACCAAGGGCTTCGTATACATGGACACGCCCGGCTACGATCCGGTGTCGGCGACGGGGCAGGTGGCGGGAGGGTGCAACATGCTGACATTCACCACCGGGCGCGGCTCGGCCTACGGCTGCAAGCCGACGCCGTCGATCAAGCTTGCGACCAACTCCGAAATGTACCACCGCATGACCGACGACATGGATATCAATTGCGGTGACGTTCTCGATGGCGTGCCGCTGGAGACCAAGGGTCAGGAAATTTTCGACGCGGTGCTGCGTGTAGCCTCGGGCGAGAAATCCAAATCCGAACTGCTGGGCTACGGCGATGCCGAGTATGTCCCCTGGCAAATCGGCGCCACGATGTAAGGGCAGGCTAACAGCTTACCCGTCTCGTCGCAGTCACGCCGCCAGCGGAGCGAATTCGGCCGTTGCCTTCAGCTCGCGGATCGCAAATTCCAACTCGCTCGTCAGAGCAATGATGGTGTCTTTGCCAAGGGCCCGTTGATCGGTCGGGATTGGCAGGCCGAAGGTCAGCCGCACGCGGGGTCGGTCCATCAGATGCGCCATCTGCATTTGTGCGGGCCCTTCATAGAACGCCGGCACCAGGGGCACGCGAGCTTGCAGTGCGATGGTCGCCGCGCCGCGCTTGAACGCCGTCATCTCCGAATTGCGTGAGCCACTGGGGAAAATCAGCAGCACCTCGCCTTGCTTCAATGCGTCGACCGCGGCCTTGATCGAACTCGGCGAGGGATCCGAACGGTTGAGCGAAATCGAGCCCGCCTGCTCCATTACCCACTTCGTGATCGGTGAGGCGAACAACTCTTGCTTCGACATGTGCCGGATGAGTCGCGGATGCACGGCGTAGGCGATCCATAATCCATCAGCCCACCCGACGTGATTGCACGCGATGATCGCACCGGTGCCGCCGGGGCGCAGCAGATCTGGCTGATTGACGATTTGCGGTCTGCCTACTCGACCGAACAGCATCTTGAGCCCTGGGGCGACGATCTTGAGCATGTTCATGCAGGCAGGGTAGCACTTCGCGGATCGCGATAGTTGTACTAATTAGGAAAGTGACAGGTGCTTCCTGCCCGACTTCCGCAGGGCTACTTACAGACCTTGCAGTCGCTAAACTTAGCGGGCGCGTAAATGGGGACAATATCATGCGGCTCGAAGGCAAGACTGCGATTATCGTCGGTGCGGGCCAGAGCCCCGGCTCAGGCATAGGTAACGGACGCGCGACCGCGCTGCTGTTCGCCCGCAACGGTTGCGACGTGATGTGTGTCGACCGCACGATCGAAGCTGCCGACGAGACTGCGCAATTGATCCAAGCCGAGGGCTTCCGAGCATCCGCATACGCGGCCGACGTGGCGCGGGAAGCCGACATGGCAGCGATGGTGACGGCCGCGCACAAACGGTGGGGCCGCATCGACATTTTACATTACAACGTTGGCGTCAGCCTCGGCGGCGGCGACAAGTCTCCGCTCGAAATCACCGAGGCGGCCTTCGACAACGTCACCACGATCAATCTGCGTGGCTTCGTGATGGCCTGCAAGCATGTGCTGCCGATCATGCGCGACCAGCGAGCGGGCGTAATTCTGTCGATCTCGTCGGTGGCCGCACTTTCCAGCACCTATCCGACCGTCGCCTACAAGACGACGAAGGCCGCCATGATCGCCTACACCGAGCAAATCGCGCGGCATTACGCTGAGTTTGGTGTGCGCGCTAACGTTATTCTCCCTGGTCTGATGGATACGCCGATGGCGGTCGACACCCGCGCCCGCGAATGGGGTAAGCCCCGCGCCGAGATCGAGGCCTTGCGCAACGCCAAAGTGCCACTGCGCCGCAAGATGGGCACCGCCTGGGATGTCGCCTACGCCGCGTTATATCTGGTCTCCGACGAAGCCAACTTCGTCACAGGCGTGACGTTACCGGTAGACGGCGGCGCGCTGTTGCGGTCGGCAGACTGATGGTTGAGCCCAACCGAACATTGACAAATCCTGGGAAAATCAGCATTCTTTGCCGCATGATCCACTCCGCGCCCCTCCTCCGACGTACGAGCGACAGGTTGCACCCGCGACTGCGATGAGGATTTGCGCAAAAGTCCTAGCCGCAGGCCGCGCTCACGCGCGGCTTTTTTAATTTTGATCTCTGATCACGGATGAATGCAATGTCTGCTCCCGCCGCTAAGCTTACTTCTACTGCTGTTCCCATCGTTCCGGGCTCGCCCAACGTGATGCCGACCTACGGCCGCCAGGACCTCGTGTTCGAAAAAGGAGAGGGCGTCTGGCTCACCGCCACCAACGGCGACCGCTACATGGATTTCGCCAGTGGCATCGCCGTGAACTCGCTCGGCCACGCGCATCCGCATCTGGTTGCCGCGCTGACCAAGCAGGCGCAGGCGCTGTGGCATACGTCCAACCTATATCGGGTGGCCGGGCAAGAAACGCTCGCCGAGCGTTTGTGTGCGAACACATTCGCCGACAAGGTATTCTTCTGCAATTCGGGCGCCGAGGCCTGCGAAGGCGCAATCAAGGTTGCGCGGCGCTATCATCATGTCTCCGGCAACCCCGAGAAGAAACGCATCATCACCTTCAAGGGTGCGTTCCACGGCCGGACGCTGGCGACACTGGCGGCCGCCGGCAACGAGAAATACATGGAAGGCTTCGGACCTGACATGCCGGGCTTCGACTGCCTGCCGTTCGGCGATCACGATGCCCTGCACGCAGCCATCGGACCTGAAACAGCCGCTATCATGGTGGAACCGATCCAGGGGGAGGGCGGCATTCGTGTCGTCCCCAACCACTGCCTTGTTGGACTGCGCGAGCTGTGCGATAGCCGCGGCCTTTTGTTGATCCTCGACGAAGTGCAATGCGGCGTCGGCCGCACCGGAAATCTCTTTGCTTACGAGGGAGCTGGCATCAAACCCGACATCATGGCGATCGCCAAAGGCATCGGCGGTGGCTTTCCGGTTGGTGCATTTTTGGCGACCGCAGAAGCGGCCAAGGGCATGGTGCCTGGCACGCACGGTTCGACGTTCGGCGGCAATCCACTTGCGATGGCGGTCGGCAATGCTGTGCTCGATATAATACTGGAGCCGGGCTTCCTCGAGGCGGTGCAGCAGAAGGCGCTTTATCTCAAGCAGTCGCTCGCCCGCATCAAGGATGAAAACCCCGGCGTCGTCGAAGAGATCCGCGGCAACGGTCTTTTGATGGGCGTGCGCTTCAACGCAAAAGTGCCTGCCAATGACGTAGTGAAAGCGTGCGCTGCAGAAAAATTCCTCACCGTCGGGGCCGGCGACAACGTCGTTCGCATCATTCCACCGCTTAACGTCACGGAGGCCGAGATGAGCGACGCCGTGAACCGTCTCGGCCGTGCGATCAAGGTCGCAGCGAAAACGGTCACTTGAAATCAATGCGCCTCAGTTTTACCCCACCCACCGATGTCATTCCGGGGCTTGTCCCCGGCAGTCATCGTGCAACCAATCGTGACGATCGAGCCTAACATCACTGCCATCCCGGCAATAAAAGCCGGGATGGTATCGGCTGTGCTGGTTCGCCGTTGCGATTACCTACCTCCAGGTCCGCTACCATGAAGCTCAGTTCTCAGAAGCCACGCCATTTCATTGATATCGACGCAATCGACGCCATTGTCCTGCGCCAGATTGTCGACAACGCGCATGCGATGAAACGCGCAGGCAAGCGCGTGCCCAAGCACCTTGCGCCGGCCGACATTGCAGACCAGATCCTGCTGATGATCTTCGAGAAGCCTTCGACGCGCACCCGCGTGTCCTTCGACGTCGCGATGCGCCAGCTCGGCGGCCAGACGATCGCGCTCAACCATGCCGATCTGCAGACCGGGCGAGGCGAAAGCGCGTCCGACACGGCAAAGGTATTGTCACGTTACGGCGACGCCATCATGATCCGCGCGCACAGCCACGACCGCATCATGGAGTTGGCCGACAACGCCACGGTGCCGGTAATCAACGGCCTCACCGATCGCAGTCATCCGTGCCAGATCATCGCCGACATCATGACGTTCGAGGAGCGCTCGGGGAATATCAAGGGTCGTAAGATCGCTTGGGTCGGAGATGGCAACAATGTTGCGGTGTCATGGATGCAGGCTGCGGCTCGCTTTGGCTTCGAACTGCGCATTGCCTGCCCCGCTCAGCTGAAGCCGGAGCGCGACGTTATTGATTGGGTAGCGAAAGAGGGCGGCACAGTTATCATCACCGACGATCCGGCCGATGCTGTACAAGGAGCCGACTGCGTCGTCACCGACACTTGGGTGTCGATGGGCCAATCTGACGAGACCCGCCGCAAACAACTGCTCAGTCCCTTTGCTGTCGACAAGGACTTGATGAAGCGTGCCGCCAAAGACGCAATCTTCATGCACTGCCTGCCTGCCTATCGCGGGCACGAAGTTTCCGCCGAAGTGATCGACGGGCCGCAATCCGTCGTATTCGATGAAGCGGAGAACCGCCTGCACGCGCAGAAAGCGATTCTCGCCTGGTGCCTCGGTGCGTAACGAGTAGAGTTGAAATGACGAAACAGCCACTCAATTTGACGGAGAGCATTGTCGCGATCTCCGATGATCTGGTGCTACCATTCCACACCGGACAGTCGGGCGTTTCCGGACGCCTTATAAGGCTCGGGCCGGTTGTCGATAAAATATTGAACCGGCACGACTATCCGGCGCCGGTCAGCGTTGCACTCGGCGAAGCGATTGCGCTAACGGCGCTGCTCGGCACCGCACTTAAATTCACCGGTAAGTTGATCCTGCAGACTAAAACCGACGGCCCGCTCGGCTTTCTCGTGTCGGATTTCGAGGCGCCGGGTCGATTGCGCGGTTATGCGGCGTTCGATGCCGAGCGCGTGGGAGAAATCGAAGCTAGCGACCAGGGCGCACTGCTCGGCTCCGGCCATATGGCGATGACCATAGATCCCGGCGGTCACTTGGATCGCTATCAAGGCATTGTGTCGATGGAGGGAAAGCCATTGACGGATGCCGCCCAAACGTACTTCCGCCAGTCGGAGCAATTACCGACGTTCATCCGCCTCGCGGTCGCGCGCCATTACGTTGCCGCCGAGAAGAAATGGGCTTGGCGTGCCGGCGGGCTGATGCTGCAATTCGTTTCGCCAGAAGGCGGCATCCAAAGATCTCCATCGGCAGACGATGAGGAACGAGGGCTGTTGATCGGCGAAGACACCGACGACTGGCAGCGCACCATCATCCTTGCGCATACGGTACAGGATCACGAGTTGCTTGATCCGATGCTCGCGCCCGACCGTCTGCTTTACCGCCTATTCCACGAGGAAGGCGTTCGCGCACACGACGCCGTGCCGTTGGTGGGATACTGTCAGTGCTCGGCTGAACGGGTCGAAACGCTGCTGAAAAGTTTTGGTCCAGATGAGCTGGCCGACATGCGCGAAGATGATGGCGCCGTCGCGGTGACCTGCGAATTCTGCCGCAGCACGTACCGCTTCACGGATGCGCAGTTGAAGTGAAGGGTCATGTGTGATGGCAAGCGACAAGCGCGTCATGCAATCAATTGAAACCCGGGACGGCGGCAGGTGTGTCGATTTGTTCGTCAGACCGGACGGGACTTATGGTTTCGAGGAGTATCGCCGCGACGTGGAGGATGCGCGCGGCTGGTTTCCGATCGGTCACCATGCGCCACTCGTGTTTTCAACGGCGGATGATGCGCGCGCGGCGGCCGAGCAATACGTTAAATGGTTGCGGGATCGGTAGCCCTGCGGCGATCTCTTATTGTCTAGCGCAACCCGTCCGCGCCTTTGATCTCGCCCGTCGTCAGGCCGCCGATGCGGGCGGCAGGTCGGCCGCTATCGGTGATGACGATGGCGACTAGGATTTCGCCGGATCGAGGGGCGTCGGCGACGCGCACTTCCATGGCGTCGAAATGACTGCGAACGTAAGCCGCATCCTTGTGGCCGAGCGGCACGTCGATTGCCGTTCCGATGCCGCCCATTTTCTTCGCGGACGGAATGAGGGCCGCGCCTTTTTCCAACACTGCGCGAACCGGTGTGCCCATCTTGGGGTGCAGGATCGCTGCGGCATGTTCCAGCTCGCCACCCTCTCCGACGATGGCAGCCTTGCCGTAACTCTCGGCCTTGGCGCCCTCTATGCCGAGCGCCGCAATGGCGCGCTTCGTTAATAGGTCGCCCAGTTCGACGCCAATTTCGACGAGTTCGCCCAGGTCCGTCACGTGCCGCCCGGCGAACGGGTTTGCGATTACGGCGATGGCGGCGGCTTTACGGGTTGCAGGCGTTATGCCGTGCCCGCTTTCGCGGTGCGTTTCCTCGACAGTGACGACGATCTTGCGAATCACGGCTGCCATGTGCGGCTCCTAAACGGACAGATACTTTTCCCGGATGTTAACGTCCGCATCGAGTGCGGCAAGTGTTCCCTCGAACGCCACGCTGCCGCGCTCCAAAACCACGGCCCGGTCCGCGATGCTGCGCGCGAAGTGCAAATTCTGCTCCGATAACAACATCGCGACGCCACGCTTTTTCAATGCCTGCACCGCCACCTCGATGGCATCGACGATGACCGGGGCCAACCCCTCCGACGGCTCGTCGAGCAAAATCAGCCGAGGATTGCCCATCAAGGTGCGCGCGATGGTGAGCATCTGCTGTTCGCCACCGGACATCTGACCGCCCGGGCGATCGCGCATCGCCGCCAAGTTTGGGAATAGCTGGAACAATTCATCGGTGGTCCATGCGGCGCCATCGCGAGCGGGCAGACGGCCGACGTCGAGGTTTTCCATCACGGTGAGGTCGGTGAAAACGCGCCGCTCTTCCGGCACATATCCGATGCCAGCACGCGCGATCGCGTGAGTGGCGACTGTGTCGATCGCACGGCCATCGAATCGCACATGCCCCTCGATGCGTGGCACCATTCGCATGATCGCCTTCATCGTTGTCGACTTGCCGGCACCGTTCCGGCCGAGCAAGGCCACTACCTCGCCTGGCTCGACCTTGAACGCGATGCCAAACAGGATCTGGGCGCCGCCGTACCAAGCTCGGAGATCGCGAACTTCAAGCAACGCCATGTTCACGCTCCCGCAGCTTCGGCGCGCGAGCCGAGGTAGACGCGGCGAACCTCAGGATTGGCGCGAACCTCAGCCGGCGAACCCGACGCGATTAACCGGCCACGGTTCATCACGAGCACGCGGGTTGCATGGCCAAACACCACGTCCATGTCGTGCTCAGTGAATAGCACCGCCGTGTCGCGCTCTTTCGCCATCCGCGCGGCCAATTGCATGAGTTCGTTACGCTCACTTGGCGCCATGCCGGCACACGGTTCGTCCATCAACAGCAGGCGCGGCCTGTTGGCCAGCGCGATTGCGAGTTCAAGTCGTTTAACGTCGCCATAGGCAAGCTCACCACAACTACGAGCGGCTTGCGATTGCATACCGATCAACTGGAGCAACTCAGCGGCGCCACGCCTTGCCTCATCAAGGCCTCGCCGGAAAAATCCGAACGAGCGCGCTTGTGACATGAGCGCGACCCCGACGTTCTCGGCGACGGTCATCGACGGGAAGGTCGCCGCGATCTGGAACGTGCGGCCAACGCCCATCCGCCACAACGCACGGGGCTGAAGGCCGGTGACGTCGCGGCCATCCAAGGTCACGCGCCCCGCATCTGGCTTGATCTGACCGTTGAGCAAGTTGAACGTCGTCGTCTTGCCGGCGCCATTGGGCCCGATCAGGGCGACGAGTTCACCCGCTGCAACGTCGAATGTGACCCCGCGCACGGCATGCACGCCGCCATACGATTTTGCTAAATCGCGAACCGCGAGCACGCTCATCGGTCGCGCCTCCCAAGGTTTGCAAGTAGCGCCCGACCAGTGCCGACGATTCCTTGCGGAAACAGCATCGTAATGAGGATGACCGTCGCTCCAAGGACGGCCTGCCAGTAGTTAGTCGCGCGCACGATCCAATCTTGCAGGCCGATGAAGACGGCGGCACCGACAACGGGGCCCATCAAAGTCTGCACGCCACCCAACAGCACCATCAAGAGGCCATCCATCGAGCGGGGAATCGACAAGCTATCCGGCGATAGCGAGCCCTTGGAGAAAACAAACAACGTTCCAGCGAGCCCGGCAAACGTGCCGGCAAGAGTGAAGGCGACCCATTGGATGCGGCGGGTATCGATGCCGATTGCGTTCGCGCGCAAGGTCGAGTCACGAGTGGCCCGCAGCGCATATCCAAACGGCGAATGGGCGAGCGACCACACAGCCAGAATAGCGAGCGACGCAATGGTTACTGCAAACAAGTAGTAGGCGCGTTTCGATGCCAACCAGGACGGCGGCCAGACACCGACAAGGCCGTTCGACCCTCCGGTTACGGTGTCCCACTGAAAGGCAACGGCCCACGTGATCTGCGCGAGCGCCAACGTCAGCATCGCCAGCGACACGCCCGAGAGCCGGACGCAGAGCCATCCAAAACACGCGGCCAGCAATCCGGCGAAGGCGACGCCACCGGGAATGGCAACGAGCAGTGGCACACTCGACTTCACCAGGATCGCCGCAGCATAGGCGCCCGCTCCGAAATATGCCGCATGACCGAACGATGCCATGCCACCGGCGCCCATCATCAAGCCGAGGCTCGCCGCGAACAATCCGAACAACGCGATGTCGGTTGCCAACACGACGGTGAACTGGTCCGCAAAAATCGGTATCAGTGCCAGGATCACACCCACAGGTGCGAGGTATCTCAGATCGGATTTACCCAAGGCTTCGAGCGGGGTTGCAGCAAGCGTCGTCTGCCGCTGCACGGAAGGCGCCGCGCCGAACAGTCCCCACGGTCGCCAGATAAGGACGAGCGCCATGACGATGAACTCGGCGGCGAGCGTAAGTTTCGAGAACGACAGCGTGACACCACCGCTCGTCACATCGCCGATGCCGATGCACCAGGCTTTCACCACGCTGACGACGATGGCTGCCACGTAAGAGCCGGGAATGCTGCCGAGACCGCCAACGACCGCCACGACGAAGACGTCGGCGATGATCGACAGATCCAATGTCAAATTGGCCGGCTCGCGCGGCATCGACAGAGCACCGCCAAGACCAGCCAAGAACGAGCCGAGCGCAAATACGGTGGTGAACAGCACGACTTGATTGACGCCAAGCGCTGCCGCCATTTCACGATCTTGGGTGGCGGCGCGAACCGTCGTGCCCCAGCGGGTGCGCGTCAACAGTAGCCAGGTGAGCGCGAGAAACAGTGGGCCCAGTACGATGAGGACCAGATCGTAGGTCGGTACCGCACGGCCGAGAATTATCACTGCACCGGTGAAGCCAGGGGCTTTGGGGCCGAGGATGTCGTCCGGGCCCCAGAAGTAGAGCGCTGCATCCTTGATCACCAGTACGATGCCGAATGTGGTAATCAACTGCAGCAGTTCAGGCGCGGCGTAGATGCGTTTAAGGATGACGATCTCGATCAGCGCACCGACCAATCCGACGATGAGTGCCGCGAGTAACGCGCCACCCCAAAAGCCCAACGCGCCACCAAGCTTGTGCGAGATCGTAGTCGCGAGATATAACCCCAGCATATAGAGCGAGCCGTGCGCGAAATTGACGATCCGCGTCACGCCGAAAATCAGCGAAAGCCCGAGCGCCACCAGAAACAACAGCGAGGCGCTGGCTAGCCCGTTCAGCGTCTGGATGAGGAAAGAGGAGAGCATCGGCCTCGTGGCGTTATGATTGCGCCGGCTTCAAGTTTCTCGTCAGGGCAGCCGTCGGTTACTCATGACGGGCAGGTCCGTCAAAACGCTACAATTTGCGGAGGCAACGCCTCCCCTCTGCGTCATCCTCGGGACAAGCCCGAGGATGACGCCAGTTTTGTGACGTAACTATTCAGTTCGCCGGGCGGCGGGCCTTGACGTCGGCGTCAGACGGCAAATGTTTATCACCTGGCTCGTAGCGCCAGTCCGTCATCACGCCGGCACCAGCCTTGACGCCCAGGCGCCCGACGTAGGCACCCATTGTCGATTGATTGTCCTGCGTGCGATACATGACCTTGCCGAACGGCGTGCCGACTTCGAGGCCGGACATTGCCGTCACCAGCTTTTCGGTGTCGGTTCCGCCGGCCTTCTTCAATGCTGCCGCGATCGTCTGGATCGCCGAGTAACCGACGACGGAGCCGAGCTTCGGCGCCTCGTTATACTTTGCCTTGTAGGCGTCAAAGAACGCCTTGTGTTCGGGCGTCGCGATGTCGGCCGCCGGATAGCCCGTGACGTACCAGCCGACCGGCGTCTCGCCTTTCAGCGGATCGAGATATTCTGGCTCGCCGGACAACAGGCTGAACACTGGCATGTCCTTGAACAGGCCGCGGGTTTGGCCTTCGCGCACGAACTTAGAGAGATCGGCACCGAACGTGACATTAAAGATCGCATCGGGCTTGGCATCGGCCAACGCCTGTGCGACCGCGCCGGCATCGATCTTACCGAGGGGCGATGCCTGTTCGTTGACGAACTCGACGTCGGGTTGGGCAGCCTTCATCAGTGCCTTGAAAGATGCGACGGCCGAGGTACCGTACTCGTAGTTCGGATAAACGATGGCCCAACGCTTCTTACTGAGCTTGGCGGCATCGGCGACCAGCATCGACGTTTGCATGTAAGTCGAGGCGCGCAGCCGGTAGGTGTACTTGTTGCCGCTGTCCCAAACGATTTTGTCTGTAAGCGGCTCGGCTGCGACGAACAGGATTTTGCGCTGCTTGGCGAAGTCCGAAATGGCCAGACCGATGTGCGAAAGGAACGACCCGGTCAGCAACACGACGTTCTCGCGGCTGACCAGCTCTTCGGCAACGCGCACGGCATCGCCGGGCGTGGCGTTGTCGTCGCGCGAGATGACTTCCAGCTTGCGGCCACCGATGCCACCCGCCTTGTTGATCTCTTCGACGGCCAACTCCCAGCCCTTTTTGTAAGGTTCCAGGAATGCCGGTTGTGCCTTGTAGCTGTTGATTTCGCCGATCTTGATCGCATCCTGCGCAAGCGCTTCCGTGGCGGCAAGGCCAGCAACCAAGACGACTAACCTCGACAAAATCTTCATACGTTCGTCCTCCTCAAGCGGCACTAGCAATCAGCGCATTCCCGCCAACCACCACCATTTCACCTTGCAACTGAATGTAGGCTGCAACAATCAGGTTTTTCGAAAGAATTTCGCGGGCGCATGCAACGCCGTTCGAAATAGCGCGCGATCTCTGCTCGTCCGACAGCTGACCAACGCCTACAGTTACCAATAGATCGCCAAGATCGCTGTCGTGCTTTACCGCGTGCGCGGGCAGCCGCTGAATTGAGGGATCGTTGACGTTGACGGCATTGGCGATGATGGTTGCCGCAGCATCTGCCTCGGCAGCGGTCCGGGCCAGCGCCGTCACGGCATCGGCAATGCCAAGCGATTGAGAACGGCCACGCCAGCCCGACGTGGCGATGCCACCGACCGTGTCGTTTGCACGAATGACAATTCGCGCGTCGATCCCGGGTGCCGACAGGTCGCCAACGATGCCCGCCGTGAACGTGGCCGTTCCAGCTAAGTAGATCGCGATATCGCCGCCGTTGTTGACATAAGCCCGATCGAGCGCCGCCGCCCTGCACATGATGCCGAGCACTTCATCGGCAACGCTTCCCGCCACCGCCGCCATCGGCGTAATGAACCGGTCCCGATAAGGCCAGACGGCTGAAATCATGCGACGGGCGACGAGACTAATCCCCTCGCTCCCGTCCCTTTGGGGGAGACGGGGGGAAAGGGGAAAATCGCCAGCGACCGGCGTCCGCAGCAGCGGTAACTGTGCAACCAGCGCCGGAAGGATCGCTGGAAATGCCGCCCATGCAGCTCGATAGGCGCACTCTACTTCGCCGGTCGCGCCATCCGCCCCGATGATCAGATCGATCGGGCCGTGCTGCAGATGCAGACGGTTGCCGCTGATGAGCCGTGCCGTGGCCGTCATCGCTTCGGCTCCCGCTGTTGCACGACGTCGGTGCGGGCTTGCACGTCGGCGATCGGCACCACGTGCTCCATGTGTCCGCCCATCGCCTGGTAATCCGCCAGTCGCAACGTGAACTCGATCGGGAAGACGAGCGCGGGTGTCGGCACATAGCCGGTGGACTTGTCGGGCAGCGCTGCCACATCGACCATCACGGTGATGCCACCGCCCGGCCAGACGTACGTTGGAGCACCGCCACAGGTCACGCGGGTAAGGCGGCCTTTAACCGACTGCGTAAGCCGCACCGGATTCTCCGTCACGCCCGCGCGCAGCGAGCCACCCGCTCCGCCCATGAAGAGCACCGTCGACAGCGCCGGTTCGCAATTCTCGGCGATGCGCTCGACGAGCTTGAGGATAGCTGCCGGCGGCTCTGCTGCGCGCGGTACCAACGCCTCGTCGAGCACGTACCACGCGTAATGTTCGCCGGTAGTCGAGACCATGAATAGGCGCAGTCCAGGCCACGCTATTTTC
>JANLXZ010000302.1:0-2629 GCA_031365375.1 Hyphomicrobiaceae bacterium | reverse complement strand
CGCGGCGCCCTGGGCGGCGAGCTGTGCGGCCTGATGTTCCGTCGTCAGCGCATCGACCAGCTCGCCCACGCCTTCGCCCGACATCACCTGCGGAAGCTTATAGAGCGTCAGGTTGATGCGGTGATCGGTGACGCGGCCTTGCGGAAAATTGTAGGTGCGGATGCGCTCGGAGCGGTCGCCGGAGCCGACCTTTTCCTTTCGCTCGGCGGACCGGACGGCGTTGATGCGCTGCTGCTCGGCGTCGTAGATGCGCGAACGCAGGATGTTCATCGCCGACGCGCGGTTCTTATGCTGCGAGCGGCTGTCCTGCATCATCACGACAATACCGGTCGGAATGTGGGTGATGCGAATCGCGGATTCCGTCTTGTTGACGTGTTGTCCGCCGGCGCCCCCGGCGCGCATGGTTTCGATGCGCAGATCGTCGCTCTTGATATCGACATCGACCTCTTCGACCTCAGGCAACACTGCCACGGTTGCCGCCGACGTATGAATGCGACCCTGCGTCTCGGTGTCCGGCACGCGTTGCACGCGATGCACACCGGATTCGAATTTCAGCTTTGCGAACGCGCCACGGCCTTTCAGTTCGGCGATGATTTCCTTGTAGCCGCCCATGGTGCCTTCGCTGGCGGAAATCACATCCACCTTCCAGCCCAGAAGAGATGCAAAGCGCTCGTACATCCGGAATAGATCGCCTGCGAACAGCGACGCCTCGTCGCCGCCGGTGCCGGCGCGGATTTCGAGCACCACATTGCGCTCGTCCATCGCGTCTTTCGGCAGCAATGCGACACGAATATCTTGTGCGAGCTTATCGCGCCGCGCTTCGAGTTGCGGCCGCTCGGTCTCCGCCATCGTGCGCATGTCTGGCTCTGTCGTGGCGTCAGCCATCAATGCATCGAGATCGGCAATTTCTTTCGCCACCAAGCGATATGCTTTCACCGCATCGACCACCGGCGTCAACTCGCTGAGCTCGCGCGTGATCCGAACATATGTTTCGGAATTCACCTGACCGAGCAATTCGGATTCCAGCGATGCGTGACGCGCCAGCAAAGTATCGAGTTTGGCTTCAGGCAACATCGCGAATATCTCGGGTAACGAAAATGGAAGAACTAACAGCGGCGGCTTGCAGAACGTTGGCAAAGGCCCGCTAAAGCGAAAGCCCTTCGGCTTGCGCGAATTCCATCAGCCGGTTGCGCACCGACACGCTGCCAGATGGCGCATCGAGCAACGGCGTGATCATCGCTTCGGCCTTCTTCGCGTCGAGGTCGAGAATCAATGCCTTTACCGGCCCGTGCGCTGTCGCTGACAGCGAGAGAGAGCGATATCCGATTGCAATCAAAGCCAGCGCACCGAGCGGCTGCGACGCCATTTCGCCGCACAAGGACGCTGATTTTCCGGCCCCATTCGCCTTTTTTACGATGTCGCGCAATGCGCGTAGGATCGGAGCAGACAGCGTATCGAAGCGGTCTGTGACTCGCGAGTTGCCGCGATCGACGGCGTAGAGGAATTGAAACAGATCGTTTGAGCCAACCGAAATGAAATCCACCCGCTTCAGAAGTTCATCCATCTGATAAAGCAGGGCCGGTACTTCAACCATGGTGCCGACATCGACTCGCTCGGGCAAAGTGTGGCCGTGCTGACGGAGATAGGTCAATTCCCGCTCGACGACGAGCTTGGCCTGATCGAACTCATCGACCTGCGAGATCATCGGAAACATCACGCGCAGATAACGTCCGGACGCCGCTCGCAGCAACGCCCGAATCTGTCCGCGCAGAAGTCCGGGCCGATCGAGGCCGAGCCGGATCGCACGCCAGCCCAGCGCTGGATTTTCTTCGACGATGGTGTCCATGTACGGCAGCGCCTTGTCGCCGCCGATGTCGAGCGTACGGAACGTGACGGGCTTGTTGCCTGCGGCATCAAGCACCGTCCGATACAGCGCGAGTTGTTCGCTGGTGCGCGGCAGGCTCTGGCCGACCATGAACTGCAATTCGGTGCGGAACAGCCCGATACCCGATGAGCCGGTGTCGTCGATATGCGGAAGATCGATCACAAGGCCGGCGTTGATCATCAAGTCGATGGCCTGACCGTCCTTGGTGACGCAGGGCTTGTCGCGAAGCTCGCGGTATTGCTCCTGACGCCGCGCGCGGAATCGCACCCGCTCGCCATAGGCCGACTGGATTTCATTCGACGGGCGAATGTAGATCGAGCCTGACGTGCCATCGACGATGATGGCGTCGCCGGGATCGGCCAGACCGGCGGCATTCGGAATCTCGCCGACGGCAGGAATGCCGAGCGCGCGCGCCACAATAGAGACGTGTGAATTGGCCGTGCCTTCTTCCAGCACCAGCCCGCGCAACAGCTTGCGGTCGTAATCCAGCAGCGCCGCAGGTCCCATCGAGCGCGCGATCAGGATGGCGTTGTCGGGCAATTGCTCGCGCGATGGCGCATGATCCTGACCGACGAGTTGCCGCATCAATCTGTGGCCGAGGTCTTCGAGGTCATGCAGGCGGTCGCGCAGATAGGGATCGGTTGAGCGCAGCAAGCGCGCGCGCGTATCCGACTCCACACGCTCGACGGCGGCTTCCGCCGTGAGACCAGTGGCGACAGCTTCGTGAAGTTTGTGCTGCCAGCC
>JANLXZ010000274.1:0-2660 GCA_031365375.1 Hyphomicrobiaceae bacterium | reverse complement strand
GAGGATGCAGACGGCAGGCTCGAACAGCGCCATCTGCAGAATCTCGTTACGCTTCTTCTCGCCGCCGGAAAACCCGACATTGACGCCGCGCTTGAGCATATCCATCGGAATGTTGAGCGAGTCAGCGACGGCACGGACCTTCTTGAGAAAATCCGGCACCAGAAATTCGGCTTCGCCCCTCGCCTTGCGTTGCGCGTTCAACGCCGTGCGGAGAAAATTCATCGTGGTCACGCCGGGAATTTCAACCGGATACTGGAACGCAAGGAAGACACCCTTGGCGGCGCGCTCATTGGGGGACATCTCCAGCAGGTCTTCGCCCCTGAACAGGATTTCGCCGGCGGTCACTTCGTAACCGGGCTTGCCCGCGATGACATGAGACAGCGTGGATTTTCCCGATCCGTTCGGACCCATGATGGCGTGGACTTGTCCGGGATTCACGACGAGGTCGAGACCGTGAAGGATCTCGTTATCTTCAACCTGAACCTTGAGACCTTTGACTTCGAGCAACGCGGTCATCCAACACTTCCTTCCAGCGAGATCGAGATCAGCTTCTGCGCCTCGACTGCGAATTCCATCGGCAATTGCTGCAGCACGTCCTTGACGAAGCCATTGACGACGAGCGCCACGGCTTCTTCTTGGCTCAATCCGCGCTGCACGCAATAAAACAGCATGTCTTCTGAAATCTTCGATGTGGTTGCTTCGTGTTCGAACAGCGCCGATGAATTCTTGGCTTCGATGTACGGCACAGTATGCGCGCCGCATTTATCGCCAATCAGAAGCGAATCGCAGGCCGTGAAATTACGCGCGCCGGTCGCTTTGCGATGGGCCGTGACGAGACCGCGATAGGTGTTTTGCGATACGCCGGCAGCGATACCCTTCGAAATAATCCGGCTGGTGGTGTTCTTGCCCAGATGAATCATCTTGGTGCCGGAATCGACCTGCTGGTAGCCTTTCGAAATCGCGATCGAATAAAATTCGCCGCGCGAGTTGTCGCCGCGCAAGATGCAGCTTGGATATTTCCAGGTGATCGCAGAGCCGGTCTCGACCTGTGTCCACGAAATCTTGGAATTCTTGCCACGGCAGTCGCCGCGCTTGGTGACGAAATTGTAGATACCGCCCTTGCCCTCGGAGTTGCCCGGATACCAGTTCTGCACTGTCGAATATTTGATCTCGGCGTCGTCATGGGTGACGAGTTCAACGACAGCCGCGTGCAACTGGTTCTCGTCGCGCTGCGGAGCCGTGCAGCCTTCGAGATAGCTCACATACGAGCCCTTGTCGGCAATAATCAACGTGCGTTCGAACTGGCCGGTGTTGCGCTCGTTGATGCGGAAGTAGGTCGACAGTTCCATCGGGCATCGCACGCCCGGCGGCACATAAACGAATGAGCCATCGGAGAATACGGCCGAATTCAGCGTCGCGAAATAATTGTCCGTCGTCGGTACCACGGTGCCGAGATATTTCTTGATGAGTTCAGGGTGCTCGCGGATCGCTTCCGAGATTGGCATAAAGATCACGCCGGCGGCCTTCAGCTCAGCCTGGAACGTCGTCGCGACCGAAACCGAATCGAACACGGCATCGACGGCCACGCGGCGCTCGCCTTCAGGGCGCACAACACCAGCCAGCATTTCCTGCTCGCGCAAAGGAATGCCGAGCTTCTCGTAGGTCTTGAGAATTTCCGGATCGACTTCGTCGAGCGACGCCAGCACATTCTTCTTCGGTGCCGAGTAGTAATACAAATCCTGATAATCGATCTTCGGATAATGGACGCGTGCCCAGGTTGGCTCTTCCATGGTCAGCCAGCGGCGATACGCCTCAAGACGCCATTCCAGCATCCAGGCCGGTTCGTTCTTCTTCTCGGAAATAAAACGGACGGTATCTTCCGACAGCCCCTTTGGGGCCTTGTCGGATTCGATGATGGTCTCAAACCCATATCGATATTGATCGACGTCGATCTGGCGAACCCGATCGACGGTTTCTTGGACGGCAGCCATTCATTCCTCCGCTCGCGGTTTCAAGGACCGCGGTGGAACACTAGGTTGTAGAAGGGCTTGGGCGCAATTTATGCGCTAGGTTTAGAACCATTCAAGCCGATTGCTATCCTCTAACTAATACACCTGACAGCTTTCTCCAAGCCTCAAGACAGCGGTCAATGTCCGCTTCCGTGGTCTGCCAGCCCGTACTCAGGCGCAGCGCTCCGTCAGCGAGTTGCCGAGGAACCGACATCGCGGCAAGCACATGAGACGGTTGCACTTTGCCCGACGAGCAAGCGGAGCCGGAGGATAGCGCCACGCCTTCGAGATCGAAGGCAATAACGGCAGTTTCTGCCTTCATGCCCGGTGCGGCGAAAAGCGTCGTATTCGGCAGCCGTGGCACGGATTCGGCGAACACAGTGACAGCTGGATGCGACTTGAGACCGGCTTCCAGGCGCTGTCGCAGGCGCTTCATGCGCACCGCCTGCTCTTCCCCTTTTGTCATCGCCGCACCCACAGCCGCTCCGAAGCCTGCTATTGCGGCAACGTTTTCGGTTCCAGCCCTGCGTCCCTGCTCTTGCCCGCCACCACGGATCGCAGCTTCCAGCCCGTGAATATCTCCCGCGAAGACGACCGCACCAATGCCCTTCGGACCACCAATTTTATGAGCGGAGATCGAAATGATATCAG
>JANLXZ010000131.1:0-3091 GCA_031365375.1 Hyphomicrobiaceae bacterium | reverse complement strand
TCCACCGTTTACGACAGCCTGCTTTATCGCGATGCATTCGGTACACCCGCGATGCGCGCGGTATTCAACGATGAAGCTTTTATCGCCGCTGCGGCAAGCGTCGAGATCGCTCTCGCGCGCGTTCAGGGAAAACTGGGCGTGATCCCAGCCGATGCAGCCGCAGCAATCGAGAAAGCTGGCGCGCAGGGTCAAATTGACTTTGCCAAGTTAAAGGCTGAAACCGATAACGTGGGTTATCCGATCGTCGGTCTTGTCCATCAGATGGCGCCGCATTGCGGCGATGCCGGTCGATATCTGCACTGGGGCGCCACTACCCAGGACATCATGGACACGGCGACCGTTCTTCAGATCCGCGATGGTTTGGCAATCGTCGAAGCGGATCTTGTTGAGCTCGACAAGACGCTTGCCGCACTCACCCTACGCCACCGGGACACGGTGATGGCGGGGCGCACGCATCTCCAACACGCACTGCCGATTACGTTCGGGCACAAGGTGGCGGTCTGGCTTTCGATGATCCGCCGCCATCGCGAGCGCTTGAGCCAGCTGAAGCCGCGTGTTCTCGTCGGCCAATTTGCCGGCGCAGCCGGTACGCTTGCCTCGCTCGGCGACAAGGGGCTCGCCGTGCACGATGAACTGATGGCGGATCTTGGCCTGGGATCGCCCTCGATGACTTGGCATTCCGCCCGCGACAGCATGGCCGAAACCGTTGGCTTCCTTGGCCTCGTCACCGCGAGCCTCGCTAAGATTGCCACCGACATCATGCTGATGATGCAAACCGAGGTTGCCGAAGCCTTCGAGCCGTTCGTGAAGGGCCGCGGCGCATCTTCGACGATGCCGCAAAAGCGCAATCCGATCAGCTGCGAATTGATCATTGCAATCGCAAAGGCGGTGCGTCAGCACTCCGCGCTCATGCTGGATGCAATGCTCGCCGATCACGAGCGCGCGACCGGACCCTGGCATTTGGAGTGGATCGCGGTTCCGGAAAGCTTCATTGCTAGCGCCAGTGCGTTACAACAAGCCCGCTTCATGCTCGACGGCTTGATCGTCGATGCGCCGCGCATGCGTCAAAATCTCGACATCACCGGCGGGCTGATCGTGGCCGAGGCGGTAATGATGGCGCTCGCCAAGCACGTCGGTCGCGGTGCTGCCCACGACGCGGTTTACGCCTGCTGCCGCAAAGTTGCCGACACCGGCGGTTTATTGTTGTCGCATCTCGTGGCCGACCCTGCGATCACAAAGCACCTGACCGAGACGCAACTCGCAAACCTTGTCGATCCGGCCAATTATCTCGGCGTGGCCGGCCCAATGGTCGACCGTATGCTGGCGAGCTCGTAACGCTAGTGCTTACTCATCGGTCGCTAGCTCTTCGATAACCTCAGGTGGCACCGGCACGCCAACGCGATAGGCGACATGCTCGAGGTAAAGACCGCAGGCTGGTGCGACCGGTCCGCACGCCGCGCGATCGCACGAGGCGAATGCGCGGGTCAGGTCATCGGTCGTCCACTTGCCTTCGCCGACGCGTTTCAAACTGCCGACCATCGAGCGCACTTGACTGTGTAGGAACGAGCGCGCCGACGCTTCGATATGAATCTCGCTGCCGACACTGCGCACGTCGAGCTGGTCCAGCGTGCGAACCGGGTTGCGCGCTTGACACGCGGAGGCACGAAATGTCGTGAAATCGTGGCGGCCCAGCAGACGCTGCGCTGCCACGTGCATCGCCTCGGCATCGAGCGGTAGCGTCACCGACCAAACGCGGTTGATGTCGAGTGCGGGTGGGGCACGGCGGTTCAATATACGATAGAGGTAGTGGCGCGAGGTTGCCGAGAACCGCGCATCAAACTCCAGCGATACTTCCTCACAATGAACGACGGAGATCGGGTGCGGCCGAAGGTAGAAATTCATCGCCTCACGGATCTTCAGTGGCGGGCGCGGTAATCTGAGGTCAACGTGAGCAACCTGACCCAGCGCATGAACGCCGGTATCGGTGCGGCCGGCGCCGCGCACGTAGACGTCCTCGCCAGTGAAGCCGAGGTAAGCCGTCTGCAGCGAGCCTTGGATGGTGGACATACCCGGCTGTCCCTGCCAACCGGTAAAGGGTGAGCCGTCATATTCGATGGTCATACGGTAGCGGGGCATGGATCACGGCTTCGCGAAATTTCTGAAGGGATGTCGGCTGCTCATACCAGAAGAGCGGTTTGAACCCTCAAAAATTGCGAAAACAAAAAGGCCTCCTGCGAGGCCCCACCTGCACGATCGGTGAGATCATCGATCGATCAGCGATGCTTCGGCTTATGGCTCCGCAGTCTGTGCACGCGAGCGCCGGTTCCGACGCCGCTCACATCGCGCTTATTGCGGGTGGGATTGGTGCCGAGGCCCGGATAGAAGGCAGCGCCGCCGTAGCCGATATCACCGCCGCCACCCGCAATGCCGCCCCCGTTGCTGGACAAACCGTCAGCGGCACGGTGTTCGACGCTTCGCGAGAAATTCAGGCTGACAGGGGTCTTGTTGTCGGGGTTGATGATCATCAAGCTTTGCGTTGGCAAGGCACGGTATACGCGCACGCCGTTTTCAATGGAGACGACGGCACCGTAATAGGGCCGCGGCTCGATCCGGATCAGCTCACTTGCGAGTGCGGACGACGAAGCTACCGACGCGACCATCGCTGCAAGCGCAATCAAACGAACGAATGACATGACGCGGCTCCCGGGGGCATCGATTTGATGCGCCACGATAACTCCCGTTTGCCCTTGTTACAGCGGTTATTTGGATTGCAGGGTTAATCCGCAGGGTTAAGCTCGGTGCCGGGCGGCACGTCGAAACCACGCAGCATATCCGCCGCGCTCATCGGCTTCTTTCCCGCCCGCTGAACTTCGACAATGCGCAGGGCGCCGGTCGCGCAAGCGACGGTGAGCGCATCGTCGATCACGGTTCCGGGTTTACCCGCCGCTTCGACGACCAGCGAGCGCAGGACCTTGATACGTTCGCACCCCTTGCTGGTGCCGATCTCGAACCACGCTCCGGGGAAGGGTGACAGACCGCGGATATGATTGTGCACTTCGGTTGCTGGCAGCGCGAAATCGATCCGGCTCTC
>JANLXZ010000249.1:0-29781 GCA_031365375.1 Hyphomicrobiaceae bacterium | reverse complement strand
GCTTACAACGGCCGTTCCGAAGACACGGCTTTCCGCATCGGCGTTGATCCGAACTTTGGCTTTCCCACCTTCAACCCTGAGCGCGTGAAGCTCGATGATTACCTGCTAATTACCGCGGCAGCCTCCTACAAAGTTCAACCGGGCGTGGAAGTCTTCGGTCGTGTGGAAAATCTTGCGAACCAAAAGTACGAAGAGGTGTTTGGCTACAACACTCCCGGCGCTACAGTTTACGCGGGTGTTCGCCTGACCTTCGAGGACAAGAACTCCCTTAGCTTTGCGAAGAAGGACTAGCGCCATGTCGCGGCGGGGCTGGAGCGTTCTCACGTTACTGCTGAGCATTATGCTCGGCGCGCGAGCGAATGCCGAAATCCAGCCCCGCCGCATTGTCTCGCTCAATTTGTGCACCGACCAAATCGTGCTGGAATTGGTTCCGCGGGATCGTATCGCTGCGTTGAGTTGGCTTGCCGGTGACCGTAACGTCTCGGCGGTCGCCGGAGAAATCACGGCTGTCAAGTTGATTGCCGGCGGCGCCGAGGAAGTCCTCGCGCTCGACCCCGACCTCGTCCTCGTCAGCCCTTACGCTGCAACTCCCACGGTCGATTTGTTGCGTCGTCTCGGCCGGCGAGTGGAGTTGGTGCCGTTCGCTACTGACTTTGCAATGATCCGGTCGACCGTCAGGCAGGTGGCGGCAGCGGTCGGCGAAACCGCGCGGGGCGAGGAAGTAGTAGCCCGCTTCGACCGGGCTCTTGCATCCGCCCAGTCAAAGGCCGCGCGTCACCCGGAGGCACTCGTCTATCAAGTCAACGGCCTCGTATCCGGCACCGGCAGCTTGGCCGATGCGGCGCTGAAAGCCGCCGGCCTTGCGAACCAGATGGATCGGCGCGCGACGGCTACGGGCACACGGCTTGCGCTCGAAAGCATAGTCGTCATGCCACCCGATCTCGTGGTGTTGGCGCAAGGCATGCACACATACCGAACCGTCGTGTCAGACAACTTGCGACACCCCGCTCTCGCCCGCATCATGGCGAAGACCGCTGGCATGGAATTGCCGATGCCGCTGTGGCTCTGCGGAAGCCCGCGAATTTCTGACGCCGTCGGGATGCTGGCCGCCGCCCGCGATCGGCTACCGGTGTCGAAAATTCCATGACACGGCAGTATCGAGCGGAATTCTGGCTCGCCTGCGGGTTGGCATTGACCTTTGTAGCATCCCTGATGATCGGACCGGCCGGCTTCGGCTTTCCTGGGGGAACACAAGCCGCGTGGTTGATCTTCACCGAAATTCGCCTGCCGCGCGCGATCCTCGGCGCAGTGATCGGCGCGGCACTTGGACTTTGCGGCGCGGCTTTGCAAGGCTATCTCCGAAACCCGTTGGCGGAGCCTGGACTGCTTGGAGTGACGGGGGGCGCGTCACTCGGTGCAGTGATCGCGATCCACTCCGGCGCCGCGGCCACGTTTGTGCTGGCACTGCCGATCGGCGGCTTGATCGGCGCGGCAACGGCGACGTTCGCAGTGATGCTTCTCGCCGGATCACACAGTGGCCCAGTTACTCTGATCCTCGCTGGCGTCGCCATATCGAGCCTAGCTGGAGCACTGACGACGCTCGCCCTCAATCTTTCGCCGAATCCATTCGCGGCGGTCGAGATGGTGTTCTGGATGCTCGGCTCGTTGAATGACCGCAGCCTTGTTCACGTATGGATCGCGGCTCCACTGATAATTGTTGGATGCACAATCCTGCTCACACTCCGTCGCGACCTTGATGCGCTGTCGCTCGGTGATGATGTGGCGGCAAATCTCGGGCTTGATCTCAGGCGTCTTCGATTGAAGCTCGTTGCCGGAACGGCGCTGGCAATTGGTGCCGCGACATCCGTTGCCGGTGGAATAGGATTTGTTGGGCTCGTGGTGCCGCATTTGCTCCGCCGCTTTGCCGCGAACGAGCCAGGCCGCCTCCTCGTCATGAGTGCGCTCGGCGGCGGGTGTCTGGTCCTCGTGGCCGACGTCGTGTTGCGCATTCTCGCACCAATCGGAGATTTGAAACTCGGCGTACTGACCGCGCTAATCGGCGCGCCATTCTTCCTGTGGCTGGTCATCAAGACGCGCCAGGAGATCGGGCCATGACCCTGCGCACCAGCGATCTTAGCGTGGCGCTCGGTCGCCGCGCGGTGATCACCGATGTGACACTCGAATTGCGAGCCGGCGAGCTGACGGCAATCATTGGCCCAAACGGCGCCGGCAAGTCGACGCTGCTACGCGCCTTGGCCGGATTGCTACAGCCGGCAAGCGGATACGTGCTACTCGATGATATCGCTCTCGAGAAATGGGACCGGCAACGACTTGCTCGGCGCATCGGTTATCTGCCGCAGCAACGCATCGTGCACTGGCCTCTTACCGTTGAGCGGACGGTGGGCCTCGGACGCATGCCGCATGCAAGTTCGAACGAGGCCAATGCGGCGGCCGTTGAACGAGCCATGACTGACATGGACGTCACACAGTTTCGTGCCCGGCCGGTGACGGATTTATCAGGCGGGGAACTTGCACGCGTACTTTTGGCGCGCGTTCTCGCGCAGGATACACCAATATTGCTGGCCGATGAACCTGCAGCCGGCCTTGACCCAGCACACCAACTGGCACTGCTCGACAGGTTCGCGAGCCTTACACGATCGGGGCATACTGTCGCCGTTGCCATGCATGATCTTTCACTTGCGGCACGATATTGCCAGCGCATTATATTGATTAAGGATGGTCGCGTGCTGGCCGACGGTGCACCTGACTCAGTCATAACCGCGCCGCTGCTCAAAGCGGCGTTCGGCATTGAGGCCCGCATTGCCGCAGTCGATGGATTGCCGGTCGTACTCCCGGTCGGCTTGTGCTAATGGTTAACGCTCCCCCATCATAGCTGGAAGCGAGCATTCGCGTGCCGAAACGAAAACCGATGCGCCTTAACCTGGCTCTGCAAGGCGGGGGCGCACATGGCGCTTTCACCTGGGGCGTCCTCGACCAAATGCTCGAAGACGACAATCTCGACTTCGGCTGGATCAGTGGCACCAGCGCTGGCGCCGTCAACGCTGTCGCATTGGCGTCGGGACTGGCGAAAGGCGGCCGCGACGAGGCCCGAGCGACGTTGAAAGCCGTGTGGCAGGCGATCGAAAAATCGCAACCGCCGGACTTGACCGCCATGAACCCGTTTATGGCCAGTACCGTCGCCTCGATGGCGAGCCGGATGTCGCCTTACGAATTTAATCCCTTGGGCTTTGACCCGCTACGCACATTGCTCAACGACCATATCGACTTCGAACTATTGCGGACCAAATCGGAGTTGGAACTTCTGATTGCCGCGACAGACGTCGCGACCGGCCGCGCACGGCTGTTCCGCCGGCATGACATGACCGTCGATGCCGTGCTGGCGTCTGCCTGTCTGCCGACAGTCCACCATGCTGTCGAGATCGATGGCCACGCTTACTGGGACGGCGGCTTTTCGGCCAATCCAGACATTATAACACTGGCAACCGAGAGCCCGGTGGAGGACACGATGATCGTGGTGCTCAATCATGCGGTGCGGCCTAGCGTACCAAAAACAGCGTCCGAAATCGCGGCTCACATGAGTGAGATGACGTTCAATCAACCGTTTCAGCACCATATTGAATTGATCGCGGCAGCGCGAGGAACGCGTCTCGGCTGGTTCGCTGATCCGGGTGGAGCAATCGCTCGATTGAGACGGCACAGATTTCACGTGATCGAGACCGGCCGGCATACTTCAAACTTGGCGACAGCAACGAAGATGAAGGCTGATGCAGAGCTGTTGTCGTACTTGTTTAGAGCGGGCCGGACGGAAGCTGCAAAATGGCTCGGTCGCAATCTGAGCCAAATCGGCAAAACCGACACCGCCGAACTCGAGGTCCGATACCTCGGCCAGGCCAAGCCTGTGATAGCCGCTGACGAGGGTACGATCTAAGTCACTCCGGTCGGTGAGCATCGGGTATGCTATCGGTCGTCGCATAGTAGGGCTTGATGTCGATGAGCGGCGTGCCGTCCCGACAGTCGATGTAGCGGATCGTCAAGCGCGTTCCGTCAACTTTCATAAGCTCGACGACCGAAAGTGCGATCGGATTTGGCCGCACGGGCGAGCGTAAAGCAAACGTGCCGCGCGGCTTGCCCAGATGTGCTGGCACCTGCCGGACTAGGTCGCGACGCGCCTCGTCCATCCAATAGAGCACGATCAAGTGCGAGCAGCGTTCGATGCCGAGCAGGCCATCAGCAAAGCGGGGATCGAGTTCGATTATCGCCTCGGCGGTGCTTTTGCGGCCGTTCTTCGGACAATCGGCGCGAGTTGCATATTCGGTTCGAATATGACCGATGAAGTAAACTTCCGCGTCGGCCGAAGCCGGTAGGTCAATAGCCACCTCGCCAGCGCGTGGCGCAACGGTTGCATTTGATTTTTGCGTTTTCATGACCTGAATAATACCCATGAATTTACTCTGACACCAAACTCTGGAGTCAAAATCGTGCCGTTCGTGATTGTTTGCCGACAGCATTGGCGCAGTAAACCGTGCCTACCGAGGACACCAAAGCCATGACGACGCCGACTTTCCCCGAAAAGCAGAAAATGCCGTTGCCGGCTTTCCTCCTCGCAGGGGCTGCCTCATTTCCCCTCACGACGCTCGCCAGCATGATCTGGATGGGCATCAACGTGCCTGGCATCGACAACGAATATACGCTGATGGTTTACGCAGCCATCGTGCTGACTTTCATGAGCGCCGTGTATTGGGGACTGGCGATGCTCGTGACGGGGTTGGGTAAACCCGGAAGATGGGGCCACACCACCGAATGGCGCCGCTACACCGCTAGTTTCATTCCCGCGTTGTTTGCTTGGATCGGCCTGTTAGCTCCGGTGAAAGCCGGCGCGTGGTTGATGATCGCCGCGTACGTTGGCATGAGCATTTATGATTTCCGCTGTGCAAAAGCTGGCGAGGCGCCGTCCTGGTTCATGGCACTTCGATTGCCGGTATCGCTGGCGGCGTCGCTATCTCTGCTTGTTGGCGTCGTGTTTCGTAGCTGACGTCTGACTCAATCCAGTGGCGTTGCCATCGCCTTGTCGAAAGACGCGATGAGTTTTTCGGCTGCCGTAGAGTCAAGCTCGACCATCGGCGGGCGCATGCGGGCCCAATTCGGATCGCGCTTTTGATGAGCGATTAGCGCTTTAATCGCAGGCAACACCGGGTGCGCGATGATCGCCTCCACGACCGGGCGTATACGCGCATCCTCGCGGCCATGCTTCGCGGCACCGATCAATATTTCCGGCGCCACGTTGGCGACGCCGCAGATCGAACCGGAACCGCCCATGCGCACGGATTTCGCGAGGTCGCGCTCGTCACCGACAAGGATCATCAAATCGGAATGCTGCTTCAGAAGCGCCTCCGTATTCGACCAGGTGGCTGAGCTGTCTTTCACGCCGACGATGACGCCTGGGAATGCGCTTTTCAGTCGTCCGATCAGATCGATCGAAAGCGGCATGCCCGTCACACTCGGCAGATGATAGGCGAACATATCCCGGGCTTGACCACCGAGCCTGTCGAACAGTTGGCCGAACCAGGCAAAAATCGCATCGTCGCTGACGGCCCGGAAATAGAACGGTGGCGTTAGCAACATGCCGCGAACGCCAGCATCGAGCGCCAGCTTCGCCTGGTCGGCGGCGTCCTCGATCGAAGAAGCAACTACGGTCGAGAGTAACTGCGTGCGAGGGGTAATGCCAGCCTTGACCATCGCATCCATAATGGCGTCCCGCGCGGAAAGGCCAACGGAAGCGCCTTCGCCGGTGGTACCGAACAGCGTGATGCTATCGCACCCGCGAGCCAAGCGATCCTTGGCATGCTCGACAAGGCGCGGGACGTCGACATTGCCGGCCGCAGCGAATGGAGTTGAGATCGCGCAGCTCAGTCCGAACCGGCTCGTTATGGTCACGTCAGATCCTTCCATGTTTTGATAAGACCCTGGGATTGTCAGCCCGCTCGTGTCAACATCAACATCCGAAGCGCTGCCATCCTGAGGGAGACGTGCTCATGCCGATCGCGCAACGCAAACTAGGGCGCACCGGAATCGATGTGACGATCCTAGGTTTCGGTGGGGCGCCGCTTGGCGACATCTACGAGCACTTAGACGATGCAACCGCGATTGCGACGGTTGAAGCTGCCGCAGCTGCCGGCATCACCCACTTCGATGCGGCGCCGATGTACGGACAGGGCATCGCTGAGCATCGGATTGGAACAGCATTGCGGCGACTTCCTCCGGCAAGTTTTACAGTGTCGACCAAGGTTGGCCGCCTGATGGTTCCGGCCCCGAACGGGCGTACCAAGAGCACGCGGTATGTCGGCGGCTTGTCGTTCGACGTCGTGCACGAATACGGATACGACGCAGCCATGCGTTCGCACGAGCATTCCCTGCTGCGGCTCGGCCTTCCAAAGGTCGACATCCTGTTGATTCACGACGCGGATGCCTGGTCGCACGGTCCCGAGCTCGGCGAGAAGCACTACCGAACGGCGATGGCGGGGGCTTATAAAGCGCTTGAAAAATTGCGTGGCGAAGGCGTCATCAAGGGCATCGGCATCGGCCTCAATGATACTGAATACGCCGCCCGCTACCTGCGCGACGGCGACTTCGACTGCATGCTGCTGGCCGGTCGCTATTCACTGCTGGAGCAACCGGCACTCGCGGAAGTTTTACCCCTCGCGCAGAAAAAAGATGTCGGCGTACTCCTCGGCGGAGTTTTCAACTCCGGCATTCTCGCGACGGGTCCTGTCGCCGGTGCCAAATACAATTATGTGGCCGCTCCACCTGCCATTTTAGAAAAGGCCACCGCTATTGCGCGTGTAGCGGCGGCTCATGGCGTCTCGCTACCGACCGCGGCGCTCCACTTCGGTTTGGCTGGACCAGCAGTATCGTCGCTGGTTCTGGGCGCGGTAACACCGGCTGAAGTGCGCAGCAATGTTGCGGCTCTATCGCAACACGTGCCGGCTCAGATGTGGGCCGATCTTAAATCGGAAGGTCTGCTCGACAAACATGCGCCAACACCGCGGCGATGACGCTCGAACAAGTGGGAGAAATGGTACCGCTGCCCCGGCTTGAACGGGGGACCCCTAGATCCACAATCTAGTGCTCTAACCAACTGAGCTACAGCGGCTCTTCAAGGGTTGTCCGCAACTTCAAGCGGACACGACCCTGCATCCTGTCTACAACGACAAACACCCCGTCTACGTCAAGCAAAATGCACATCGAAGGCAGATCGAACGACGGTTTGGGGTACGTTGGCGCGTGATTTATGTTTTCGGCTGTACCTTCTGAGCGGCTTCCGTCATCAGCCGACCCAGCTCCTGCGCTTGCGTAGCATAGGCTTGCATTTGACGTTGAGCGTGTTTTTGTTGAATCTCGAAGTATTCTTTCATGTCACGCGCTTTGGACAATTCAGTGGCGAGTGTAAAACCCGCATCGACGTTCTGTTCCGCGAACCGCATGGCCTTGGATTGAATATCGAGAGCCGTTTGCGTCATCGTGCCAGACGACTTGGTCACCATGTCCTGTGCCCGACGTGCCATCTCGACGAATTGCATGTAGGCCGACCGGCTCTGTTCGACATTGCGTTCGGCCAATTGGCGCACCGGCTCGGGAATTTCCATTGGTGGCATTTGCGGCATTTGAGGCTTGAAATCCATGACTGAGACTCCTGAGGAAGGTTATATTTTGCCGCCCGTCCGGAGACGATCCGATCTCCAGCATAGCAGATCGTGCGAAACCGGCCAGTGGTTCAATGCACTATAAGCCACCATTACTCTCGCCAAGGCAGCATCGGTAATAGTATTGATGCTGTCGAGAGTTAAGCCAACCGGAAACTTTTTTAGCGTGAACGTCACCACGCCTTTCGACCGCCACCGTGCGAAGGCACCCGCACTGACGGGAGAGGCATGGCTAGCGGAGCAGCGCGATCCCGTACTGATCGTCGATCCGGTGGCACATCAGCTTGTTAGCTGTAACGCCGCCGGCGCAGCTTGCCTGGGCATTGGCGATGCGCGAGCGATCGATCTCGATCCCTCGATGCCCGGCTGGGGAGCGATCAAGGCACACGCGGCATTCGGGCTCAATGCCGCGCCTCATGACGACACGATACTTTTTTGGACTCCGTCCGGCCCGAAAGCACTGACCGGACGCTTGGAAACGGTGCGATATGAAGATCGCGCGCTTGTCCTGATCGTGATAGGACCACGCTCCAGGATTGCGGTGCCGAAACCCGTTTCATCACCCGCTCCCGCGCCACAAGACGATCTTGCAACGCTGCGCGAAATAGCGCGGCGGATACGCGCCGGAAGCCGGCCCCTGCAACAACCTTCGCCAGCGACCCCTCTTCCCGCGCATGAAGCGGAGGCAGCGCCCGATGAACAAAAAGACGAAAGTGCTCGCTCCTCTCGTTTGGTCGTCACGCCGTCGCCCAAATTTCCGCCGCCACTTAATTTTGAACAGCTCGTTTTCCCCTTTGAAACCGAGGCATCGACACCATCCGCACCGGCGCAAAATGTGATCTCCAATCAGACCGAACGCCCGGAGTTAATTCCAAATCGATCCAACACACCATCGGCACTCGCGACCCTCGCTCATGAATTGCGGACACCACTGAGCGCCATCGTATCGCTGGCAGAAATAATGCGCGACGAGCGGCTCGGCGCCATGGGCAACCCTCGTTACAAAGCGTACGCTGGAGATATCCACGACAGTGCGCGACACACACTCGATCTGGTACATGCGATGATGGAAGGCGAGCGCGACGCAGTGCCGGACGAACGTCGGCATCTCGATTTTGACGAGGTTGATCTCAATGCAATCGCGCGAAGCTGCGGTCTAGCGATGCAGCCGATCGCTTCGCGCGCTGGTGTCCAATTAGAAACGAAACTTAGCCAATCGATTCCGCTCGTCCTGGCAAATGGCCGTGCAATCCGGCAAATGATTTTCAATGTGCTGTCCAACGCCCTGCGCTTCACGCCACATGGCGGCCTGATCAAAATTACGACGCAGCAAAACGGTGAAAAAAGCGTGCTGCTCGAGATAAGCGATTCGGGCACGGGAATAAGCAAATCTGACATTGCGCGCATTCTGGCGCCGATCCCCGCAGGCGGCTCGAAGCTCGCAGCGGCAAACCTTTCGACCAGCAGCCGCGGCAGTGGCTCCGGCATTGGCTTGCCGCTCGTGCGCCAACTCGTTGATGCGCACGGCGCCACGCTTGCAATCGTCAGCGATCCCAAGCAAGGCACACGGATCACCATCACGTTCGCGAAGAGTAGCGTGATCCTCAATTGACCCATTCGAACGCCCGCCTGAGCGCTCTCCTCGCGATATCGGCTATCGGGACGGCGTTGATACTGTCGATCGGGGGTCGCGAGCTGCTGGTGGCAACGCTTGCGACCCTCGAGCAGCATCCCATCGCCTTCGCTTGCGTGTTTGCCAGTTGGGCGGTGATCGCAAATTGCCTGATCCTACCCGCTGGGTCACTTTCGTTGATTGCCGGAGGCGCGGTGCTGGGAGCGCCAGTGCCGGCCGCAATCTGGTTTGCAGCGCAACTCGCCTCGGCGCCTTTCATCCATCGAGCAACGTCGCTCGAGCGCACCGCCACGAACGCAATGATCGAACGCTACCTTGGAGCGTCGGCCGGGCAGTTACTAGCGCGCGCGGCAACCGATGGCATATGGGCAACCGTGGTGCTGCGATTGACGCCGATCTTACCGAGCGCGCCCGCAGCATTGATCGCCGCCGCCATGGGGATTTCGCTGCGGTCTTTCATGATCGGATCGATAGCAGCCGGATGGGTACGTCCGCTCTATTTCGCAAGTATCGGTGCCGCTGCCGGATCCATCACCCGCGCCACCGAGGTTTCCGGTGCGTCTGGATTGGCGATCATCGCGCCGTTGGCTTTAGTATTCTGTCTCAGTGCCATTGTGTTCGCAAGCAGGCTTTGCCTCAAAGGCGACAAGCCGTGATTTGCCTCAGGACAATGCCAGTAAACGGGTGCGCACATCTTCCGGCGGCGCAATAGAAACGCGGTTCTTCTGATCGAAGATTACGACGATACATTCCCCTGTCGCGGTACAGGCACCACTCGATACGTCGAACACGCCGTGCACCATATGCAGAGACTTCGTACCGATCCTGTGCACGCGAGTCCCTATATCGACGCCGCCCGGATACGACAACTCTTGCACGTAGTCGATCACAGTTCTTACCAGCACGAGGTCAAGATCGGTTCGACCATTCGCCTGCAGCACCGGGTAGATGACGCTGCAACGTGCCTCTTCGAAAAACATCGGCGTTATGGCGTTGTTGACGTGTCCGATGGCATCGAGGTCGCTGTAACGGAGCGCGACACGTGTCCATATCCGGAAAGTGTCGCGAGAACGAAGATCGGGTAGCGGCCCGGCGGCGGGTGGGGGAACACTCAAAGTAATCATTCCTGTTGTGGACAGAACTCGATCGAGCGTTTTTCAAAGCTTAACCTGTGTTCGCTCCCATCTCCAACCTGCGCGTAGAAACCAGTAAAGATCGCGGATCGGACATTTATTTACAGTGACTTACACCATCGATCCCATGTCTTGAACCATTTGCGATCTGATTGCGTCCAAGGGGGTAGCCAATAGATGGATCGCCGTTATGCAGCACTCCCCGCCTCTAGCTCAAGCCGATGAAATCGAGGCCATGCTGCCTTGGTTCGTGACAGACCGTTTAACCTCGTCGGAGCAAACTCATCTGGCGGCCTGCTTCGAGGCTTACCCGAGCGCCGCTTCCCATGTCGCCCTGGCACGGGAAGAGCGCATCATAAGCATTATTGTAAACGAAGCGATTGCGGGGCCTTCCTCATCGGCGCTCGATCGTCTGATGACTGCAGTTGCAGCGACGCCTCAGCCGCGACGTTGGATTGTGCCGTCGGTTGCCTCGATTTGGCACCAGGCGGCCGCGTTCTTCGCTGGCTTCTCACCTCGCACCTTGGGGATTGCGGCCGCTACCGCAGCATTTATTCTCGCGGCGCAAGCGATCACCATCAGCACGCTGTTGCCTCGCAACGAAGACAAGTTCTCGACAGCGTTCGGGGACAGCCCTGTGCGAAACGTCAGCGGCGGTTTCGAACTGCTGGTCGCGCTCCAACCCAGCGTTACCGCAGCTGCCCTCACTTCTGCTCTCGCCGAGTTCAACGCAGTCGTAATCGACGGTCCAAAAGGTGGGCTCTACCGGCTCCGCGTCGGATCTGGCAAAATCGCTCACGATGTTGCTGCGCAGACAACGGCCAACTTGAAAGCGAGGCAAGACGTATTTGCTTTCGTCGGTCGTGTTGCGGCCAAGCCCTGAGGGAAATGTCCATGTCTCTCCGATTTGCATCGCTTAGTTTCAGGCTTAGCCTGACGTTGGCGGCCCTCTTGGTCGTTACCCCGATCACCAACGTGTACGGCAGAGGCGGCAAACATCACGATCACAAGAAAGACGACGATAACCAGCACCGCAAGTCGTCCAACGACGGCAAATCGAACAAAGAGGATGGCAAAACCAAGAAAACAAAAGAGGTGAAAAAACAAAAGGTTGCGCAGCCATCCGAGAAGCAGAGGCAGACAGACCGCCGTGACCGATCAGAGTCCAAGAAGGATCACAAAGACCAAGAGGCGAAGTCGAAACAGGAACGACGGAACGTGCGATCAGGCCAAAACGCTGTGCGCGGTGAAAAGGATCGCGGCAAGCGAGAGCATGTCAGAGTGCTGGTAAAGCGGCCGCAAAGATTGATCAGCCTTCCGCCGAGCCCGTTTGCGTCTCGCCCCTCCCGTTTCGGGTTCGAGCTTCCGACGTTCGCGCCGCCCCAGCGCGCCGCTCGATCGACAATTCCACCAGCCAATGATCTCAGGCGATCGCGCACCAGGGAGGTGGTCGTGGCCCTGCCTGACAACATCAGCGACAGCGATACGATCACCCTCGGCGTGGGCCTGTCCTTAGAGGTCGCCGTGCAAAATCGGCTGCCTTTGTTAGGAATGAAAATCGTGCGTTTACGCGTCCCCGTAGGCCGTGACGTCACGCAAGCCTTGACCGACATGATCGATAAATCGGTGACGGACGAGCGCATTCTGGAAGTTCAGCCGAACTTCGTGTTCGAAACCGCGCAGGCAGCTATCGGTGCGATGGTATCGTCGATTCCTCAATACGCCACGGAGAAGGTTCGCCTCGGTGAGGCCCATCGTATCGCACTCGGCCGCAATGTGCGCGTCGCAGTCATCGATACCGGACTTGACGGATCTCATCCCGAGTTGGCTGGCGTCGCGATCACAAGTTTTGACGCCATCGGCGAGGGTCGCCCCACGACCGAAGCGCATGGCACCGCAGTCGCGGGTATAGTCGCCGCACGCCAGCAGATCCGCGGCATGGCGCCAGACGCGCGTGTCCTGGCGGTTCGCGCCTTCGCCTCAGGGGAGAACCTGCGACCAGAAGCGACGACGCTTTCCATCATCAACGGCATCCATTGGGCGATAGCGAACGGTGCCGGCGTCATCAACATGAGTTTCGTTGGACCCAAGGACGCGCTGCTGCAGCGTGCCATCGAAGCCGGTATCGCCAAAGGTGTGATTTTCGTCGCGGCAGCCGGCAACGGCGGACCATCGGCAGCGCAGGCATATCCCGCAGCCTACAACGGCGTGATCGCCGTGACCGCGATCGACAGCAACGATCAACTGTATGACATGGCAAACCGTGGCGACTACATCGCGTTGGCGGCGCCCGGCGTTGACATTCTCGCGCCTGCCCCCAATTCGACATACGAGATGTCGTCGGGCACGTCGCTTGCGGCAGCCCACGTATCGGGGATTATAGCCTTGATGCTCGAGCGCAGACCGACGCTCTCGACACAAGAGGCGCGCGACATACTCAAGCGCACGGCGCGCGATCCAGACCAAACCGCAATGGCCAACGGTTTAGGTGCCGGTATCATCGACGCCGCCCGAGCTGTCGACGCCATCAGGTGAGTTATAGGTGGCGCTATCGGCCAACCAGCCAACGGCTGCAACCCGCTTCCACTGAATTCCCTATTCCCCGACGCCAGTAGTTTCTCCGCCGGATTGGAGGCCAGCTACATAAGCTGCGGCCACGCAGATCAACAAAGTGATCGCTGCGACAGAGGTGAGCAATCGCAACGGCAGCAGCAGCATCGTCAGAACGGCCCCACTTCCAGCAGCAGAACCACACGTCAACACATAGAACAGGCCCTGCAAGGTCCACGCGACCATGACCGTCAGTGCAAGCAAAATGCAAACTGTCGTCAACCGGCTCGACCGCCCCTGCGATTTCTGTCGCTTCCGCATCGCTGACACCAGCCCGGCAAGCACGAGGCCGAAAGCCACCCCAAACATTGCTTGAATGACGAGCCACTCGCCTCCGGCCCGCCAGCGGCGTTCTGCATCAGGTGCGAAGCGGCAGCCTTCACCTTGGAAACCGGAGGCCACCATATCGGCGAACGCTAAAGCACCAAGCATCACCACGAGAAGGGGAACTACGATCGCAAAAACGGTTCGCTTCATGTAAGCGGCTCCACTTTGATCGACGGCAAACTGGTTCATTATCCATGAAGTAGGTTTTGAACAGTGGCGATAGTAAGAGAGTCCGTTCTTGCTCCCACGCAAGGAGTCGACGCGAGGATAACATGACGGGTAGCGAACATCTGCCATACGGCCCCTGGAACCCGGGCCTCGAGTCGCGGTTGCCGGACGCATTCTTGCCGCTCGCCACCGTGTTTAATTCCGAGAACGTATCGAGCAGCCTGAGCGAGGTTCGCGAGCTCGGCGAATTTTGCGGAATTCCGATCGAACGACTTTCCAAATTCAAGCCGGAACGCTTGACTGTACATGAGGTACTGATCCGCGTGATGGCAGATCTTTCGGTGCCGGATGGACAACGATACGAGGACCTTGGCGTCAATTTTCGGCAGATCACCGCAAAGATCATCGACACCTACATGGTCCCGCTAATGCCTGAAATCCGCCGGGATTTTGATCGGCTGGCAAGCAATGCCAAGACCGTCATAAATCGGTTGCAAATGCCAATCGCTGTTCCAGCAGAACTACCGGTCACACGAGGATATGCCCGTTGGAACTGGCTTCGTCAGTGGCGATCCCAGGCGACCCAAACTCGTGTCAAAGCATCGGATAAAGGTCCTTCCGAGCGCGATTTTACCGTCATTCGTGAGTGGCGGATAAAACTGCACGAAATCGATGATCCATTCGAGCAAGCCTGCATATTGGCCCTCGTCACAGTCGCTGATGCGGTTCTGAAAAAGCAGGGACGGCTGCCGAACGATCGCACACTGATCACCGCAATTGCGACGATGCTTGTGTGCAACGACTACGGTAGCCAGATGATCGGACGGATGATCGATGCGCAATTTCGGGCCGCAGTGCGGAGCGAGGGATTTCGGCTGCTACCCGCTCAACCGCATACGATCGTGATGAACGTAAAAGGTGCGTCGGCCTCTGGAAAAAGCACGATGCGGCCGTTGCAGCAGTTGCTCGCCACGCAGCTCGGGGTGAATTGGATCGACTTCGCCCTGATCAGCCCGGATATCTGGCGGAAGTTCTTGCTCGACTATGGATCACTCGGGCCGGCGCGCCGATACGCGGGCATGTTGACAGCTCACGAGATCGAAATCGTCGACGAGAAGCTCGACCGGTACATGAGCACCAAGGACAAAGCCGGGCGCATGTCGCATTTGCTCATCGATCGGTTCAGGTTCGACAGCTTTGCAGAGAAATCCGAAGAGGAAGATGGCGGTCGGTTGCTCACCCGGTTCGGCGACGAAGTCTACATGTTCTTCATGATCACACCGCCCGAAGCGACTGTCGTGCGGTCCTGGAAGAGGGGCGAACAGGTCGGTCGTTACAAGGCCGTCGACGATCTGTTAGCCCACAACGTGGAAGCCTATTCAGGCATACCGAGCCTATTTTTCATGTGGGCCCTCAGGCACGACAAGAAGGTTCATTTTGAGTTTCTCGACAATAGCGTCGTCGAAGGCGAGCGGCCGAGAACCGTAGCGTTTGGCCTGAATGGCGAGATGAACGTGCTCGATATCAATGGCCTGTTGAACATCGAACGGTTCAAGCACATCAATATCGAGGCGCGGAGCCCGGAAGAGGTCTACCTGTCAACTGACGTCACGAACCGTGGCAGCGACACCAAATTCCTCAAAGACTGTATTCGACGAATGCCGGCGGTGAATTTCGCGCATCGCACTACTGGCGGCATCTACGCACGCATCGAGAACGGCAGGTTAGTGTCTTGGGATCGCGATGTCTTCGAACAGGCGGAGCCTGACGAACGGGCGCGCTCGGCATTCGAGCTGTTAGTCGGGCCTCCTCGCTCCGGCTCGTTGGGCAAATCGAATGCGCCAAACCGAGTAGATCCTGGTCGCATGCGCACTATGGGAAATTGGGGCGACGGTATTCGCTGAGGCTCGGCTGACAACCAACTTTTTGATGCACTTCGAGAACCGCACTTGAATTGTGAAATTAAGAAAATAACAGCACAAACATTTCCTCTCGATGCGTCTTATGACATATTCGCATCTGCTAGCGTTGGGCTGGCCGACCTAGAGAGGAAATCCTGATGTCGTTTTTGAGAACCCTGCTACTAGCCTCCGCCCTCGCGATATCCTTCACTACGACACATGCAGTAATGACAGAAATAACGGCCGAAGCTGCTCAGAAGGGCAAGAAAGCGAAAAAGGCTAAAACTGCGATGGCATATAAATCCTGCGGTACGTACATGTACCGGAAGGGCGGAAAGTGCATGGACGCACGCGCTAAAAAGTGAGGTAACTAACGCGTCAAAAAGTGAGGTAACTTGGTACTCACCGGCAGCCCGCTCTTTGCCAGATTTCGGCTGAGGGCGGGTTGCTGCATTCACCGGTAATGAGCTTCAGCTTCCGAAGGCATAAACCGAAGCGCCAATCATGAGCATTTGCAAGACTGTGAACACTACGAAGCTTTGTGAAAGAGTTCTCATTTTCAAATCCTTAACTTGATCCGCTGACGACTGGCTAATGAACGTCGGCCGATCAACTGCGTTCCTGCGGAAAATCGCTTTTCCACAGAAAGCGCCGGGAGCCGGAACTAGCCCGCAACGGCGCTTCGTTCTCTTGGTTGTAACACTGGCGAACGCCTCGGCTTTATTATGGAACGATCATTTCGGGTCGTTGCTTCGCTGGCGTTTCTCCCACCTCAGTCGTGCCCTTTGCGAAGAACAACGGCGCCAGCAACGCGCCACTACAGTGCGCCAAGTGCGACCAGTGGCTGACTTTTTGGACGTCGACGCTGCAACGACACTCATCAGCAGGGCATCCGAGATCTGCTCGAGCGTAGCCGGTTTTGACGAGACTGTAACATCAGTCCATTCGTTCAAAAGGGGAGCGCGTATATCGGCGGTATAAAAGATAAACGGAATTCCTCGTTCCCGGAGGCGACGACAAATCGGGGAGCAATCTTCTCCACCAATTTCGACATCCAGCATGGCTCCCGCCAAGCCAGGCTTCTTGGATGCCCATTACCCCCTACTAAGCTTAGCTTGACAGTGACTGCCAAGTCAGTCACTGTCCAACCACACCCTCCTTTGATGCGAGGTCTCGCGGCATTATGCCGGAAACGAAACAGAAAACGCCTCGAAAACGGCGCAAGGCCGATCCCGCAGAAAGGCGCCAAGCCATTCTTGCTGCCGGTCTGGCGGTTTTCGCTGCCGACGGCTTTGCCGCCGCGAAACTCGACGATGTGGCGGCTAGAGCCGACGTCGCCAAGGGCACGATCTACCTTCACTTCAAAGACAAACACGACCTTTTCGAGCAGATCGTCCGCGGCGCGGTTACTCCGGTACTGGCTCAATTGCAGAGGCTTGCAGCTTTGCCAGACTTGCCGACCGGCGAGCTTCTGGAAAAGCTGTTAGAAGTGTTTCGTACCCAGATCCTCGAGACCGACCGAAAACTTGTCATTCGTTTGGTGCTGACCGAGGGCGCTCAATTCCCCGAGCTCGCAGCCTTTTACCATCAAGAAGTCATCGCCAAGGGGCTGGCAATGGTGAGGACTATCGGCCAGCGGGGTGCGGCACGGGGCGAACTGCCCACGCGCGACATTGAAGCCTTCCCTCACCTCGTCTTTGCACCCCTGCTCCTGGCAGTGATGTGGGATGGCGTATTCTCGAAATTTGCCCCGCTCGACGTCGAAGGCTTGCTCGCGGCGCATCTCAACCTGATTACAGGTGCGATCGATCCGAGGAGGCGTGCCTCGTGACAAAATCACAGCCTACCGAGCGGGGAACTGTAGCCGTAACCGAGGCTGGCTTGGCGTCCAACGTGGCGCCAACGGAGCTGCCAGCAGCTGTGCCCGCCAAGTCGCCTCCATGGTTCGACAGGCGGCTCGCACTTGTCGCGCTCCTGATCGCGCTCGGGGTGGGCTACGTCTCATACCGCTGGTGGAGCAACCGGGACGTCGGCGCCGAATGGCCGCTGGTGTTGCAAGGCAATGTCGAAGTCCGGCAAGTCAATCTCGGATTCAAAGTCGCCGGCCGTATCCAGCACCTCTCCGTCGACGAAGGCGACACTGTCGCCGCGGGCCAACCCCTTGGGTCACTGGCCAAGGTTTATTTTGAAGAGGCTCTGGCGCAGATGCGGGCGCAGCGAGACCAGACAAAAGCCAACCTTGCCAAGCTTGAGGCAGGCAATCGATCGGAGGAAGTTGAGCAAGCGCAGGCGCTCGTTGCCGAGCGGGAGGCGACAGTGGCGAACACCAAGGTCGCCTTGGGTAGAGCCGAGCAATTGCTGAAGTCCGCCGCAGGGACCCGCAAGACCTACGATGACGCACAGGCCGCCCAGCGGGAAGCCGAAGCACGCCTCAATTCGGCGCGTCAGGCCTTTCGCGTCATGCAACTTGGCGCGCGCAAAGAGGACATTGAGGCGGCCCGGGCCCAATTGGCGGAAAAGGAAGCCGCCATCCAAGTATCTCGACATCAACTGACCGATGCCGAGCTGATGGCGCCGAGCGCCGGTGTTGTGCTTAGTCGCGTTCGCGAAAACGGGGCCATCGTGAACGCCGGTGAAACCGTGTTCGTTCTGAGCCTCACGACGCCGGTCTGGATCCGAACCTACGTGTCTGAGCTTGATCTGGCGCGCATCAAACCAGGCATGGTTGTGGAGGTCAAAACGGATACGCCAGGCACGGCGTCGCTGAAAGGTCAGATCGGGTTCATCTCCACCACAGCTGAGTTCACGCCGAAAAATGTCGAGACGCGGGAGTTGAGAACGGCGTTGGTTTACCGGCTGCGTGTCGTCGTCGACGACGTTGGTGGACATTTGCGGCAGGGCATGCCGATGACCGTATCCGTCGCAAAGCCGATGGAGGGCAGCAAAGTCGGCGGGCAAGTGCGATGAGCATGCCGCTGGTCTCCATCGACAACCTGACAAAACGCTTTGTAACCGATGGGCCTGCAGCACTCGACGGTCTGACGGCGAACCTTAAGGGTGGCCAAGTGACGGGCCTGGTCGGCCCAGATGGCGCCGGCAAGACGACACTGATGCGATTGATGGCCGGCATTATGCTGCCAACCGCCGGACGCATCACAGTTTGTGGTTTCGATACGGTCCGTGAGCCGAAGAGTGTGCACGAGAGCATCGGATACATGCCGCAGCGCTTTGGTCTGTACGAAGATCTGAGTGTATTAGAAAACCTGACGCTTTATGCTGATTTGCGTGGCGTAATCGGCGACGAACGCGCGCAGGTTTTTGCTAAACTCCTCGCGTTCACCGATCTGGAACGCTTCACCAGTCGTTTTGCCGGCGCGTTGTCGGGCGGCATGAAGCAGAAACTCGGGCTTGCCTGTGCGATGCTGAAATCGCCCCAACTTCTATTGCTTGACGAGCCCAGCGTGGGGGTCGACCCGATCTCGCGCCGCGAGCTGTGGAAGATGGTCTATACGCTGATCGGCGAAGGTGTCGGCGTCGTCTGGAGCACAGCCTATCTCGACGAGGCCGAAAATTGTGCTGACGTCATCGTGCTCAACGAGGGGCGCGTTATATTTCAAGGCGACCCCAAGGCGATGACCGCACAAGTCGCAGGACGCGTGTTTCAAGTCCGCGGCGACATCGGCGATAAGCGCTCACTGCTGACAACCGCGTTGGCGCGTCCCGAGATCATCGACGGCGTGATGCAAGGTCCCGCAGTCCGACTTGTGGTTGATAGCGACCGGTCGGTGCCCACGAAGGCTGATCTCGGACTGCACGAAACCGTGGAAATACTTGCCGTTCCACCACGCTTTGAAGACGCCTTCGTCGCCCGGCTCGGTGGTCAGCCCAAACGTGCCCTGGCCCGCCAGACCCGCGAGCGTCTGATTGGAGATGGACCACCGCCGGTGCAAGCGCGAAGCCTTACGCGCCGCTTTGGAACCTTTACAGCGGCCGATCGTATCTCGTTCGAAATTCCCCGAGGCGAAATATTTGGCCTCCTTGGTCCAAACGGGGCCGGTAAATCAACGGTCTTCAAAATGTTGTGCGGCCTGCTGCGACCGACCGAGGGCGCGGCGCTCGTTGACGGACTGGATCTTGCCAAATCGCCGTCGGCGGCCCGCGCCAGACTAGGTTACATGGCGCAGAAATTCTCTCTCTACGGCGACTTGAGCGTACGCCAGAACCTCGAATTCTTCGCCGGGGCTTACGGGCTCTCTGGCGCCAAACGTCGAACTGCGGTCGATCATGCGGTCGCAACGTTCGATCTCGCGCCACACCTCGGCAGCAACGCCGGCAACTTACCTCTTGGCTTCAAACAACGCCTCGCTCTGTCCTGCGCTATCTTGCACGAACCGCCAGTCTTGTTTTTGGATGAGCCGACGTCGGGTGTCGATCCTCTTACACGGCGAGAGTTCTGGAGCTTTATCAACACCATGGTTGCGCGTGGGATCACCGTGATGGTGACGACGCACTTCATGGACGAAGCGGAGTATTGCGATCGGGTCGCGTTAATTTACCGGGGCAAAAGCATCGCCATCGGCAGCCCGGAATCGCTGCAAGCCTCAGTCAGGACCGCAGACCTGCCTCATCCGACACTGGAGGACGCCTTCATAGGGCTCGTGCAGGCCCAAGACGGAGTGACGGCATGAGCAAAATCAACGAACGCACCAGCAGTTGGCGGCGCATCCGTGCCCTCATCCGAAAGGAGACGCTCCAGGTCGTCCGCGATCCCTCGAGCCTCGTCGTCGGCTTTTTGCTGCCGGCCCTGCTTTTACTCCTGTTTGGCTACGGCATCTCGTTCGACGCGACGCGGGTCAAGGTTGGACTGGTGATCGAGGAGCCAAGCCCTGACACAGCGTGGTTCCTCGCATCTTTGTCGAACACCCCGTTCTTCGACGTGCAACAGTCCAGCGATCGCAAAGCCCTCGTCGACGAGCTTTCTGCCGGACGGCTCAACGGCATCATCGTGCTCTCAGGCGATTTCACAGAACGATTAGCCCGCGGCGACACCGCGGGTGTTCAGGTCATTACCGACGGCAGCGACCCGAACACATCCGGTCTCGTCAGCGGCTATGTAAAAGGGGCGTGGCAATCGTGGCAGCAGCAGCGTGCACTGACGAATGGGCAGCAGGCTGCGGGGTTGATCGCGGTCGAGCCGCGCTTCTGGTTTAATCCTGAGCTCGAAAGCCGACGGTTCCTCGTGCCTGGTTCAATCGCACTGATCCAGATGATGATCGGCTCGCTGTTGACAGCACTCGTCGTGTCGCGTGAGTGGGAACGCGGCACCATCGAGGCGCTGCTGGCGACCCCCGTCGGCATCCTCGAATTCATCATCGGCAAGTTGGTACCGAACTTCGTGCTCGGCCTGTGCGCGATGGCCATATGCATTCTGGCGGCCCTGTTTGTGTTCCATATTCCATTGCGCGGCTCGTTGCTGAGCCTCGTCGCCTTCACCGCCGTGTTCCTGACCGTCGCACTCAGCATTGGACTGCTCATCTCAACGGTCGCCCGGACCCAGTTCTTGGCAAGCCAAATGGCCATGCTCGTCGCATTCCTGCCGGGCCTTTATTTTTCGGGCTTTCTGTTCGAAGTAGCCAGCATGCCCGCGCCGTTACGCGCATTCGCAGCGTTCGTACCGGCGCGCTACTACGTGCAAGGCCTACAGACAATCTTTCTTGCCGGCGACCTACCGTCGGTCCTGATCAGATGCACCGCTATCCTGATGATGATGAGTGTCGTGCTGTTTACGCTCACGGCTCGCAATACTCGCCAGCGGCTCGATTGATGTTGGGCTAGCTGAACGCAAAAAAGGAGGCCTGAGCTATGATTTGGACACGGCTCTGGGCTCTGATCATCAAAGAATTGCTCGCGGCATTTCGCGATCCGCGCGCACGCATTGCTCTCATCGTCCCGCCCCTTCTCCAGTTCTTTCTGTTTGCCTACGCGGCGACGCTCGAGGTTAGTCACGTTCCGGTTGGTGTGCTGAATCAGGATTGGGGTACGGCCGCTACGCAGCTGATCGCGCGTTTTGAGAGAGCCTCAGCATTTTCCGAGATCCGCCGCTATGCCAGTCCGACCGAGGCACAGGTGGCCATAGACCGCCAGGACGTGATGGCCGTCGTGCATATCGGGCAGGACTTCTCTCGTAAGATGTCGTCGGGCGAAACACCAAAAGTTCAGGTGCTGCTTGATGGTCGCAAGTCCAACAGCGCCCAGCTCGTCAACGGGTACATCGGTTCGATCATCAGTCAGTTCGGGACGGATTTTGCTGCGGGTATAACGACGCCACCAGTAAGCGAGATCGTCGAGCGCAGTTGGTACAATCCCAATCGCGAATACCAGACGGCGATGATACCAACTCTGATCGGCTCGCTGACGATGACGACCGTTCTGATGATCGTCGGCATGTCCGTCGCGCGTGAGCGCGAACTCGGCACTTTCGAGCAGCTGCTGGTGTCGCCGTTGCAGCCAATCGAGATCATTGTCGGCAAGGCCGTGCCAGGCCTGATCGTCGGCGTCGGACAGGGCCTCCTGATCGCACTCGTGACGAGCCTAGTATTCGGCATCAAACTGACGGGCTCAGCGCTGGTGCTGTTTGCGGGTCTCATCGTGTTTCTGCTCGCCGTGATCGGGGTCGCGCTGTTTATTTCTTCACTCGTCTCAAACCAGCAGCAGGCCATGATGGGGATCATGGTCTACATGATGCCTGCCATGATGCTGTCCGGTTTCGCATCTCCCGTCCAGAACATGCCGGCTTGGCTACAGCCGGTCGCACTGATCAATCCGCTGACCCATTTCATCGTCATCATTCGCGGCGTGTTCCTGCGGGATATGCCGTTCTGGCTGGTCGCCGAGCGACTCTGGCCGATGGCCGTCACTGCCGTCGTTACGCTGTCGGCGGCGGCATGGCTGTTTCGGCGTAAGATGCAGTAATTCGGCGAAAACGCCTCAGCATGTGACAGAACCTTGCAGTCGGATGGCGCGCCGGTCTTGAGCAAAATAAATATGATGGCCCTTGCAGCAGTCGACAGCACCGCGAGCACGCCGACCATAATTTGTTAGGTAGTTTGAATACCTCATTGATTTTATTGGTGATCCCGGAGGGTCTCGAACCCCCGACCTAGAGTTTAGGAAACTCTCGCTCTATCCAGCTGAGCTACGGGACCTGTCGCTGTAGCGCTCAGCCATAGCATATCGCGGCGATGGCAGCCAACCGTTGGAATCGGGGCTGCGCATCCGTGAGTTACACGCGCTGACTTGCGTGGCGCAATGATCCGTGCCCATCTGTTTGGCAATTCACGGGGCACAAAGAGGATGCCCTAGCACGTTGCACTGAGCCGCGCCATCGGTGACCCACCTAGCAGGTGCGGATGCCATTCGACGAGATACGATCGCTGATGGATCGATTGCGTGTCATTGCGAGTTTGGGCGTTGCGCTGTGGTTTGGACTGCCGACGGCGTCGACCGGCATAGCCATGGCCCAGCCGATCGAGCGTACCACCTGCGCGCTTGAGCCTGGCCCAACTCGCGCCGTCACCGGCGTGATCGACGGCGAAACGATCAGTCTTGATGACGGCAGCGAAGTCCGCCTTGTCGGCGCGCTCACGCCTCGCCCGCCCGATGCCGCGCTCGATGTATCGTTCTGGCCGCCGGAACGGGAAGCGAAAGCGGCATTGGAACGCCTGGTGCTGGGTCGTTCGGTTACGCTCGCCTATGCTGGGCGCAAATCGGACCGCTACGGTCGCACGCTCGCTCATGTCTTTGTCGAGCCGGCAGCCGATAGCGCGCCGAACGCCGATGCCGACAACCGCGTGTGGGCGCAAGCGCATATGCTGAGTAACGGGCACGCGCGTGCCTACGCACTTAAGGATAGCCACGGCTGCCTGCGCGAGCTCGTCGCCCATGAAGCGATTGCGCGAACTGCAGGAGTGGGGCTGTGGGCACACGCTGCCTATCAAATCCGTGATGCCGCACGCGGGCCGGACGTCGCCCGATTGCGCAGCACATTCCAGATCGTCGAGGGTGAGGTCGTTCGCGTGATCGAAGGTCGGACCAATGTGATATTGCGGTTTGGCCGCGACGATGCAGCCGAACGCCCAACGGAAGCGCTGACTGATGAGACGCGAGCCCTCGCAAAAGGGTTCTCGATCTCAATCAAGCCGGCCATCGCGCGCGGCTGGAATACGAACGGCCTCACGGTCGTTCAACTCGTGGGGCGGCGGGTGCGGATCCGTGGCTGGGTCGAACGCAAGGGTGGCCCCGCCATTGAAATCGTCGAAGGCCACCAGATCGAATTAGTCGACCCTTCGGACATAGCGGCCGTTGCGAGCAACGAGCCAAAGTTGGACATCGAGCCGGCGCCTGCGCCCAATCGAAGGCGCTCGCGCAAACGCACGGTCGAGGCGTCGATCGCTGCCCCCGCGCCACCGTAAACCACTGTCGACGGAAACACTACAGGGAGCAAAATGAGATCGCCCGGCACCTAGGTAGGCGCCGGGCGACAATGTTTCGGCAAGGGACAGGCTGTAGGCCTTAGGCCGCCTGAACTTCTTCATCGCCGTCTTCACTCGAACCGTTCTCGGCTACCGCCTGCTCGGCGGCACGACGCCCCTTGGCACTTCTGGATAGCACCTCGGTGATCTTTTGAACGGCGCCGCGCTCGTCGAGCTTGTCGACGGCGGCAATCTCACGCGCCATACGGTCGAGCGCCGCTTCGTACAGCTGGCGCTCGGAGTACGACTGCTCCGGCTGCGTTTCCGAACGATAAAGATCGCGCACCACCTCGGCAATCGATATCAGATCGCCAGAGTTGATTTTTGCTTCGTATTCCTGCGCGCGGCGGCTCCACATCGTACGCTTGATGCGGGCACGACCTTTGAGTGTCTCCATCGCACGCTTGACGATCGTCTCGTCGGCCAATTTGCGCATGCCGACGCTCTGCAGCTTGCCGGTCGGAACCCGCAGGGTCATCTTGTCCTTCTCGAACGTAATCACAAACAGTTCGAGAGCCATGCCGGCGATCTCCTGCTCTTCGATCCCGACGATCCGGCCGACACCGTGCGCCGGATAGACGATAAATTCGTTGGTCTTGAAGCCGTGGCGAGCGCTCACAGGTTTCTTAGCGGCGGTTGCAGCCGTCAACTGCTGGTGGCGATGAAGATCCAGCGCCTTCGCGGCGGCATCTTTCGGTGCAGCGTCCTTGGGTGCCAAGTCCTTCGGCGCAACCATTGGAGCGCTAATGCGCTGAGCGGCCGGTTTGGCAACCGCTGCTGGCACATTACGGGCAACGGGGGCGGCTGCTGGTGATGCCGCGCGAAAATGAGCTGGATGCGGCAGGGCGGCCTTCGGAGCGGGCGCCGCCTGTTTGACAGCAGTTGTCACCTTAACCGCGACATGCGGTGCCTTAGCTGCAACCGACTTTTTTGGTTCGCTACGCACAATTTTGGCCGCCGACACGGACTTGGTCTTCACGGAAGACTTCGCGACCGTCGTTTTTTTGCCGGTTGACTTGCCGGCAACCGACTTTACGCCAGTCTTGGCGCTGCGAGCCCCAGTTTTTGCAGCCGTCGCAACATGGGACACAGTCTTTGCAGTCTTTTGGGCGGGCTTTTGGGCCTTGTGTGCCGGGACCGATTTCAAAGCAGTTGTCTTGGCGGTGGCTTTTTTCTTCTGGGGCATAGATTGCGATCTCACTCTTTATAGGGCACGCCAGTATTGATCCTGCCGCTCGGGCGCGGCAGAACCAAGCTGGAGTTGGACGTCCAGCTCATCGTCGCCCGCCAAAACAATCCAGACCGCCCGCCTGTGTTGAAGCGAGATCCAGCTTGTAGCAACGCCAGGAAGATCGTGACCGCATCTGATCACAGTTCTAGCGCCACGCCTTGGCGATAACATTCGTCGAAATTGGACTGGCTCGTCGGCATTCCCTTTGATTGGGCACGTTCAACGCCGCTGCAGGGACGCAAAGACCTGCATCAGGCTGATCTATGCGTTCTTGTTTCGTCTCCACAGTTCTCGACTGAGGCAGAAGTAACACAAACTTCATGGAAAAAGAAGGGCCACGATGCGAAAGTCACCTGCCCAGCTAAAAATTCATAGTTAATTACAATTTGAAGTTGTCGTTAACGATTTGTGCACGATCGATTTTACGACCAATCAGTCGCCCGAGCCGGGTTTGGCGGAGAAATGCGCTTCAAGCTTACCTTTCTCGTCGCGATATTTATCGGCGTCTTCCGGCGCATCCTTCTTTGAAGTGATGTTCGGCCATTGCTCGGCGTAGACACGATTGAGCTCTACCCACTTATCCAAGCCTTTTTCTGTATCCGGCTTGATCGCCTCAACGGGGCATTCGGGCTCGCAGACCCCACAATCAATACACTCATCCGGATGGATCACGAGCATGTTTTCACCCTCGTAAAAGCAGTCCACTGGACATACCTCGACGCAGTCGGTGAACTTGCACTTGATGCAGCTATCGGTGACGACGAAGGTCATGCGTTCACAGTCCTGGCGAAGCGAATATGGATCGCTTGCTGTTTAGGCTTCTAATCCATCCGCCGACACGTAGCGTGTTGTCGCAAGTATCATGCCGCAGCGTCAACAGCCGCGCCCAAGGATATATGAACCGGCCGGAAACCGTCATTATCAACTGCAAATTTCGCCGCCGCCGCCTGAGTATTAATCAGGTTGTCCCGAGGGATCGCATATGCGTCACATCACTTCAACGGTGTTGTCGGAAGCAGTGCTTCAGAATATGGACATCAGCATGCTACCCATTGCCGCCGACGGCTTCATGAGCGTGCCACCTGGCCGTGTGGCGACGATCGTAACTTCACTCGAAATGACGTCGGCTCCAGCGAGCGAGGCTGGGGCGACCCACCCGGCCGGCGTGGAGCTGATTCGCGTCCAACATCCGGACCTCGGATGGTATCGCCGCCTATTCCGCGCCGTCGGAGAAGACTGGTTATGGTTTTCGCGGCTACGACTGGACGATCACCAACTCGCCGCTATCATTCACGATCCGGCTGTCCAGGTTTATGCGCTCCGCCTCGCCGCTGCAGACGTTGGCATTCTGGAGCTCGATTTTCGCGAGGTCGATCAGTGTGAAATTGCTTTCTTTGGATTGGTGCCGACAGAGATCGGCAAAGGGCTCGGCGGCTATCTGATGAACGAAGCGATGGCTCACGCCTGGCGAGCGCCGATCAAACGGCTGTGGGTGCACACTTGCACCCTCGATCACCCCGGCGCCCTGGCATTCTATCGACGTCAGGGCTTTCGTGCATACCGTCAGCAAGTAGAGATTGCGGCAGATCCGCGCGTCCACGGCGAGTTGTCACCCACCGCGGGCGCGCATGTACCGATCTTTGGCCCATGAGCAAGTCGAGCTACTGGGACCGACCTTCGAGTTTGGAGGCCATTATCGAAATCGTCTTGGCGTAAACCTCGGCCTTGTTCCACTGTTGGATTACGCCGTAGTTCGTCGTCCCTGGCTCCCAACTTTTGCCGGCCACCCAGCCGAACGATTTCATATAGTTCGCAGTCGATGCAAGCATATCAGGGACGGAGCGGATCAAATCCTTGCGCCCATCGCCGTCAAAATCGACCGCGTACTTTACGTAGCTCGACGGTAAAAACTGCATTGGCCCAATCTCGCCGGCCCAGCCCCCACGCAAGGCGGAGGCTTGCATGTCACCCCGCTCGACGATTTTCATCGCACTCACGAGTTCATGCTGAAAAAAGTCCGACCGCCTGCAATCGTAGGCAAGTGTCGCGAGCGAGTTGACGATCAATTTGCCGCCGTTGCCATCAGCGCCGTAATTGGTCTCGAGGCCCCAAATGGCGACGAGGATCGAACCGGGAACACCGTAACGCTTCTCGATCTGCGATAACAGTTGTCCGTGCGCCTGCATTTGGCGTTGGCCGCGTGCAATCAGTGCATTCGATACCCGCTTTGCGTAAAATTGCTCGAAAGTCAGCTTGAAAGAGCGCTGCGAACGATCCAGCCGGATGACGTTCGAATCATAAGAAATTCCCGACAACACGGCGTTGGCTGTTCCCGCTGAAATGCCCTGCGCAGAAGCCTTCGATCGAAATTGAGGGACCCATGCATCGAACCCACCAGCCTCGCTGCCGCAAGTTTGCGCCATTGCCGGCAAAGCAATAAAGGTCGCAGCGACTACGGCGCAGGCGCTGAAGGCACCGCGAACAATTTTCGAAGGGCTTATCATGATCTCAATCCAACTCTCTGTTACGGGGTTGATCTCGTCTGAGACCGGTTGTTAGTCGATAAATCAGCTATTGTCTGGAGCTGAGCCATCGCTGAAGACTTTTGCGTGGCTCATCGTCATGCTATGCGCACGGCCATGACCAAGAAACGCGTCGGAATTTTGATCTCGGGCCGGGGCTCGAACATGATGTCGCTCATCGCGGCATGCAACACGGCCGACTTCCCAGCTGAAATTGCGGTTGTAATCTCAAACCGGCCGGAGGCGGCGGGGCTCGTTCGAGCCGCTGAAGCGGGCATCAAAACGGTCGCGATCGACCACAAGTTGTTCGCCTCCCGGGTACCGTTCGAGATGAAACTGCATCAAGCGCTACTTGATCACGGCGTCAATCTCATCTGCAATGCCGGTTTCATGCGAATGTTAACCGGCGGCTTCGTCGATCGATGGCGCGACCGGCAATTAAACATTCATCCTTCGCTTTTACCAGCACTTCCAGGATTAGACACGCACACGCGCGCGCTCGACCAGGGATTAATGATCCACGGCTGCACCGTTCATTTTGTTCGACTGGAGATGGATACCGGCCCGATCATCGCGCAGGCGGCGGTGCCAGTGATACCTGGCGACACGGCCGAAACGCTGGGAGCGCGCGTGCTGGGGCAGGAACATTTATTGTATCCGCACGCACTCGCATTGGTCGCTGGTGGTCATGTCCAAATCGAGGATGATCGCGCCATTGTTCAGTCGCACGTGGATCCCTCGGCAACCCTCATTTCACCAGCACTGCGATGTTCACCAGCGCAGCGGCGGTGACAGTCGACGCCAGACTAAAGGGCGCGGCCATCGACGTCGCGGCGCAGTTCCTCAACAATGTTTTGGACATTGGGCCAGAACGGATGAACCGTCTGCAAAGTCTCATATGCTTTTAGTGCCTGCGTTTTATGGTCCAGCTGCCGCATGATCTGGCCCAACCCGTCCAGGGCTTTGTAGTGGTTCGCGTCAAGCGCGAGGACCCGGCGAAGATCACCCAAGGCGCGCTCGTAATCACCCTCGGTGTAGAAAACATAGGCGCGCCGATTCCAGCCTTCGGCGTAATCGGGTGCTTGATCGACCACGGCACTAAGCAATTGCAAGGCTAAATCATTGCGTTTTTGGGCGACAGCTTGCATGGCTCTCTCCATGAGAGCCGCTATCGTGTCGCTTCCCGGGCTGAGCCATAGCCGCTCAATAGACTCGACGTATGGCTTCGACGCTTCCTCATCAGGAGCTGTCGCCAAATGCGCATAAAGATCATCGAGCAACTTGGCTCGATCAGCTGGCCCATCGGGAATGACTTTGCCCAATTGCGGGCGCTTCGGCAGTTTTGGCCCAGTGTCAGGCAACCGCGGCTGTGGAGGGCCCGGAGAATTATCCCAGGGTAGATCGGCTGGCGGCGAATTCGGAGCAGCGTCAGGTGTGGGAATCGTCTGCGCACGAATCAACGTCGGCTTTATGGGTACGAAAATAACCGCCGCTGCAACGATGCACAGGGCGGATAAAAACTGGAACTTCGATTTTTTACTCATACAAGCAGCGTACAAAATCGGAGCGGACACGTCAAAGCGACTTTGACGTGTTTCTTCTGATCTCAGCCCTGACGAGCTTTGAACCGCCGCTGCGTCTTGTTGATCACATAAAGCCGGCCGCGACGGCGCACGACTTGGCAATCCCGGTGACGGACGCGCAACGACTTGATTGAGTTCTTAACTTTCATCACACGCTCTCAAAAAAAGTGGTGGGCGCGACAGGGATTGAACCTGTGACCCCTACAATGTCAATGTAGTGCTCTACCGCTGAGCTACGCGCCCTTGCCGCACCCCGAAAGGGCAGAAAAGAGAAGGCTTCCTATACTGACGTCGCGGTGCGCTGGCAAGCACCGCTTTTCGCATTTTGCGAAAGATTGTCGGATCAAGCCGCCAAAAGACGATCGACCTCGCGCACGAGATCTTTCAAATGGAACGGTTTTGACAAAACGCGCGCATCCTT
>JANLXZ010000227.1:0-1828 GCA_031365375.1 Hyphomicrobiaceae bacterium | reverse complement strand
CGATTCGCGCAATCACCAGAACTTTCGCGACTTCCGGGCAGCGGTTCATGATTCCGACGGGCTGGCAATTGAGACCGCGAATGGTGAACACATATGGCGTCCCCTTTTGAACCCCGCCACGCTCCAAAGCACTTTTTTTGACGCGCAAACTCCGCGTGGATTCGGTCTAGTTCAACGCAAGCGGCGTTATGAGCAATTTTTTGATCTCGAAGCCAATTACGAAACAAGGCCAAGTGCGTGGGTTGAGCCGGTTGGCGGTTGGGGCGCCGGCACGATTGAATTGGTCGAAATTCCGATCGGCGCGGAGTGGGGCGACAACATTGTTGCGTATTGGCGTCCGTCGGAGCCGCTCGTAGCAGGGCGACCGTTCCGCTATGCGTACCGACTGCACTGGAGCGACGGCACACCGCAGAGGGCTCGGCGCGTCATGCAAACCCGCGTGGGTCTTAACGGCGACAAGCCGCTGTTCGTAATCGACTACGAGGCGTTTCCAGGAGACGATGGTTTGCATGGCGCCGTAACGACGACAACGGCGGGATCAACTTCCAAGCCTATCATTCAGCGCAACGCCCATAGCGGAGGCCTTCGCTGCTTCTTCACGCTCGATCCACAAGGCCACGCGTCCGCCGATTTGCGACTGGTTCTTCTGCGAGGCAGGGAGAATGCTACACCGGATGAAGCCGCCGAAATTTGGATGTACCGGTGGATTGCATAGCCACATACCCTGCTTCGGCGTATGTGCGACTTGTCGGCGAGTGCGTGGCCGCCACCGGGCTGCGGCGTATGAAGGCGGTGCTGCTCTACCGGCGGATCCGAAATTTTCGCGCGGTTCAGCTGTTGCTCGCCGGCCATTCGAAGATCGAGAGCACTGTTCGTTACGTCGGCATCGAAACCCATGAGAGATGAAGCAGGACCCGTTGGGTGCGCCTCTCTAAGCCGCAGGCGAGGAAATGTTGCCGAACGAAAGCGCGGTTACCACCAGTAGTTTTAGTTGTAGAAGTAGGTGCCAAATTTCGAGGAAATCAGGGAGCCGGCTGTCGGCGAGCCAATACCTAGCTCCTTGCATGCCCGACAACAGATCTTTCCGTTTCGCACAGTTTCGTGATCGTACGCTTTGAAACTTGCTCATCTCCGGGTCCGTAACTCCGAAGATCCCCGCCCTGTCGGGATTGAGTAACAAATCGAGGTATCTGCATGAAACGCACTGTCTTCCTGTCAACCGTAACCGCCCTCTTGCTTGGAGCGACAACCGCAATCGGACTTTCCGGGTTGGCATCTGCTGCCAATGAACCAATGGTTGGTGGGGCCGCGATGTACCCCACAAAGAACATTATCGAGAACGCCAGCAATTCGAAGGATCACACGACGCTCGTGGCGGCCGTGAAGGCTGCAGGACTTGTCGAAACCTTGTCGGGACCGGGCCCCTTCATGGTGTTTGCGCCCACGAACGCAGCGTTCGATATGCTGCCGAAAGGCACGGTCGAAAATCTGTTGAAGCCTGAAAACAAGGCGAAATTGACGAAGATCTTGACGTCTCACGTTGTTGGCAAGGCCGTAATGTCGGATGCGATCACTAAGATGGTTGCCGATGAAAAAGGAGCCCATCCCGTCAAAACACTCAGCGGCGCCACGCTCATTGCGAAGACCAAGAATGGCAAGTTGACTTTGACCGATGAAGCCGGCGGCGTTGCAACGGTGACGATTGCCGATGTCACGCAATCTAACGGTGTCATCCACGTGATCGACCACGTTTTGATGCCGAAGTAACGGGAACGCCTACCCCATCGAAGCAGGCTTCGCGGAGGACATTCTGCGAAGCCTCTACTTT
>JANLXZ010000213.1:0-3138 GCA_031365375.1 Hyphomicrobiaceae bacterium | reverse complement strand
CTGCGGGAAGCCTGATACTGCCGCGCAGGAATGCCGCACCAGACATATGTGTTCGGCGACAGATCAGGTGGCAAAGGCCGCAATCATGACCCTCGAAATCGCCCTTACCGTCGTTGCGATCATCGTTATGCTGGCACTCTCGGGTTTCTTCAACATGAGCGAGACCGGGCTCACGGCCGCATCGCGCGCACGCATGCATGCGCTCGACCAGGAGGGCAATAAGCAAGCCAAGCTCGTCAATCGGCTTCTATCCGAGCCCGAAAAGATGATCGGCGCTGTGCTGCTAGGCAATACGCTGGTCGACGTGTTGGCGGCCTCGCTGGCGACAAGCCTGGGGCTGTCCTTGTTCGGACCCGCCGGGGTCGCCTATGCTACCGCTGTGGTCACCATTTTGATCGTCATCTTCTCCGCCGTGCTGCCGAAGACGTTTGCCATGGCTTCGCCCGACCGCACCGCGCTCGCGGTTGCGCCTTTCATGAACGCGACGATCTACCTGCTGACGCCGGTGACAGGTGCGATACAGGTCATCGTCCGGTTGCTGTTGAAGTTCACCCCGGACAAAGCCGACGACAAAGCGAACATACTGGCGGCCCGCGAGGAACTCCGCGGCACCATCGAGCTGTCCGAGAAGGAAGGCGCTATGGGCCGGGGCGATGCCAACATGCTGGGCGGCGTACTCGATCTTCGCGACCTGCAGGTCTTGGACATCATGGTGCATCGCACAAAAATGGAGACGGTCGACGCCGACGATGCTCCACACAAGATCATCGACGACGTACTGAAAAGCCAATATTCACGAGTGCCTATTTGGAAGGACGAACCAGAGAATATCGTCGGCATCCTGCATACGAAGGATTTGCTCGCCGCAGCCGCCAAAGCCCATTGGGATATCTCAAAACTCGACATCATGAGCTTCGCGATCGAGCCATGGTTCGTGCCCGATACCACCGGCGTGAAAGTCCAACTCAATCAGTTCCTCAAGCGTAAGGCGCAGCTTGCGCTGGTGGTCGATGAGTATGGCGAGGTTCAGGGACTAATCACGCTTGAGGATATTCTCGAGGAGATTGTCGGCCAAATCGCCGACGAGCACGACACCGGCGACACCGCGATACGGCCCCAGGCCGATGGTTCGGTGAACGTTGACGGCACGGTCGCCATTCGTGATCTCAATCGCCAAATGGCGTGGGAGTTGCCTGATGAGGAAGCAACTACTATTGCCGGCCTAGTCATCCACGAGGCGCAAACCATCCCTGAGCCAGGCCAAGCCTTTACATTTCATGACTTCCGATTCGAAATCTTGCGGAAGAGCCGTAATAAGCTGACGGCGATCCGGGTCAAACCGGTAGATGGGACTGCAACCAAGTCGAAACCGGCGATCGAGCAAGATCCGATGCTTGCGGGTTAGCTGCTGTTTGCAAAGATACCGTTTTCCACTCAGAATTAACGATGAGTGCGACGATCGTTGCTCAAAAAGCGCGTTCCGTCACATTTTAGCTGAAAAGTAAAGACACGCTGAACCTTATGCGACCTAGAAGCGTTACGTGTTTGTCGCGCCTCGTTTGAGGAGCTATCTGGTCCGAGTGTTGGTGTCATGAGTGCAACGGTAGTCAGTCTGTCGGAGTTTCGGGCCAATCGTCGGCAGAACGACGAAACGGTCGCAGCCTCCGTGGCAGTTGAACAAACCGAGGGGGTGATCGAATCTGACGCGGCCCCCGCTAGTGAATTTTGCTTCTGGCGTGGTGCTAGCGGCGACCGCTATGTTCACCACATTTACAGTCTGCTGGAATGCCCCGAACTCCCTGCATCCAATTATGTGTTGATTGGCCGTGACGACAATGGGCGTCGGAAGGTTTTGCATGTCGGTCGAACGACGAATATCGCCGCGTCGTTGAACCTCGCAGAAATTCGACTACGCGGCGCGAAGTTGGGTGCGAACGAAGTTCATGTGCATCTTTTAGCCGAATCTGATGGTCAACGTCGGCTGATTGACATGGACTTGCACACCGGACTGTTTGCTGTGGCGGATAGCCAAACGCGGTCGGCCTAGATATTATTTGCCGGTCCAGTGCGCCGGCCGCTTGGCTAGGAAAGCGGTTAATCCCTCTCTAAAATCCGCGCTCATATATACCTTCGCGATCAGGTCTGTATCGTCGATCTGATGCGCACGCTGCCGCATCCGGCGAAGAAGTGTCTTGGTCGTCGACATAGTAAGGGGTGCCTGCCCCTTGATTTGATCGGCCAAGGATTGGGCACGGATCATCAATGTGGCGTGATCCGGCATAATTTCCGATACGAGCCCGATCCGATGCGCTTCTTCAGCCTGCATTAAGCGTGCCGTAAACAGCAATTCCACAACGCGCGGCTCTCCGATCGCGGTGACCAACCGAGCCAGCGTCGCTGCCGACAAGCAATTGCCGAGTGTGCGCGCGATCGGGAAGCCGAACTTCAAGTCGGCAGAAGCTAGGCGCATATCGCAACACACGGCAATCCCCGCGCCGCCCCCTGTGCAGGCACCAGCGATCGCGGCGATGGTCGGCACCGGACAGGCTTCTATGGCGGAAAAATTCACGTCGGCTGCCTTTTCGTAGGCGAGGCCCTGTTCCGGCGTCTTGAAATCCTTGAACAAGGAAATGTCCGTCCCCGCCGCAAATGCCTTATCGCCGGCACCAGAAATTATGAGCGCTCGTACCGAGCCATCGTCGGGAATGGTGCTGCAAATCTCCGCTAACCGCGCATACATTTCGAAGGTCAGCGCGTTGCGGCTTGCGGGCCGATTCAGCGTGACATGCCCCACGCCATCGCGAATGCTGTAGAGAATGTGATCGTTGGCGGCCTGCATACGCGATTGTCCATACGTTGTAGTTGAGGTCAGCGCTGACTTTAACCCGGCGAGCGTCGGCTCACAGCGTTAAAATCTGCTCACCTGCAATGCACCTTCATCCAAACTCTCAGCCGAAAGCGAAGCTTCAGTTTTGCTCCTCAGGGAGCCTTGGCAGGGGAAAAAATTCAATCCCCTCGTCTTGCAACTCAGCAGCATCCTCCATCGAGGCTTCACCATAAATGCCGCGCGCCTCGGTCTCCTCGTAATGAATCTTGCGCGCTTCCTCGGCGAACTTCGGCCCGACATACTCTGCGTTG
>JANLXZ010000125.1:0-5013 GCA_031365375.1 Hyphomicrobiaceae bacterium | reverse complement strand
GTCGACGATGGTAAGGGTGGTGTTCGAGTGACCGCTCACTGAGTAATCGACTAGGTTTCAAATCGGTCTCACTAAAATCGAACACCCATCAGGGCCCCCGATTAACCGTCGGGGGTCTTCGTTTTTGCACCGCGCGACGTCAAATTCGTGTTTTTCCCCGTGTTTTCGGGCGTTTCTTACTGTTTTTCCACTTGACGAAGATACCCCGAACGCGTTGTTTGCGGGCTCTGCTGCACGTTGCGCGGTGGGATTGTCCGGCGCGGGTTCGGCCAGCAGCAGTGGCTGCACCAGGGATCGGAACCCAGGCTTGCAATCTCTGTCATCACAATCACAACAAGGATGAAGAAAATGAGCAAGAAAGATGCGATCGACGCGGTCGCTGAGCATGCTGAGCTCACCAAGGAGAAGGCGGGCATCGCCCTCGACGCACTGATCACCTATATTGAGAAGACTTTGAAGAAGGGCGACGAAGTTTCGCTTCCCCCCCTCGGCAAGTTCAAGATTACCAAGCGTAAAGCACGTCTCGGCCGCAATCCGTCAACTGGCGCCGAAATCAAAATTCCAGCTTCGAATGTTCCGAAGTTTCAGCCATCAAAGACATTGAAGGATGTAGTCAACAAGCGTTGATTGCACGCGGTCGTCAAATCGATACGGCTTCGATTTAATAATTTGATCGACGGCGCTCCTCGTGGGCGCCGTTTTTTTTAGGCAGGATCATTGGCAATTGGCACGTCGTAGCCTGTGCAACCTGGGCATAACCGGGTTGGGCGGCACTGGTACGCCGCAAGTCGCACGTCGAATCACCTTAACTCTTGAGCCTTGCCGTTTGCTGACGAGGGAGGACGCCCATGGCTGCAGTCGCCAAAAAAATGCGCGCGAAGGATATTGGAGCGGCGCCTGAGCTGTCGGCTGTGTTCCTCGGGGTCAATGCGTCAGCCAAGGGCATGACGTGGCACGAGCGTCTGAAGCCCGTTGACCTCAATGCGGCGACGATGATCAGCCAGCGGCATGGGCTGCCAGAACTGCTCGGTCGCATGCTGGCAGCCCGGGGCGTGCAACTGGACGCCGTGCCGGTATTTCTCGATCCGACCATCCGCGCGCTGATGCCCGATCCGAATTCCTTGCGTGACATGGACGTTGCGTCAAGCCGCCTCGCTGATGCGATCATCGGCCGCGAGAAGGTTGCCGTGTTCGGCGACTATGACGTCGACGGCGCATCATCATCGGCCTTGATGCAGCGCTTCCTCAATCACCACGGCGTGCAAAGCCGCATCTATATTCCCGACCGAATCTTTGAGGGCTACGGACCCAACGCCAACGCGATCGAACTCCTAATCAAGGAAGGCGCCAACCTTATCGTTACAGTCGATTGCGGCACCACGAGTTTCGAGCCACTTGCCGTCGCCGCCAAATTCAATACCGACGTACTGGTGGTCGACCATCATCAAGCAGATGCCGAACTGCCGAAGGTTAAGGCCGTCGTCAACCCGAACAGGCAAGATGATCTGTCGGGGCTGGGCCACTTGTGCGCCGCCGGCGTCGTGTTCCTGCTGTTGGTTGCAACAACGCGCGAATTGCGCGGCCGCGGCGTCTACGGCGATGCGCTTAAGGAGCCGAACTTACTCGAACTTCTTGACATCGTGGCGCTCGCCACGGTTGCCGACGTTGTACCGTTGATCGGCCTCAATCGTGCATATGTCACCAAAGGTTTGGCCGTGATGCACCAACGGCATAACACGGGGCTGCGCGCATTGTTCGATGTGGCCGGCCTCAATTCGGCGCCCAATCCCTACGCTTTGGGTTTCGTCCTGGGCCCTCGCATCAACGCCGGCGGGCGTATCGGCGACGCGGCCTTGGGTGCACGCCTGCTTGCGACCGAGGATGAGACCGAAGCTGCGAAAATCGCGGCGGTCCTGGATAAACTCAACGGCGAACGTAAAGCGATCGAAATCCAGATGCTGGAACAGGCGGTGGCGGATGCCGATCGCTTGGTTGATGCAACACCCGACTTACCGATGCTGATTACGGGGTCCGAAGCCTGGCACAAGGGCGTCGTCGGTTTGGTGGCAAGCCGCCTCGTGGAACGCTTTCGCAGACCAGCCTGCGCCATCGCTTGGGAGAGCAAAGGCGAGGGCACTGGGTCGCTGCGATCAATTGCCGGCGTCGATATCGGGGGCGCGGTGCGCGCTGCCGTCGCGAGCGGCCTGCTCGTCAAAGGCGGCGGCCACGCGATGGCGGCCGGCATCACCGTCAAGCGCGAGAAGTTGGATGCGCTCAATGCGTTTTTTGCCGAGCGGCTGCGCGAGACGTCCTCCAAGGCGCGGGAGCAATCGGGCCTCGAGATTGATGGGGCGTTGACGCCAGCATCTGTCAACGACGCGCTGATGACCTTGATCGAGCGCGTCGGACCCTACGGCCAGGGTAATCCCAATCCGCGCTTTGCATTCCCGGCCCACCGCGTGAAATTCGCCAAGGTCGTCGGTGCCTCTCATATCCGTTGCGTTCTGGAAGCAGGTGACGGATCGAGGCTTGATGCGGTAGCGTTCCGGGCAGCAGGTCAGCCGCTCGGCGATTTGTTGACTGCACCCGGCGGTTTGCCTCTGCATATCGTTGGAACGCTAAAACGCGATACATGGGGCGGTCGGCAAAAAATCGAGTTGACGATCGAAGATGCTGCCGACCCACGACGGCAGTAGCATGGGAGCGACGCGATGAATTTCGATTTGACCGACGATCAAAGCGCGCTTCGCGATGCCGCTCGCAACTTCGCGCGCAACGAAATGGCCGAGGTCGCGCGCACGTGTGAGAAAGAAAACCAGCCGCCGTCGCGCGCCGTGAAGAAGCAGCTCGCGGCGATGGGCTTCCTGGGCATCAACATGCCGGTGCAGTACGGCGGTATGGGGCTCGGCAATCTGGAGGCGCTTCTAGTGCTTGAGGAGTTCGCCAAGGTTCACCCGGCGGTCGCCTTTCCGATTTTTGAAAGCGCGGTCGGACCGATCAAAGCACTCGAGCGGTTCGGCACCGAGAGCCTCAAGGCTCAGCTTCTGCCGAAGGTGGTCAGTGGCGACACCGTCGTTGCTGTCGCGATGTCGGAGCCGGATGCTGGTACAGCTCTCACCGATTTGAAGACGAACGCTGTGATCAAGAATGGCCGCGTTACCATCAACGGCAGCAAACGCTGGTGCACAGGCGCCGGCACCGCTGATGGTTACGTCGTCTATTGCCGCATCGGCGAGGCCAAAGGCGCCAAGGGCGTCGGCGCGGTCTACGTGCCAGCCAGTGTCGAAGGGTTGTCATTCGGAGCCCGGGAAGAGCTGATGGGCTTTCGCGGTACCACTACGGCCGATATCTTTTTCGAGAACGTGCAAGTGCCGGAGGATCACTTGATCGTGCCGGCGGGTGGTTTCCCTAAGCTGATGGAAGCCTTCGATCTGGAACGCTGTGGCAATGCCACAATGTGCCTGGGCTTAGCGGCCGGTGCGCTCGAAGATACCCTGGCGTACGTCCAGGAACGCCAACAGTTCGGCAAACCGCTGGTCGACTTCCAGGCGATCCAGATTAAGCTCGCCGAGATGGCGATGAAGGTCGAGGCCTCGCGCCTTCTGATCCATCGCGCCGTCACGCAAGCGAGCCACGGATTTCCCTCGGTCGCCGATAGCTCGATCGCCAAGTGCTTCGCCAACGAGATGGTGCGCGAGGTGACTGGCGCGGCCGTGCAATTGATGGGCGGTTACGGCTACTCGAAATCTTTTCCAGCCGAGCAACGCCTGCGTGACGCGTGGGGCTGGGGCATTGCCGGCGGCACGATCGACATCCAGAAGATCAATATCGCGAGCGCACTTGTCGGCCGCCGGTTCGATCAACGCCGGTAAGGCCGCACTGCTCGACAAGTCTAGTGTTGCGCGCCAACATGGCTGTTTCGATCGGTGTGCAAGCAGAGGATTGACGTTTTATGGCCGGTAATCTGTCTTTTCAAGCGCTCAAGGAAGCGGTTGAGGTCGGTGAGATCGACACCGTCGTCGTTGCTTTCGCCGACATGCAGGGGCGATTGATCGGCAAACGTTTCCAGGCTGAGTTTTTCGTTGGTGGCGCACACGAAGAGACGCACGCCTGCGACTACCTGCTGGCCAACGACATCGATATGGAACCGGTGCCAGGTTACGCTGCTGCCAGTTGGACGAAGGGCTACGGCGATTTCATTATGAAGCCGGACATGTCGACCCTCACGCGTACGCCATGGATCGAAGGCACGGCGCTGGTTTTGTGCGATGTACTTGACCACCACCATCACAATGTGCCGCATTCACCCCGGCAAATCCTGAAGCGCCAAGTGGAACGTGTCGCCAAACGCAATATGCGCGCTTATCTCGCATCGGAGCTCGAATTCTATCTGTTCGACGAGACCTTCGAGAGCGCGGCGAACAAGCGCTTTCACGGTCTCAAGACGTCCGGCAGTTATATCCAGGATTACAACATCCTCCAGACTACCAAGGAGGAAGGCGTAATGCGCGCTGTCCGCAAGGGGCTGCAGGGCGCGGGTATTCCCGTCGAGAACTCCAAAGGCGAATGGGGACCGGGCCAGGAGGAAATCAACGTCCGATATTCGGATGCCCTAGAGATGGCCGACCGGCACGTGATCATGAAAAACGGCATCAAGGAGATCGCCTGGTCGCAAGGCAAGGCCGTCACCTTCATGTCGAAGTGGCGCTACGATCTTGCCGGGTCGTCGGCTCACGTGCATGCATCGCTATGGGACGCAGCAGGTAAGACACCGCTATTCCTCGACCCTAAGGCCGAGTTCGGCATGTCGCCGCTTATGCGCTCATTCGTGGCAGGCCAGATCAAGTACGCCCCCGACATGACCTATTTTCTGGCCCCCTACATTAATTCGTACAAGCGGTTCCAGGCAGGGACATTCGCGCCGACCAAAACGGTGTGGAGTCGCGATAATCGAACCGCCGGCTTCCGGCTTTGCGGCGAGGCGACCAAGGGTATCCGCATCGAATGCCGGGT
>JANLXZ010000200.1:0-16010 GCA_031365375.1 Hyphomicrobiaceae bacterium | reverse complement strand
CCCGCCTTTAAAATGCGTCAGCTGCACGAAGCAGGCGTGAACATCGGTAACAAGACGCATCTCTGGAACCCCAAAATGGCGTCGTAGATCTATGGCGCACGCAATAACATCCACATCGTCGAACTGACGCAGGCGGCGGATCGAAGCGGAAATGGTCTTCCAGTTGGTCAACGTGCCGCCGAGCCAACGATGATTGATGTAATATTGAGCGGAGCGCTTGGCGGCTTCGGCGATCGAATCCGAGGCCTGTCGCTTGGTACCGACGTAGAGTACGCGGCCACCGGCAGCGACGGTGTCTGCAATCTTCACGAGCGCTTGATGCAGCAACGGTGTTGTCTGCGTCAGATCGACGATGTGGATGTTATTGCGTGCGCCATAGATGTACGACGCCATTTTGGGGTTCCAGCGATGCGACTGGTGACCGAAGTGCACGCCAGCTTCGAGCAGCTGACGCATATTAAAGGCGGGAAGCGCCATGGGTTTCGTGTCCTTTTCCGGTTGAACCTCCGCGGATCGAAATAGGCGCACCGTTCGGAGGATCCGAAGGCGGCCCACCGGAGCGTCGGGAGCGGTGATATGGTCCGCCCCAACGCGTAGATCCGCGTGTGGAGTGCGCGGGTGATACACGGCAACACGAATGTTGGCAAGGATGAACGGCACAAATTCAGAACCACGTGCGATCTAGTTGCACATCCCGCCGAGAGCGTAATCGGTCCTTCAAATAGATTTCTGCAATTTTTCATTCGGGCGATGGAATAAAGCGGCGTTAGTTGCGTTCTCCTTTCAAGCGCGACACTGGCAACCTGGTCCCCGCCTTGGTTTTCAGTGCCGCCTAGCGTCTCGATTAAACCCCGAGGCGTCTTAAATGGGTCGAACCGAAAGGTTCGGCCCATTTTTCGTTGGTGGCACGGAATAGATTGCAACATCCGCCGTTGTTCATTCGAGTGCGCCTCCGGACTCCTGGTCCCCGCCTTGGATCCGGCGGAGCGCTACGTCTCGACGTGACTGCGTATCGTCATTGAGGCGTGACTAGTGGGTCGAGCTTCACCGCTCGGCCCACTCAGTTTCGATGCACTCAAAAACTTTGTAAAATCTAGCGTTTCGGAGAGACGATGCTGACTTTCCTCGCCTACGGACTAGGGGCGTTATTGATCACCAGCGGCTTGCTGGTCGTCGCTAACGCCTTCGAGGATTAACAGCTGAAATAGCGCACCGAACTTCGTCGCGTCCAATTTACCGAGCGGTCATTCGCATTTCTTCGCACAGCTTTTTTCGCGTTTCGTATAATGCGAAATTACGAGCGGAATTAGAGTGCGAGTTGTCGCTCGAAAAGTGGCGTCGCCTACAAGGTAATCGAATTCTGCAAATCACTCTGGAATTGTGTCATCGAAAACCGCTTGCCGTATTTTCGCCATGACCGGGAATAAAGCCCAAAGCCGCCCGTTGTCTAAGCGGCTGGCGGGGAGGCCAAAAAGTGAGCGATGAATTTCAGAGGCGGATCGTGGAGATGTTGCCGCGATTGCGGCGGTTCGCCTATTCACTGACCGGCGATTTGGATCGTGCCGATGATTTGGTGCAGGAAACCTGCGTACGCGCTTTGGCAAGCGCCGGGCAATGGCAGGCCGGAACGAGATTGGACAGTTGGATGTACCGTATTGCGCAAAATTCCTGGTTCGATCAGATGCGTGCCCGAAAAGTGCGGGGCGAGGTTGTCGATATCGATGCGGCAGCCGAACTCGTCGGGTCCGATGGCCGCGACGTCATCGAGCACAGGCAGACGCTATCCCTGGTGAGCAGCAAGTTATCCGAACTGCCGCGCGACCAACAATTGCTCGTCGGTCTGGTTTGCCTCGACGGTCTTTCCTACAAAGAGGCTGCGGCAGCGCTCGACCTGCCGATCGGCACGGTTATGAGCCGGCTCGCGCGCGCCCGATCGGCTCTCTCTCAAGCATTGCAGTCCGATGTTCAAAAAGTTTCAGCATTTAACTTAGGGAAACTGACATGAGCGAAATCACCGATGAACTGCTCATGGCGTACGCCGATGGTGAACTTGACGGCGCGGAGCAGCGTCGCATCGAACTCTATCTGGCCAACGACCCGGCGAGTGCCCAACGCCTCGCGATGTTCACGCAGACCGGACGCGACCTAGGCCGCCTGTTCGATCAACCGATGCGCGAGGCTATTCCTGAGCGCCTGCTGCAAACGGTCCTAGGGCCGAGTGGTCAATCAGCGACCGCAACGATGAAGCTGGCGCCGCGCCAGCCGGGCTTTCTGACAGCTCTGATCGAAGCATTTTTTCCGGTCCACACTGGATGGCAATCGGCTGCTGCGATGACCGCCCTGGTCGTTGTAGGTGGTGCGGCCGGCTGGACATTGAACAACACGCACGGCAATCAATCGGCCTCCTCATCACTGGCAACACTGGTCGATGGTGCGCTGGTGGCCGGCCGGGATATCGGCCGGGTGCTGGATGGCGCTCCCAGCAAAACCGTAAATGCCATTGGCCAACAGGCAGCCGGCATTACGGTAACGCCCTCGCTCAGTTTCCAAAGTGTATCTGGCAGTTATTGCCGGCAATATGAGTTATCCAACATGAGTGGATCGCTTTTCTCTGGCGTCGGCTGTCGTACGGACAGTGGCGAATGGCGAATTGAAGTTCACTCGCAGGTTTCGGTCGCGCCCCGTGCCGAGCAAAAGGGCATCGCTCCAGCGGGGCGCCGATCCTCCCCGGTCGTCGAAAGCGCAGTCGATCGGATGATCAAAGGCGATGCACTTGGCAGTGCTGCGGAACGTGCGTTGATCGATAACAAATGGCGTTCAACGCAGTGAGCCACGCCGCAAGGAAAGAATGATCCCGTCAATTTGAGAATTGATCTGCTACGCGCTCCGCCCACACTCGCTGGCCGATCAATATCCCGATCGGGACGAAAGTAGCCCTCTGTATCGTCCTGATCGTTTGTGCCTGAAACCCACCTTGTCGCCCTGGCCCGCCGCCCCGCGGGGCTGGATGCGGGGTGGGTTTTTGGTATTCAGCGTCCGCCTGCCAGCGGTGTTCTCGCCAGCGGCGTTGTCGACCGGAGGCTCGCACGACACCAGTCTAGTGTCCCGATCGATCGAGCAGGAGATAGGTGTTCGATAGGCGAATGGTATCAGCGGGGAAGCCGCGCCTGCATGGTCAGGCCCAATGGCGCATCGAGTTGCGCTTTTACCGAGGTCGCCGGTATCGCTGCGACGACAGACCGTTCGGGACCACAACTGGCCGGTGCGAGCAAGAGGCCGCGACCGTAAATAGGATCGCGACCGGGCTCGCCAAGATCGAGAACCGAGGCACGTCTTAGAAATTCTGCTTTATTTTTAACGGCGAGCCCTTTGTAGGCGGTCGCTAATACCGCAGTCACGTATGGCACGGCAAACGAAGTTCCGGAGTGATAGGTGCCACGTCCGCCCGGTAACGCCGTCCAAATATCTACGCCGGGCGCGGCGACATCAATGTGGTCGCCACGGCTCGCGTGCCGATAGCTTTTCATGTCGCGGGAAACAGCGGTGACCGCGATGACCGAACTGTACGCCGCCGGATAGCTTGGTGGCGCGGTCGGGCCATCATTACCGGCGGCGGCAACGAAGATGATCTTCTTACTCGATAGGCCTTCGATTGCCGCCTTGAGCAAATCGTCCGGCGGTCCGGACAGACTCATGTTTATAACACTGACGTTGCGCTTTTCGAGCCAATCGAGCGCGTTCAGCAGGCTCGCCGTGTCGCTGCTGGGGAGTCCATCAGTGCCGGCATAGAAGATGTCAGCCACATAGAACTTCGCATCAGGGATCAGCCCCGGGGTGCCACTGTTGCCATCGCCAGCAAGCAAAGCCAGCACGCCAGTACCATGCCAATCGGGCGACTTTTCTCGATCGCTTGATGCCGATCTGCGGGATTCGATTATCTTGGTCGTGAAGGTCGGATGACTTGCGTCGTAGCCGGTATCGATGACGCCGATCTTTACCCCGCGAGAACAGGCTTGCAAACTAGGCTGCCAATGGATGATCGAGGCTCCGAAGCAGCGATCGGTGCCGCATGAGGTCGCCATTGGCGCCGCCGTCCGCACAGTCTCCGATTGTGATGCGGGCACTGCGCCGGTGGCAGTGCGATAAATACGGTACGTCTGATTGACGCCGAACACCTCGCTTGGCATTTCTTGCTGGAGCAGTTGGCGGGCTTGATCAGCGCTCATGCCAGCCGGCGCAATCAATCGCGTCAAGTTAAGATCGACGCGCGACACGCGCGATGTTCCGTTGAGCTGAAAGCCTAGCGCCACGGCGCGCTGGATATTCTTCGGCGTCAAGTTGGAAGCCAGCACCTCGGGCGTTTGCGGTGGAAAAGCAGGCAGGCCGTCGCGCCCGACGGGTCGGCCCGCTGCAGGTTTTTGGCCTTTGGTAGCGCCGGCCGACGCCGCAGTAGGTGCCGATCCGGTTGTCAGAATGGGCTTCGATGCTCCGCCCTTGGCATCACTCGCAAGTGGTGCATTGGCTAGGGGCGCCGCAGTTTTTATTGCAGGGGTGACAACTGGAGCGGCAGCCGTAGCGCTCGGAACAGACTTAAAAATACCCTGCAACCATTCGGCGACCGTACTTGGCACCTTGTCGTCATCGACCACATCGACTTTGGCTCTGGCTTTGTCGACTCGCGTCTTATCGGTGGCTGCCGACGACTTGGCATCTGATCCAGTCGCCGATTTACCTTGATCGCTCGATGCTGATGATTGGTCGTCTTTGCTGTTATTGGTATTCGAATTGGGACTATTGGACCCTTGCCGATCCTGATTTTGCTGTGATTTCTCGTCCGCTTGATCTTGCTTGGATTGGTCTGGTTTGGATTGATCTTGCTTGGATTGATCTTGCTTGGATTGTGCTTGTCTGGCTTGTTCTTGTCTGGCTTGTTCTTGCTTGGCTTGTTCTTGTCTGGCTTGTTCCTGTTTGGCCTGTTCTTGTTTGGCTTGTTCTTGTTTAGCTTGTTCGCGTTCTTGGCGCTCCCGTTCGCGCTCTTGCTGTTGTTTTGCTATCTCTTGTGCACGCTCATTCGCCCTGCGTACAGCGTCGCTGTCGCGCGCAGAGACGTGCAACGGCGCAAGACCGCACAACGCTGCGAAACAGAGCGTCGTCATCACGATCAACTGACTTTGCAGTCGCCCACGCCCCATCGGGAACCCCACCGTTCCTGTAGTACTCATAGCCTGATCTGTTTTGGATCGAAGCTCAGACAAGAACCGGCCCCGCGCCCGGTAATTGAATTGCGTTAAGTTTTAGCGCGCAATAAATCCTTTGTGAAGACAAGCCAGCACACACATCAACAAAAAACGCTCGGATTGATCCGAACCTGGAACAGCAACAGCCTTTTAGAACGATAAAGTCTCTTACGATTTGCTCCACCTCTTATTCAACCGGCTTTCACAAACGCGGTACTGACGAAACTGCATCCTTGGGCGACCTCTCAAGCGCAGCAATGTCGTGGCAAATAAGCCACATTCATTCCGACGATAACGGGGATTGGATCGCCTACCTTGTCAGCCGGATCGGTCGGCAGCGAAGCCCAGAGTTATCAATCGCGCCGCGCCGTCGCGCATAGCGGCATCGGGATTGCTCGATATAATCTCCAGCATCGGCCGCGCGACGTAGCCGACCGCAGCGAGAGCCGCCGGAATATGTGCAAAGGGCACCGTGCCAGATCCGATCGGGTCGTGCCGGTAGCTGCCGCGCCCTGTGTCGGAAAGATGCACAAGGGCAAGACGCTTGGCGCATTGCTGCAAACCGGTGGTGATGTCCTCGCCGATGAAGTGGGCGTTCGCGGCGTCATAAACGATGCACACTGCGTCATTGCCATAACGATCGAGTGCGGCCGTCAAATCGCTAATGCCGGGTAGGAATGCAAAGGGCATGTTCTCAGCCCACAGTGCCGTGCCGGCCGATTTGGCGATTGGAGCCAGGTGATCGAGGGCGGCATAGAAATGACCGGTCAATTGGTGTGGTTCGGCCGGAAACAGCGGGTTCGCCTTGCCGGGGCCGATGACGACACCGCGTGCGCCAAGATCACCCGCGAGCCGCACCGTCTCGGTCAGCAGGTTCAACGAATAGCCGCGCATTTCCGATGCGGCGGCAGCGATATTGATATCGATATTCGGCATGTTGAGCGAAACAACCTCTACACCCAACCGCTCGATCGCGCGACGGAGCTCACCTCGCGTCTCAGTAGAAAGCTCGGCCGGCCAAAGGTGGCCTGGATGCACCATCAGCTCGAATTCACGAAAGCCAATTTCCGCGAGCTGCGCAATGCAATCGCCCGCGCTGTGCGAGCGCATATAGGAATAGGTGTTACAGCCAAATAACGAGGTGGGAACGCTCATATTGGAACCTCACGTTGGCCGGCACAATGCGGTTGCCTTGAAAAGGCGACCCGCTTTTTCCCGTGTCGTATCTATGCTATCGCCGGGCTTGAACAAGCTCGAGCCAAGGCCAAAACCGGCGGCGCCGCTCATCGCGTAAGCTTTCATATTGTGCTCGTCGATGCCGCCGACCGGCATGATCCGGGTGCCGCGCGGTAGAACCGCCAACCACGCCTTGATCACCGCCGGAGAAATCATCTCGGCGGGGAACGCCTTGAGCGCATCAGCGCCGGCACCGAGTGCGGCGAAAGCCTCCGTGGGAGTTGCGACCCCGGGGACGCAAGACAATCCAGCGGCCTTGGTCTGGCCGATCAGCGCCAGATCACAGTGCGGCGTCACAATCAATCTGCCCCCGGCGGAATTCACCCCCGCTATATCGTCGCCGGTCATCACGGTACCTGCACCAATGAGCGCGCGATCACCGATCGATTTGGACAAGATTGCGATCGATTGAAACGGATCGGGCGAGTTCAGCGGCACTTCAACCATCGTGAACCCGGCTTCGACAAGAACCGCGCCAACCGTTTCGGCCTCGCTAGGCTTCAGTCCACGCAGGATCGCAACGAGCGGGCATCGCGAAACGGCATCATTAAAATCAATCATTTGTCTCTCTATTTTGAGATTGCACCAGGCCAGCAGCTTGGGCGATTTGCATGTGTCCGGCACAAACGCAATCTTCCGGTGCCTCTATGGTTGCAATTCCGCGCAATTGTGCAGCCCACAGATAGCGTTTAATCAGCGCACGACCGCCAATCAGAATGGCTGGATGATCGGGACCGTTTGTTGCAAGGCCAGCCATTTCCCAACCAACCATCAAACCGGACAGATAAGCGGCGGCGTCTTTGTCGGCGAATTTTCCCATCAGACCCAGCGTTCTGACGGAAAATAGGCGGTGTAGCCAGGCCCCAGGGGTGTCCGCCTGGGCGGCCATATCGATCCCGCGTGCGAACGCCGCGCTCATTTCATCGCCCTCAGGCGACACCGTTTGCTCCATCATGCGACCAAGAATGGTGTGATCCTTCAAGGCCGCGAAAATCTCGCCGGTCATGAAGGTTTGGAACGAGGTGATTTGACCGGCCTTGACCGTCACCCACTTCGAATGCGTCCCCGGCAGAATGAATGTGCCCTCGGTCGGTGTCAGCCGCGCTAGCGCGCCCATGATCTGGCATTCTTCGCCGCGCATTACATCGGGAATACCCATCGCGTCGGTCGTTTCGACGCCGGCGACGATATTGACGGAGCGAAAGCCCGGCACGTCGATTGACACCGCGCTGTTGGCCAATTCGCTGAGGCCGGCGGGACAGGAGACGTACGGTACCTCCACCCAACCCTGCCGACTGCCAACCATGCCCGACAACATGGCCGGCAGAGCGCCAAACTCTCGCAGCCAATCCGCACATTGATCGTGCAGAACAGAGGCGAATTGATCGTTCGCGACCCCCATCAAACCTTGCTGCGACGAGCGCCGATCGAGAATGCTGCCATCAGCTGCCAGCAAATAAAGCCTGAGCGCTGTCGTGCCCCAATCCGCCGAGATGAGCACCGGTACATTCTCAGCAGACATGGTGCCCACCTACTTCACAGCCGCAATCAAGCGGCCAAGGAATTGGTCGGTCACCGCACCGTCGATCCAACGCATCACAGCGACCAGATCATTTTCGCGATCGACGTAGATGATGTTGCCACCCGCCCCCAACGCATAAACGGCTGACTTCGGAGCGCTCGGATAGGTCTCGCCGTGATTGAGCCACCAAAGCAGGCCGTATGAGGCGTTGGTCGGCGATGGCGTCAGCATCGCATTCACCCAGTTTGCATCGAGCAGGTGGCGGCCGTCCCAGTTGCCGCCGCGTGCCATCAGCAGTCCGAGCCGGGCTTGATCACGGGCGCTGATGAACATGCCGCCGCCCCAGTGCGCGCCGCCCGACACCGACTGCACGCGTTTGCCGTTCACCTCGACCCACGAGTTGTTGTAGCCGTGCCACTGCCATTCCGACGACGCGCCGATCGGATCCATGATGCGCTCCCGCAGCACCTCCGGCAGCGCGCGGCCAAAGCGTTGCATCAAGCAATAGGACAGAACGTTCACGCGCACATCGTTGTACTCATAATGTGTGCCCGGCGCGCCGAGGTCGCGGCGATGGCCCTTGCGGCTGTTATCGGCATTAGGCCCGAGCTGGCGGTTATGATCGACCTGATCAGACTTGCCCCAGATCTCGCCCTGCCACTCGCTCGACTGCTGCAACAGGTGGCGCCACATGATCGTAGAATTATGCGGGCCCTCGAACCACGCGCCCTTGACGGAGGCGCCAACCGGCTCGTCAATCGTCGCGATCAATCCGTCAGCGACAGCGATCCCCGCCAGGATCGCCAGATAACTCTTGGCGACGCTGAATGTCATGTCGGCGCGCGACGTGTCGCCCCATTCAGCCGCCAACCGTCCGCCCTTCAGGATCAGGCCCGCTGGTGCGCCGCGTGGTTGAACCGGCCCGGTAATATCGCTCCACGGCCCGGTCTCGTTCCATTCGACGATGCCGACATAGCGGCCGTCCGGATAGTAAAAGCTGCGCGGCCACGGGCTTTCGTGCGCGACCGCGAATGCGACGGCGGCATCCAGCTTCGCGCGATCGACGCTGGCGTCAGAGGCCGCCAGGCCTTGCCACGACTGACCTTGCTGCGGCGGGCAATAGTTGGTCGTCATCAAACGTGTTCCTTACCCAGCATGCAGTGAATACCCTTCGAACCGTTCACGGTCTGGGTGACGCGCAGATCGGCTGCGAGCGAACACAATGCATAAGCGTGCTCCCTCGACAAACCGGATTTTTCACCAATCAACTTGATCATATCGCGCAATGCGATCTCGACGCAGCGGTCAAGATCGGGGTCCATCGCCATGGTGATGTGATGCGTCGGCGTCTCGGCGCGAGGATAGGTAAATGTGAGATCGGTTCGAAGTATAAACTCAAAAGTGCCTTGCAGCGCCGTTTCGATCGCCGTGACGCACACTTCGCCATCGCCTTGCGCGCCGTGGCCGTCGCCGCAGGAGAATAAGCCGCCCTCGTTAAAAACCGGGAGATAGAGTGTTGCACCGGGCACCAGCTCCTTGTTGTCGAGGTTGCCGCCGAAAGCGCGCGGGATCAGCGACGTGACCCGCCCCCAGGCTGGCGGTGGGGCAGTACCCATTACGCCGAAGAACGGTTTCAGATCGAGCGACTTACCCCACGGCAGCCGCGCCTGCCGTGTTTCCAGATCGAGCGGAATGTGCAGCAACCGGAATTCGTGGAAGTCGTCCTGCAAAGTGCCCGCCAGCGGCTTGATGAAGTTGTAGCCCCAGTCTTGCCTTAGCTGCACATCCTTGATCCGCACCTCGATAATATGCCCTGGCTTGGCGCCCTTGATAGCAATCGGACCGGTCAGGATATGGCCCGGCAATGTCTTCTCGGCATTGGCATGCACATCCGCAATCTCGGGCGGCATCGAGAACCCGGCTTCGGGCTTTGGGTGCACTTCTGGTCCCCCGGTGACCGTGTCGACGGTCACCGTATCGCCGCTGTCGATCGTCAGCACCGGTTTCAGCGTGGCATCGAAGAAGCCCCAGTGACAGGTCTTGCCGCTCGCTTTCAAATGATGATGCATGATGTTGCCTGCCCGAACGTGTTGCGGATGTCGATTACGGCAACCATGCCGCCTTGCTGTCACGCCCGCAATGCCGATCCTAGACCTAGCGGCGATCCGTAGGTCGGGTAGAAGTACGAGACCCGACACATTTTTCATCATCGTAGGGGATGTCGGCTCCCCAAATGGGACTCCCAAAAGGTCGCTCGCGAAACCGCTCTAGCCGACCTACAAGAGATCCCGCCATCAACCGGAGATCCACATGCCACAGCATCCACCCGCCGCGCCAGGTATGGCGATGGCTGAGATCGATACGCCGGCGCTGATCATCGATCTCGACGCATTTGAGCGTAATCTGCGCTGCATGGCGGATGCCGTCACCAAAGCCGGGGTGCGACTGCGGTCGCACGCTAAAACTCACAAATCGCCGGTGATCGGCTTGAAGCAGATGGCGCTCGGAGCGGTCGGACTTTGTTGTCAGAAGGTGTCCGAAGCCGAGGCGATGGTGCAGGGCGGGATCCCCGACGTTCTCGTCTCGAATGAAGTGGTGGGCGCGAGAAAGCTCGATCGTCTGGCAGCGCTCGCCCATCAAGCGCGGGTGATGGTAGTCGCCGACAACGAAATCGCGGTTGAGGCGCTCGGGGCGGCAGCAACCCGCGCTGGCGTCAAGATCCGCGTGCTCGTCGAGATCGATGTCGGGGCCAACCGCTGCGGAGTTGCTCCCGGCGAGGCGGCGGTCGTGCTCGCTCAAAGAATTGCCGGCGAAAAGCATCTCGAATTCGCCGGCCTGCAAGCCTATCAGGGCCGCGCACAACACTTGCGAACCTTCGATGAACGGCGCAGCGCAATCAACGCGGCCATCGAGATGACCCGACACACCGTCGAGCTTTTGAAACAGGCCGGGCTCACCTGCGATGTCGTCGGCGGGGCCGGCACCGGCACCTTCGAACTCGAAGCCGCGAGCGGGGTTTATAACGAACTGCAGGCCGGTTCGTACTGCTTCATGGACGCCGACTACGCGCGCAACAAACGAGCTGATGGCGGCGCCTTCGACACCTTCGAGAACGCGTTGTTCGTCTATGCCACCGTCATGAGCACGCCGACGATGGAGCGCGCTGTCGTCGATGCCGGGCTCAAGGCATTCTCGTTCGACTCTGGCGTTCCCGAAGCTCGGGGTCTGGCCGGCGCGATCTACGAACGCCCGTCCGACGAGCACGGCAACTTGAACGTCGCCGCCTGCAATATTCGCCCGAAACTTGGCGACAAAATCTTGCTGATCCCCGGCCATTGTGACCCAACCGTCAATCTGCACGATTGGTACATCGGCGTTCGCGGCATGGGCACCGGCGACGCGCGCGTCGAAAGTGTCTGGCCTGTTGCGGCGCGCGGCGCGTTGTTTTGACGCCAGCATCGGGTTAGGCTCGAACCGCGATCAGCGATCGGAGATATGCGATGCCCTTGGACAGCAAACCCGTAGAAGCCCGTCGGCAGTTTGATCTGGTCGGCACCCGACCGTTGCGCCCCGATGGCGTCGACAAAGTAACGGGCCGCGCCCGGTTCGGAGCTGACATCTCAGCCCCCGGTATGTTGCACGGACTTATCCTGCGCAGCCCGCATGCGCACGCGCGCATCCTGCGCATCGACGCTTCGAAAGCGTTCGCACTCGACGGCGTCAAAGCGATCGTCACCGCGGAAGATCTGCCGGACCTAACCGGCGGCGATGCCGATTTATTCGCGGTACTCTCAAACGTGATGGCGCGACGCAAGGCGCTCTACGATGGGCACGCCGTGGCCGCCGTCGCAGCGACTAGCCGCAACATTGCCCGCCAAGCACTCGCATTGATCAAGGTCGATTATGAGGTCCTGCCGCACGTCACCGACGTCGAAGCGGCGATGCTTCCCAATGCGCCGGTGCTGCATGACGATCTCTTCACCGAAGGCGTCGAGCCAAAACCGGCCAAGCCATCGAACATCGCCAAGCGTCATCGGTTCGGACACGGCGACGTCGCGAAAGGTTTCAAACAAGCCGATGTCGTGGTGGAGCGGACATTTCGAACGGCGGCGACCCATCAAGGCTATATCGAGCCACATGCGTGCCTGGCCAACATCCGCCCCGACGGCGCGGGCGAAATGTGGGTGTGCACACAAGGACACTTTATGGTGCGCAACACGTGCGCGACGTTGCTCGGTCTCGACGCCTCACGGCTGCGCGTTACACCATCCGAAATTGGCGGCGGTTTCGGCGGCAAGACCACCATCTTCATCGAACCGGTCGCGCTCGCCCTATCGCGCAAGGCCGGCCGGCCGGTGAAGCTCGTGCTCGACCGCGAGGAAGTTTTCCGCGCCACAGGTCCGACCGCCAGCACTTGCATCCGCGTCAAAATCGGCGTCACGAAGAACGGCAAGATCACCGCCGCAGAAGCCGAGTTGAAATACCAGGGTGGTGCCTTCCCCGGCTCGCTCGTCGAGATGGGTGCGATGTCGGCCTTCGCCTGTTATGCGCTCGAAAACGTCGATATCGTCGGCTGGGACGTCGTGAGCAACCGTCCCAAACTTGCCGCGTATCGGGCGCCGAGTGCGCCTATGGCGGCATTCGCCGTCGAAAGTGTGATGCAAGAGATCGCGGAGAAAACCGGCATTGATCCGATCGAGCTTCGGCTGATGAATGCAATCGAGGAGGGCGGGAAATCGTCCTTCGGCCCAACTTTCGGTCGCATCGGTCTCAGGCAGACGCTGGAAGCCGCACAAAAGCATCCGCATTACAAAGCACCGTTGAGCAAGAACCAGGGCCGCGGCGTCGCCTGCGGGTTTTGGTTCAACTTCGGCGGTAACACCTCCGTGTCGTTGACCGTCAACGCCGACGGCACGATCGGCGTCGCAACAGGTATGCCCGACATCGGCGGCAGCAGAGCCTCGATGTGCCTGATGGCGGCGGAAGAATTCGGCATCCCTTACGATCGCATCAATGCGATCATCGCCGACACGTCATCGTTGGGCTTCTCCGATATGACGGACGGCAGCCGCGTTACCTTTTCCGCCGGCATTGCCACGATTAGCGCCGTGCGCGACGCCGTCGAGAAATTATGCGGACGCGCCGCCGCGATGTGGGGCATTCCGAAGGATGCCGTCGTCTGGGAGAAAGGTCACTGCAAACCGGCCGGTGCCAATGCCGGCAAGTTCGAACCGCTGTCGCTTAAACAGATCGCTGCGGAAGCGGGCAGCACCGGCGGCCCGATCGCCGGTCACTTCGAGATCAACGCCGATGGTGCAGGCGTGAGTTTCGGCACCCACATCGCCGATGTCGAGATCGACCCCGAGACTGGAGGGGCCCGCGTGGTGCGCTACACCGTGTGCCAGGATGCCGGCAAGGCGGTGCATCCAAGCTACGTCGAAGGCCAGTTCCAGGGCGGCGCAACGCAGGGCATCGGCTGGGCCCTGAACGAAGAGTACGTCTACGGCGCCGATGGCCGGTTGCAAAATGCCGGCTTCCTCGATTATCGCGTTCCAGTCGCCTCCGACCTGCCGATGATCGACACCGTCATTGTCGAAGTGCCAAATCCGGGCCATCCCTACGGCGTGCGCGGCGTCGGCGAAACCCCGATTGTGCCGCCACTGGCGACGGTCGCCAACGCGATCTCTGCCGCGGCCGGCGTGCGCATGACCGAAATTCCGATGTCACCGCCTCGCCTGTTGAAAGCTATCGAAGGCAAGAAGAAATAACCGATGCTGCGCGTAAAACTCGGTGGTCCGCTGATGTCGCAAGCTGGCGGCGTCACGGAGTTCGATGTCGAAGCATCGACAATTCGCGAGATGTTGGCGCGGCTAAGTGAGCTTTATCCAGGGCTGAAACCATTGCTAGACCGTGGCGTTACCGTTGCCGTAAATGGCACGGTCTATCGCGGCGCGTTCCTCACTCCCATTCCAGATGGTGCCGAGGTTTTCATTCTGCCGCCGCTGGTCGGAGGCTAACCGGCTCTGCAAGGACAAGTGAAATGCCCGGACAGGTGAGAGTTGGCATCGGCGGCTGGACGTTCGAACCGTGGCGCGGGGTGTTCTATCCCGAAGACTTGACTCATAAGCGAGAGCTTGAATTTGCGTCCCGCGCCGTCACATCGATCGAGATCAACGGCACGTACTACTCCACCTTCAAACCCGACAGTTGGCGCAAGTGGCGGGATGAGACCCCCGATGATTTCGTCTTCTCGGTGAAGGCGTCGCGATACTGCACAAACCGAAAAATCCTGGCTGAGGCCGGGCCGTCAATCGAACGTTTCGTGTCGCAAGGTCTAACGGAATTGGGGCCCAAGCTCGGGCCGATCAATTGGCAGTTTATGGCGACCAAAAAATTCGACCCGGATGATTTTAGCTCGTTTTTGAAGCTTCTGCCGAAGAAAATGGATGGCAAGTCGTTGCGGCATGCCGTCGAAGTTCGCAACGCAAGTTTTGCGACCGAACAGTTCTACGACCTCGCGCGCAAACACAACGTGGCTATCGTCTATGCGAAGGACGACGAGTTTCCCGAGATCGATCAGCCGACCGCCGATTTCACTTACGCGCGACTGATGTCGGCACAAGAGAAACTGAAAACCGGTGTCACGGCCAAGGAGCTGAACGGTTTCGCGGATCAAGCGCGCGCCTGGTCGAAACGCGGCGATGTCTTTGCCTATTTCATTTCAGGCGCGAAGGTGCGCAACCCTGCGGCCGCACAAGCGCTTATCAAGCAGTTGCAACCGTAGACGGAGAAAGGCTTGCCATGCCGAACTGGTCACGAATTGCAGCATTGACGGCAGCATTGATAGTCGCCGCCGCCGTCACTACCGTCACACCAGCCGACGCTGCCAAAGCGATGCGAAAGCCGGTGAGCAAAACGGAAAGCAACAAGAAGCCTCCGAGAGAGCGAACCGAGAAACACCACGACTATTCCGCCCGCGCCCACGCCGCAGATCCATCCGGCGACTTCAAAGGCTATCCAGATTGGGCGCGCGCCGCAATCGGTCCGAAACTCGATTACTGATCCCACTCACGGCCGGGTCGGCGCTAGGAATTGCCACGGCTCGGTCTCGCTTGCGATGTCGGTGACGACCTCGATCAGCGCCGGTGAGTTGGCGGCAAGCGCCTCGGTCAGCGCCACCTTTAAGCCCTTCGCATCAGTGACCTTCCACGAGGGCACGCCAAAGCTGCGGGCAATCATCTGGAAGTCCGGGTTGCGCAGCGCCGAGCCTGCATCGCGGCCCTCGTACATGCGCTTTTGATCGCGCATCACGTTGCCGTAGGCGGAATTGTTGAACAGGATCGTGACGAGATTGATGCCATACTGCACCGCAGTCGCGAGCTCGGTTCCGCCGAACAGAAAGCCGCCATCGCCGGTTAGCGCCACCACCGGCTTGTCGGGGTGCGCAACCTTGACGCCGAGCGCCATCGGAAAGCCCGCTCCAAGCGTGCCCGAGAACCCAGATGTGACGAGCGAACGCGGCGTGTGGAACGGGAAGCCGATCCACGAGACGTAAGCTGTCTGGGTCATCTCATCGCACAGGATTCCGTTCTCGGGCAGCACCTCGCGGATGACTTCAAGGAACGACATCTGCGGTTGCACTTTGCGCACCGCCTCAGCGCCGGCAGCCTTGGTCGCGGCAATCACTTTCAACCGTTCGGCGTTGGGCTTCGAGGTGATTTTGGCCGTGAGGCTGCGCGCCGCATCGGCAGTGTCGGCGACGATGCCGATATCGACTTTGAGCCGGCGCATTTCAGATGGATCGATATCGATGCGCGCAATTTTTAGCCCCGGCGGATGCGCGCCCCAACGGCTGATCGGCGTATCTAATCTGGTGCCAAAACCGATTAGCAGATCCGTCGACGGCCAAAGCTTGTAGCCGGGCGCCACGTTGAGACATAGCGGATGCCGGTCATCGAGAATTCCCTTACCGGTCCGGTAGGACAACACCGGGCAGCCGATGCGCTCGGCCAGCG
>JANLXZ010000196.1:0-2054 GCA_031365375.1 Hyphomicrobiaceae bacterium | reverse complement strand
AGGTCCTTCCTGACCGTTTGAGATTGCCCCCCAACCACCAAACGCAAGTGGAGCCAGAATGACCAACGTAATTTCAGATGTCATCGACCTGACTGAACTGACTGTCGAGCGGGTACAGGCCGGTTTCGCCAGCGGCGCCTTTACCTCGGAAACGCTGACCAAGGCTTATCTGAAGCGAATAGAGGAGTTCAACCCAGCCTACAACGCGATCGTCTTCTTCAACGAGAAAGCAGTCGAAGAAGCACGTGCGATCGACGCCCGCCGTGCCGCCGGCGAAAAGCTCGGGCCGCTCGCAGGTGTTCCGGTCGTGGTCAAGGAAGCCATGGACATGAAGGGCTTTCCGACGACGGGTGGTTGGTCACTTCTCTACAGCAAGACGGGGGGCGTGGATCTGTTCCCCGAGACCGATTCTCCGGTGGTGGCCCGCATGCGCCAAGCCGACACGGTGATCCTGGGCAAGACCAACATTCCGATCCTCAGCCACACCGGCGCGCATGCCAACGGCAGCTGGGCCGGATCCACCTACAACTCGGCGGGCCGAGAGTTCCTGCCCGGTGGCAGCAGCGCCGGCACCGCGACTGCCGTCGGCGCCAATTTCTGCGTGCTCGGATTGGCCGAAGAGACTGCCGGTTCGATCCAGAACCCGGCTTCGGCACAAGGACTGGTGGGGATCAAGCCGACCTTCGGGCTCGTTCCGAATGCCGGTGTCATGCCGCTCGCCAGCCTGCGCGATGTTGTCGGTCCCATCGCGCGGTGTGTGCGCGACGCGGCACTCACGCTGGATGCGCTTGCCGGCTTCTCGATGGAAGACCCGAAGACGAACGCTTGCGTGGGTAGGCGCCCGAAGGGCGGCTACGCGTCGAAGCTCGACAAGGGCGCGTTGGCCGGCAAGCGCATCGGCCTGTACGGTCCGGGCTGGCGCAACTCGACACTTGGCGAGGAGACGATCCGCCTTTACACGCGGGCGCAAGAGGAGTTGATGAAACTCGGCGCCGAGTTCGTGAACGATCCCTTCGCAGGCTCCGGGCTCAGGGAACTGCGCAAACCCATCATGCCCGGCGCCGAATTCGACGCGCGTGGCATGGAATCGATTCCGTACGACGTCGAGAAGTTCCTCCAGCGCATGGGCCCGAACGTCGCCTTGAAAACGTTCGCTGATTTCGCCAAGGCAACGGAAAAAGAAAACGCGTTCGGACCGAATGGCGTGTTGAGCTACATGCCGCACTCGCCGGAATTCGTCGAAGTGATGAAGAACCCCTCAAACCCGCCGGACATGGCGTCCTTCATTGCACTGCGAGAAACCTACCTCGACATCTTCAATTCGGTGTTCGACAAGCACAAGCTCGACGCCGTCATCTATCCGCAAATGCGGGGGCCTCTCGGTCCGTTGCACGGAGACGAAGTCATCGACGCCATGGTGGTGAGCGAAATCAACATCGCCGGCCTGCCGGCGGTGACCGTGCCGGCTGGCTTCTACGCCTCGGGCGCTCCGTTCAACCTCGTGATCGTCGCTCCACAGTGGAGCGAAGCCGACATCCTCGCTCTGGCCTACGCCTATGAGCAGGGAACGAAACACCGCAAGGCGCCGGAACTGAAGAAGGCCTAGCAGGTTCTTCGTCACGGAGCGAGTGCTGCCAGCTGGCGGGGTCCATAGCGACCCCGCCAGCCCCATCATGCTCAGCGCAATCATGCCCAGTGCAACCAAGAGGAAGCCGCATCGTGGCTGACAAGGACCCCATTCGCGTCGGCATCCTGTACTCGGAAACGGGCGTGACGTCCACCATCGGGTTGTCGCAGCTGCAGGGCGCGCTGCTCGCCATCCAGGAGATCAACGAAGCGGGCGGCATCGACGGTCGGGAGATCGTGCCGGTACGCCACGACCCGCAGTCCATACCGTCGCGCTATGCCGAGCTCGCCGAGCACCTTGTCGTGCAGGACCGGGTCAACGTCATCTTCGGCTGCTACATGTCGAGCAGCCGCAAGGCGGTCATTCCGGTCGTAGAGAAGTGGAACAAGCTGCTTTTTTATCCGACGCTCTACGAGGGCTTCGAGTA
>JANLXZ010000149.1:0-2136 GCA_031365375.1 Hyphomicrobiaceae bacterium | reverse complement strand
AAAACTTCTTTGCCCTGACTGCGGACGTAGTCGATGTGGCGTTGCGTGATGTCGGCCTCGGTGCAATGCGTTGCAATGCGGAACACGTCGACGCCCATTTCGATGGCCATCGTCAGGTGGCGCCGGATGGTGCAGAAGCCGGGGATCGCGTGAATGCCGAGTTTGGATTTGGACAGGTTCGCCCGCGCCGTGCGCAGGATGGTCTCGTCGCTCAGGCTGCACTCGCCGACCAGCATGGAAGAGGCCCCCAAGCCGTTGCCGTGGCCCACCTCGACGATGGGCACGCCGGCCTGCTCGGCTGCTGCGCAGTAGGACGCGAAGCTGGCTTGCGAGATTTGATGGCGCACGGCATGGTTGCCGTCGCGCAGTGTGGGGTCACTGATCAGAACGTGTTTGCTCATGCGGGTCACTCCCTGCCCTTGCGGGCGATGGTTTCGGCGATGCCGATGGCGGCACAGTTGATGATATCCAGATTGCCGGCATAACGAGGCAGGTAGTCACCGTTACCCAGAACCTTTACCGTCATCATGACCTTGCCCCCCTCTATTGTCGGGGGTACTATCAACTGGTATCCTGGCACGTAGGCAGTGATTCGTTTCATCATCGAATCGACCGAGCGGTGTATCTCGGCCATCCGTGGGTTGCGAATCTTCGCGTAGATGGTTGTCTGCATATCGATCGGCGGGCGTGCGGGGTTCAGTATCAAGATCGCCTTGGCCTGCTTGGCACCGGTGAACTTGCATAGTGCTTCTTCAGTGGTTTCGATGTACTCGTCGAGGTTGCCGCGCGTGGCGGGTCCTGCACTGCGCGAGGCAATGCTCGAGGCGACCTCGATGTACTCGATACCTTCGTGCACGGCGGCGATCGCATGTGCGATCGGTATCGATGCCTGACCGCCGCAGGTCACCATGTTGATGTTCGCCGAGCGCGAGCCCAGAATCTCTTCGGAATTGATCGCCGGAACGCAAAGCTCGCCGAGCTTCGCGGGCGTCATGTCGATCACGATTTTGCCCAAGCCATGCAGCACCGGCCAGTGCTCGTGGTGCGCGACAGCTGATGTCGCGTCGAACACCATGTCAATGTCGTCGGCCTGCTGGACGATGGCGTCGAGGCCGCGGTCTGAAATGTTGACGCCCAGAGTGGTCGCCTTTTGCATGCCCTCCGAGCGAAAGTTGCGGCCGACGAACAGCGTGCATTGCAGCGTGTTCGAGCGCATCACCTTGATCAGCAGGTCGGTGCCTATGTTGCCGGTGCCTAAAATTGCGACGCGCGCTTTCTTTTCCATGTCGTTTCTTTCGATGGCGTCAGCGGAGCAACGCCGATTTCGGGTGCATATCAACGAGCATCGCTCGCGACAGTGTTTCCAGCGGAACCAGCGGTGACAGATCTTCGAGTGGTGGCGAGACCAACTCGCCGTCGGGCTTGACCACGACGGACAGCTTCGGTGAGAACGGCTGCTCCGGATGCATGAAAATTTCACAGATCACCGGTCCGTCGATAGCCTGCACCTGGGCGAGCACATTATCGCACTCGCCCCAGTTGCGGATCTGAAACGCCGGAATGCCGAAGGCGACAGCCAACTTGCTGAAGTCGGGGCATGAGACACCAGAGCGCGCGTCGGTCCCGACGTAGCTGCTCTTGAACAGCGACTTTTGCGTGTGCTTGATCATCAGGTAGCCGTCGTTGTTGAAAATGAACAACTTGATCGGCAGCCGGTGGTGTACGACGGTCTGCAATTCCTGCAGGTTCATCATCATGCCGCCGTCGCAGTTCAGGCACATCACCTCACCTCGATCCAGCGCGAACGATGCGCCGATCGCCGCCGGCAGCCCGTAGCCCATCTCGCCGAGGCCGGTCGACGTCATCAAACGCTGGCCGGCGTGCAGCTTCAGCACCTGGTGAGCGCACAGCAAGGCAGTGCCCATGTCGGTGACGACGGTCTGGTCGGGTTTGAGCAGGCCGTTGAGCCGTTCCATGAACCGATAGGAGTTCATGTAGCCCTCGCGGTCTTCGTGCTCAGGCCCGACCCATGGAAAGTCGCGCAGGTAGCCTGCGCAGCGCTCCGTCCAGGGCGCTTTCTCACCGATGCCACCGGCCGACGCCTGACGCAGTTCGCGCACGAAGACACCTGCGTCG
>JANLXZ010000145.1:0-34057 GCA_031365375.1 Hyphomicrobiaceae bacterium | reverse complement strand
GCTCAACGTTTCGGTATTGATGCATTTGCGCCAATGCCGAAGGCGTCGGCGATGAGCTGATAGCTCTTCACGCGGGCGGCCTCGTCGTAGGCCCAGGTCACGATCGCCATTTCGACCGCCCCGGTTTGCGCGGCGAGATCGCGGATCCGTTCGGCAACCGCCGGTCCGGTGCCGATGAACGCGTTGCGGCGATAGCCGTCCATCCGCGCCCGGTCGCTTTCGGAGTATTCGTGCGCCGCCGCCACTTCAGGTGATTCAAGCGGCAGGAACACGCCACGGTCGCGGAATAGGCGGAAGCGCGCGCGCGACATGAACTGGTGTTGCGCTTCCTCGTCAGTGTCGGCCGCCAACGCCCAAACACACAGGGCGGGCTTCGGCTCAGGGTGACGAAGGCTCGGCTGGTAGGTGTCGCGATAGATGCGCAAGGCGTCGGCACCGCCCGCGCCATCGGTGAAGAACCAAGCAAAGGCATATGGCAGTCCAAAATAAGCAGCGACTTGTGCGCCGTAGTCGGAGCTGCCTAGGATCCAAATTTCAGGCGACGTATCGCCCGCCGGATAAGCGCGCACGCTGGTGAACGGATGGCCGTCGCGCAACGGTGTGTTGGTCAACCAGGCTTGCAGATCTCGAATGTCGTTGGGGAACTGCGCCGGCCGTTCGTTGGCCTGCGGATTGAGTGCATAGGCGGTCCGGCCGTCAGAACCCGGCGCACGTCCGAGACCGAGGTCGATCCGGCCAGGCGCGATGGCTTCGAGTACGCGGAACTGCTCGGCCACCTTTAACGGTGCGTAGTGTGGAAGCATCACGCCAGCGCTGCCGACGCGAATGCGCGTTGTCGTGGCCGCGATCGCCGCGATTAGGACTTCCGGCGCTGTGCCGACGATCGTTTCGTTGCTGTGGTGCTCCGACACCCAAAAGCGGGCGTAGCCCATGTCCTCGGTTGCCTTGGCGAGCGCGATAGTGTTGCGAATCGCCTCGCCTTGCGGCCGTCCAGCCAGCGCAATGGATTGGTCGAGAACTGACAGCTTGAGCACGGCGATATTCCTCGAAGCGGCCGGATCGATGAAACGTGAAATTGACCGCCAATCTGATCTAGTGCCATTAGGTGGATCCGTCACCCGCCGAGATCAACCCACATGCTTGATCATGTTTCGATCGTCGTCACCGATTTAACGAAATCCGCCGCATTTTACGACGCGGTCATGGCGCCGCTGGGCGTGCCGTGCGTGTGGCGGCTGGCGATGGCTATCGGCTATGGGACGCGCAATTCACCGCACGATGACGGCCACTCGTACTTGACGATCCGAAGCACCGGCGATCTCTCCGGGCTTCGTGATGCACCCGGTCGCCACTGGTGTTTCCGTGCACCCTCCCGCGCCGCGGTCGACGCGTTTCACGCAGCAGGCTTGGCGGCGGCTGGTCATTGTGAAGGTCCGCCAGGGGTGCGGCCCGCATATCACGAAAGTTATTACGCTGCATTCATAAGCGATCCCGATGGCAACCGCCTCGAAGCGGTTTGTCATCGCCGCCCAACGCCGTGAGCTCGCTACTTCGACTTGGCAGTGGTCGGATTTGGAACCGGCGTCGGCGTATCGCGTACTGGGCGGGGTCGCATCTCGGCGTCGAGATCGTAGGTCGGGCACTTCTTCGCCGCGAGCTGCTTGTTCAGGGCCTCGAGCACCGCTCGGTCGCGAGCGGCATCGGCTGCCGGATCAGCACCTTGTGTGGCACCGCCGAAAATTGGGGTCACCGCAGACTGCATGCCACGACCGAGAGCGCTGCTGTCGTTTCTCTGGATCAAATCGCGGGATTGCAGGATCCGCACTTGCATACGGCCGGTCAATTGTTTGCAGTTGAGCGCTTTTTCTTCGGCGGTAAGTTCGTAGGCTTCGCCGGGCTTATAGCGATCCGGCACTTTCTGCCCAATTTGCGGCATCAGGCTATCGCTGCCATTTTGGGAGCAACCACCGGCGATGCCAGAGGCCAGTGCAAACAAGACTATGAGGGGAAATCGTGTGCTGTCTGACATTGTGCTGGAGATTGGCGGCCGCATGCAGGCGAATGTTTGGCGGGACGCGTGAGAGCTGGTATTTATTCTTCGATCATACCACAATTAGGCAACTCGCCTCACGCTTCTCCACAGGAGACATGCCATGCCGCAAAACATCACCCGCAGCGTCAAATCGATGGTCGACGAGGCCAAGGCACAAATTAAGGAATATTCTGCCGAGGAAGCAATCGAACGGGCCCGAAGCAGCGATGTTGTGCTGGTCGACATTCGCGATCCGCGCGAACTCGAGCGCGAAGGCCGCGTGCCCGGCGCATTTCCCTGCACGCGAGGGATGGTTGAATTCTGGATTGATCCAGCCAGCTCGTATTTCAAACCGATATTCGGCGAGGATAAGGAGTTCATCTTCTTCTGCGCCGGCGGATTGAGGTCAGCGCTCGCCACGAAGGTCGCGCAGGATATGGGGCTGAAACCCGTGGCTCACGTTGTCGGCGGGTTCGGCGCATGGAAGAAAGCCGGTGGTCCGATCGAAGGCGGCACGTGAGCGATCGGTCCCCTCCAGGGCGTCAATTAGGGAAGGTGATCAGGATCTTCATTTTCAACAACCAAGGGAAATACGTCGATAGCAATTGGCCAAACGTCCATAGGATGACCGCGAGCAGCAGTATCGCTGGGATCGCGGCAAAAACGGCCTTCATGAAAAAGGTAACCAGGCGCATGAACGGAATTTCAAGCGCGGTTACAATGCCCGAGACAGCGTGGCTCGGGTACGGTGCTTCGAACGGAGGCATCGAGGGCTCGTGCGAAAATGACGGCTCCGGCAGCGGAGCATATGCCAATTCGGCTGCCGTACGTTCACGTGCCTCGCGCTCCCGTGCCTCACGTTGAGCGTCGCGCTCACGGCGGAATGTACGGGGCAAATCGTCCGGACCGCCATCGGCTATGGCCATACTTGCGTCCGTCATCGGCGCGGCTCCTGTGCTCGGCTCTGGCTCTCGTGAGGGCTCTTCCCCGCGTTGACGGGCAATTGCACTCGACAATCGAGGATCGGTGATTCGCGTATCTGTCATTCAAGCGTTCTATCGCTGATCGGATGATATTGCTATTTTGTGCCGTGAATTTGTCGGATGCGAGGTGGATTGTGATGGTTTTGGACAACGTTAAGAAACTGATACGGACAATTCCGGATTATCCGAAGCCCGGAATCATGTTCCGCGACGTGACAACCCTGATGCGCGATGCCAAAGGCTTCAAGGCGGCCGTGACCGCAATGTCAAAGCCATTCGCAGACCAGAAAATCGACGCGGTTGCTGGCATCGAAGCGCGCGGATTCATCTTTGGAGGCGCCGTTGCCGACAAGCTCGGTTGCGGCTTCATTCCGATCCGCAAGAAGGGCAAGTTGCCGTGGACCACGATCGGGCAACAGTACACGCTCGAATATGGTGTCGATACAATCGAAGTCCATCTTGACGCAGTGAAAGCTGGCGACCGCATTCTCATTGTAGATGATCTGATCGCGACCGGCGGCACGGCTGAAGCGGCGGTAAAGCTGATCACCAGGGTCAACGGTATTATCGTCGGCGCGACGTTCGTCATTGATCTGCCGGAGCTGGGCGGCATGAAATTATTGAAATCACACGGCGTTGACAGTCATGCGCTCGTGGTCTTCGACGGACATTGATCGATCGGTGATGTCGGCTGCGGTTTAAGGAGATGAGCGCTTGAACATCAAAGGACGGCATTATCGCACGATTTGGGTTCGCTCCGACGGATGGTCCGTCGAGATCATCGATCAGACGCAGCTGCCGCACAAACTCGTGACGATGCCGCTGACTTCGTGCGCGCAAGCGGCGCACGCGATCAAGTCGATGCAGGTACGCGGTGCGCCGCTCATTGGTGCGACGGCGGCTTATGGTCTTTGCCTTGCGCTGCGCGAGGATGCCAGTGATGCAGCACTCGCTCGAAATATCGCGTTCTTGTCGGAGCAGCGGCCCACCGCGGTCAATTTACGCTGGGCGCTCGAGAAGATGCGCGCGGCTTTGGCGCCACTGCGGCCTGAACAGCGCGTCGCTGCTGCGTACGCACGGGTGGCCCAACTTTGCGACGAAGATGTCGAGACTTGCCGCATGATCGGCGTGCATGGCCTTGACATCATCAAGAAGATCGCGATACGCAAACGACCGGGCGAAGCGGTTAATATTCTAACCCACTGCAATGCCGGTTGGATCGCTTGCGTCGATTGGGGCACCGCTACCGCGCCGATCTATCAAGCACATGATGCGGGGGTCAAGGTTCACGTGTGGGTGGACGAAACCCGGCCGCGCAATCAGGGCGCCTCCCTCACCGCATTCGAGCTTGGCGCGCACGGCGTGTCGCACACGATCATCGTCGATAATGCCGGCGGCCATTTCATGCAGTCCGGACGTGTCGATCTCTGTATCGTGGGCACAGACCGCGTGACGGCCAAGGGTGACGTTGCCAACAAGATCGGAACATATCTCAAGGCGCTCGCCGCTCGCGACAACAACGTGCCATTTTATGTGGCGCTACCACATTCCACCATCGATTGGACGATGGACGATGGTTTCAAAATTCCGATCGAAGAGCGTTCGGCAGACGAAGTTCTGAAAATGCCGGGGCGTTTGCCGGACGGATCAGTGGTCACTGTCGAGATCGCCGCTCCCGGTTCGCCAGCCGCGAACCCTGGTTTTGATATCACGCCGGCGCGCTTGGTGACGGGCTTTATTACCGAGCGCGGGATCGCAGCTGCAACGGCCGACGGATTACGTAAGTTGTATCCTGAGCACGTAACGTAACGTCTACTTTCAAGTGGAGCGATAGATATGAAACGTCAGATCCTCTTCATCGCAGCACTCGCCGGCATGACATCGGCCGCCATCGCCCACCACGGTTGGGGCAGCTACGACGCGGCAAAACCAGTGACGGTGACCGGACCGATCCTGACCTCGGTCTTCACCAATCCTCACGCGACGATCACGGTGCAAGGCACCGACAAGGTGTGGACGATGACCCTGGCGCCGACGTCACGCATGATCAGCCGGGGCGCATTGGCGGAGTTGGTAGCGGTGGGCAAGCGGGTGGTTGCGTTCGGTTATCCATCCACTGCCGAGAAAGATGAGTTGCGCGCCGAGCGGATCACGATTGAGGGCAAAACCGTCGAGCTGCGTTGATGGCGGCGGAAGGTGCGTCCTCTTGGCTGCTTGCGATCGAGCAATCGGGTATCGGTCAGGCCATCCGTCAATCGACGTGGGCTTACCCAGCGGCGAACGTCATCCATGTCTTGGGGCTTGCGTTTTTCGCCGCGGCGGTCGTGGTGATGGACTTGCGGTTGCTGGGCGTGTTCGCCGCAACCAAGCCCGCCGATGTTATAGGCCCGGCCCGGCGCTTCGCCGTCGGCGGATTGGCGATCATGATTCTGTCGGGCAGTTGCCTCTTTATCGCCGAGGCGAGTCATATCGCGCATAATTACATATTTCTGACGAAAATGGTCATCGTCGCCGTGGGTATCTTGCTCGCTCTGCTCGTCCATAAGCCGCTGACGCGGTATTCATTGCGCGCCGCCGCTTTCGAGCCCGCATCCGCAGGATTGAGATTCACGGCGATCCTATCGCTCACGCTATGGCTGACGGTCGCCGGTCTCGGGCGATTTATCGCGTATGTCTGATCCAAAATTGTGATGGACAGAGTGTCCAGTCAATGCAACTATCAAGTGCATTATAGTTATCATTGCAACTTATGCGTGCTTACTGTTGTTGAGCAACGGTCCGAATCGACCTGCCTCTAGCTCGATACCTGTCCATTTCGAGGAACGAATGTCATCGCACGCCAAGAAATCTGCAGCTATCCCCGTTCCGGCACAATCAACCATTTCGTCGGTGGAGTTCGAGCAACGTTTCGATGTGCTGGCGGCCAAGGTTGATTTACTTTTGGCGGCATTCGGGCTTTCGGAAGGTGCAGCGGACCTGCGCTGGCGATCAGTATCTGGACAGAACACGGATGCGGGAGCAGCGCAACTTGAAGACGTTATCGGTTCGGCGAGCTGCAGTCCGCTCGCGCAGATGGGCACTCTATTCGTAACGTTGCGCCTGCGCCGCGATGCGCTTCGCCAAGTGTTGGCTAGTGCAGAAAAAGATCAAGAATGGACGCCGGAACTCGAGGCGCGTGCGGAAACCGAATTGAACCCCGTGCTGCACCGTTTGTACGGCCTGGCACATGCGCTTGCCGCCTCCCCGGCGCATCAGGATGCAGAATTGCAATTCAAGGCACTCGCCATTCAGGAATACTGCGAGGAACAATCCGACGACGTTGTCCACGTATTGGCCGCAAGCCTGGCCGCCGATATTCTGGCTCGCAGGACTTGAACCCCGGTCAATGACTTCGACGGTCACGGGGTGATCAGCCGCCGACTTTGAGGACGCGCCCCGCAACTGCGTCGAGCTTGGCGATCAGAACCGGGTCTCGCGCGGCGGGCGCCGTAATCAAGGCGAACTCGAGCGCCTTGTCCGATCCGATCGGGCACGCTGGATGTTGCTTTGGAAATGATTTCGCCAACCGCATCACGAGGCGTTGCGCCATCGCCGTGTTGCCGGTCATCACCTTGATGACGGACGCGACATCGACGTGAGCGTGCTCCTCGTGCCAGCAGTCGAAGTCAGTGACCATGGCGACCGTCGCGTAGCAGATCTCGGCTTCACGCGCGAGTTTGGCTTCGGGCATGTTGGTCATGCCGATGACGGCGCAACCCCACGCGCGGTAAAGGTTGCTCTCGGCGCGCGTCGAGAACTGTGGGCCTTCCATCACGAGATAAGTGCCGCCGCGCGTGCCTGGGATTTTTTCGGCGACCATCGCCTTTTCAACCTCGTCGACGAGACCCGGGCTGACCGGATCGGCGACCGACACGTGCGCTACGAGCCCGGTGCCGAAGAAGCTTTTCTCGCGCGCAAAGGTGCGGTCGATGAACTGGTCGGGAAGTACGAAGTGACCCGGTGGGTATTCCTCACGGAAAGATCCGCAAGCGGAGATCGATACCAGATCGGTCACGCCGGCACGCTTCAAGACATCGATATTGGCGCGGTAGTTGATCGCCGATGGTGGAATTTTGTGGCCACGACCGTGACGGGGCAGGAAGCGCACGGGCAGTCCATCGACTTCTGCGTGCAGGATCTGGTCGGACGGCTCACCCCACGGGCTTTTTATCGCCTTCCATTCCGGCTTCTCGAATCCGGGAAGGTCATAAAAGCCGCTGCCGCCGATGATGCCGAGTACGGATTTCGTCATCTGGGAGATGTCCTCAATTTGCGATGTCTTGATCGCTCTGGAAAACACAACAATGGTGTCATCCCGGCATTCATAGCCGGGACCCATCGAGCACAAATCTGAAGTGGTCGAGGCCGTTGCGCGATGGGTCCCGGGGACAAGCCCCGGGATGACACTCGTAATGCGGATAGAATACGATCGGCATTAAGCTGCCAACCCGCGCTTTTTCAGCAAGCCGTCGACGCTCGGCATTTTGCCACGGAATAGCGTGTAGGCCTCATCTTCCTTGCGCAAGCCGCCAGCCGAATAGACGTAGCGCTTGAGCTTGTCGGCAGTGGCTGGGTCAAACACGTTGCCGGTCTCCTCAAAGGCCGCAAAGGCATCGGCATCGAGAACTTCGGACCACATGTAACTGTAGTACCCGGCCGAATAACCGCCGGAGAAAATGTGCTGGAAGTGCGTCGAGCGGTGGCGCATGCCAACTTCGCGCGGCATGCCGATGCGCTTGAGCGTTGCGGCCTCGAGCGCTGTTGGATCGAGATTATCCGCGCTCGCCAGGGTGTGGAAATCCATATCCACGATGGCACTGCCGAGAAAAGCCACGGTCTCAAATCCCTGATTGAAAGTGCGCGCGGCTTTCAACTTGGCCATCAATGCCGCAGGCATCGGCTCACCCGTCCTCGCGTGGCGGGCAAAGCGGTTCATAATCTCGGGCGTCGCCAGCCAGTGTTCGAAAAGCTGCGATGGCAATTCGACAAAGTCACGCACGACGGATGTGCAGGCGAGCGAGGGATAGGTCACATTCGACAGCAAGCCGTGCAGAGCGTGACCGAACTCGTGGAACAGGGTGCGGGCGTCGTCGAAGGATAAGAGGGTCGGCTCACCCGCCATACCCTTGGCGAAGTTCATCACGTTGACGATGATCGGGCGCGTCTCGGTACCATCGAGTTTGTCCTGGCGGCGATAGGCGCTCATCCAGGCGCCTGAGCGTTTCGAGGAGCGGGCGAAATAGTCGCCGAAGAACAGGCCGATGTGCCGGCCCTTGCCGTCGGTGACCTCAAAGGCGCGGACATCTGGATGATATACGGGGACATCGGTGCGCTCCTTAATTATCACGCCGAACAGTTGCGTCGCGGTGTAGAATGCGGCCTCGATCATGCGGTCGAGCGGCAGATACTGCTTGATCTCGGCCTCATCGAGATTGAATTCTGCGGCGCGCACTTTCTCGGCGTAGAACCGCCAGTCCCACGGTTCGATTTTGATGTTGGCGCCCTCGCTGGCGGCCATGGTCTGGAGCTTTGCAAGCTCGGTATGTGCGCGAGCGACACCCGGTGTCCAAACGCGATCGAGCAACGCACGCACGTGCGCTGGCGTCTTTGCCATGCTTTCTTCAAGCGAGAAATCGGCATAGGTCTTATGACCCAAAAGATTCGCCACTTCGATGCGCAGTTTGACGAGGTCGGTGATGGTCTGATGGTTGTCGGTCGCGCCCGGGTTTGCACCCCGCGCGCTCCAAGCCTTCCATGCCTGTTCGCGCAGATCGCGACGGGTGGAGAACGTAAGGAAAGGCTCGATCAATGAGCGCGAAAGCGTAACGACATGACCGCCATTGTGTCCACGCTCGCTTGCAGCCGCTGCCGCCGTTGCGCACACAAATTCTGGTAGGCCTGCGAGATCCGTTTCGTACTTCAATTCGAGCGCGTAATCTTTTTCGTCGGCGAGCACATTCTGCCCGAACTTCGTCGTGAGCTTCGCGCGCTGCTCTGACAATGCCTTATAGCGCTCCCGTGCGGCGCCTTCGAGTTTCGCACCCGATCGCACGAACGCTTTGTGGGTCTTCTCCAGCAGTCGAAGTTGCTCGGCATCCAGGCCAAGCGAGTTCATTGCAGCAAACAACGTGTCGATGCGATTGAACAGCGCGGCGTTTGTTGTAATGCCGGTCGAATGTGCCGCAAACTTTGGTGACCATTCGCGTTCCAGCGCCTGCAACGCATCGTTGGTGTTGCTGCCCGTGAGATTCCAAAATACGCCTGCAACACGGTCGAGCGTATCGCCAGCCCGCTCCATCGCCTCGATCGTGTTGGCAAAGGTTGGTGCGTTTGCATCCCCTGCGATCGCATCAATCTCGGCATTGTGCGATTTCAGCGCGACCTCGAACGCTGGCACAAAGTGCTCCGGTTTGATCTCGCCAAAGGGTGGCGCCTCGAACGGCGTGGTCCAGGTGCTAAGCAGCGGATTGTTCGAGTTTGTCATGGCGGGCTCCGTTCGGGATCGGGAAAGGAGCATATAAGCTGCGCGGCGACGTTTGCGAAGCGGGGGATCACTTCGGCAAGACAATTGACGGCGTGGCCAGCAGGCCTTGCGATTGCGCCGAGACGCGGGCATGCGTAGCCCGATATATCAAAGCAAGTCGACAAACTCTCTTATCGTCAATGTCCGTCGGGCGCCGGAACCGGTTCGCCATTTTCCTTGCGGCATCGCTGCACCGGTTAGGCGAGTTTGTGGCTTCAGAATTGCGCCGCCAGCAGTCGTCTGTCAATTGCTCGCCCCCCACGCAAAAGGGGCAGCCTTGCGGCCGCCCCTCGCATGCCAAACCTGATATCGTGACCGATCAGACCGAGTAGTACATGTCGAACTCGACCGGGTGTGGCGTCATGTCGGTGCGCGCCACTTCCTGCATCTTGAGTTCGATGAAGGCGTCGATCATGTCGTCGGAGAACACGCCGCCGGCCTTCAGGAACGCGCGGTCCTTGTCGAGGCTGTGCAATGCTTCACGCAACGAAGCAGCGACTGTCGGGATTTCGGCTAATTCGGCTGGCGGCAGATCGTACAGGTTCTTGTCCATCGGCTCGCCCGGATGGATCTTGTTCTGAATGCCATCGAGGCCTGCCATCAGCATGGCAGCGAAAGCGAGGTAGGGGTTGGCACCTGGATCGGGGAAGCGGATCTCGATGCGCTTCGCCTTCGGGCTGGTCACGTGCGGAATGCGGCACGAGGCCGACCGGTTGCGCGCCGAGTAGGCGAGCAGCACGGGGGCTTCGTAGCCCGGCACGAGGCGCTTGTAGGAGTTGGTCAGCGGGTTGGTGAAGGCGTTGAGCGCCTTTGCGTGCTTCAGGATGCCGCCGATGTAGAACAGGCACATCTCCGACAGGTCGGCGTACTTGTTGCCAGCAAACATCGGCTGGCCGCCCTTCCAGATCGACTGATGGACGTGCATGCCCGAGCCGTTGTCGCCGAACATCGGCTTCGGCATGAAGGTGACCGACTTGCCGTAGGCCTGGGCAACATTGTGGGCCACATACTTATAGATCTGCATACCGTCTGCCATCTTCAGCATCGGGCCGAACTTGACGCCGAGCTCGTGCTGGGCGGCCGCCACTTCGTGATGGTGCTTTTCGACCGAGACGCCCATCTCGGACATGACCGAGAGCATTTCGGAGCGGATGTCCTGGCAGCTGTCGATCGGGGGAACGGGGAAGTAGCCACCCTTGGTGCGCGGACGATGGCCCAAGTTGCCCATCTCGTACTCGGTGCCGGTGTTAGACGGCAACTCGTTCGAGTCGAGTTTGAAAGAAACGTGATGTGGTTCCGACGTGAAGCGGACGTCATCGAAAATGAAGAACTCGGCTTCGGGGCCAAAGTACACGGTGTCGCCCACGCCGGTCGACTTCATGTAGGCTTCCGCCTTCTTGGCGATGCCGCGCGGGTCGCGCTCATAAAGCTCGCCCGTGGATGGCTCGATGACGTCGCAGAAAATTGCCAGCGTCGTTTGTGCGAAGAAAGGATCGAGGTGGGCGGTCGACGCGTCGAGCATCAACGTCATGTCGGAGGCTTCGATGCCCTTCCAACCAGCGATCGACGAACCGTCGAAGGCATAGCCATCGGCGAACACGCCTTCATCGATGCAGCTGACGTCGGCCGTCACGTGCTGCATTTTACCTCTGGTGTCGGTGAAACGCAGATCAACAAACTTTACATCCTTGTCCTTCATCATCTTCAGGACGTCGGCACTCTTGGTCATTGCAGTTCCCCTGCTTTGGCTTGGTTTTCTTCAGTTTGAAACTCTAATCGTGCAAAAACTTCGCGCTGACGAGCCTGAATAGCCCGCTGCTGCTGGTTCCGCCGAAATACCTTCAGATCGCGTCTGCGCCGGTCTCGCCGGTACGGATACGAATCGCTTCTTCGATGGTGGAGACAAAAATTTTGCCATCGCCGATGCGGCCGGTCTTGGCGGCCTTCTGGATCGCCTCGAGGGCTTTGTCCAGCATCTCATCTGCAAGGACGACCTCGATTTTTACTTTCGGCAGAAAATCGACGACATATTCCGCGCCTCGATAAAGCTCGGTGTGGCCCTTCTGACGGCCAAAACCCTTGGCTTCGATCACGGTGATGCCTTGCAGGCCGATCTCCTGAAGCGCTTCTTTGACCTCGTCCAGTTTGAACGGCTTGATTATTGCTTCAATCTTTTTCATGCGTCGTTCCGACCGGACAGCTTCCGGGCCCTGTTTTGGCGCGCTACAACTTCCATTAAGCACCGCTCGTGCCAGTTGATACGAGCAGCCAGAGCCACTTAGTATCAAGAACTTGAGCCAATGCTGCCGCAAGTTGTGGCATCGAGAGCCGAGGCGCAAGTTTAAAAAACAGGCAAATCGCTCAAAAAACAAGCAGGTTGATCGAATGCACGCGTGCGCGCTTCTTACGATCTCGGAAATGGCGCAGGCCGATGCGCGCGCAATCGCATCTGGAATTGCCGGAACAACCCTGATGGAGGCGGCCGGTCGAGCCGTCGCTGCCGAAGCCGCACGGATGGTGCCGGCCAGTGCCCGGGTGCTGGTGATGTGTGGGCCGGGTAACAATGGAGGCGATGGGTTTGTCACCGCGCGCATTTTAGCCGAGGCCGGCTACGCGGTTCAAATCGCGATGTTGCGAGAACGCGCTCGCCTGACTGGTGACGCAGCTGTTATGGCCGCCAAATGGAGCGGCGGAGTAGAGCTGCTGGACGAGACCTCTGTGCGCCGGTTTGATTTGCAAAAGTCTGATCTCGTCATCGATGCCATTTTCGGCGCCGGGCTCGATCGGCAAATGTCCGGTGAGCTGGGAAATGTATTTGAGATTGTTCAGCAAAGTGGCGCTTGCGTGCTTGCTGTCGACGTGCCGAGCGGCATCGACGGCGATTCCGGAGCGTTGCTCGGAAACCCACTTCGGGCATCGTCCACCGTTACTTTCTTTCGCGCCAAGCCCGGTCACCTGTTGCTGCCTGCCCGCAACTATTGCGGACGATTGATCGTGGCCGATATTGGAATTCCGGCGCGCGTTCTCGATGACATCCGGCCGCGTGCTTTCGCCAATTATCCCAGGCTCTGGTCGGCTGAGTTTCCGCGAGCATCGGTCGATGGACACAAGTACGGACGGGGACACGCCGTTGTGGTGTCGGGACCGCCGCATGCGACCGGGGCGGCGCGGCTTGGTGCGCGAGCGGCTTTGCGGATTGGCGCAGGGCTGGTGAGCGTCGCGGCATCGCAGGATGCGGTGATGGTCAATGCAGCACAACTTACAGCCATCATGGTTCGGTCATTCGAGGCGGCGAACGGGCTGGCGCAATTACTCAGCGACCCGAGGCTCAATGCGTTCTTGATTGGTCCGGGAGCGGGAGTAGGGGATGCAACACGGCGGCATGTGGATCAGTTGTTGGCGAGCCAAGCGTCCATCGTCATGGACGCGGATGCGTTGACGAGTTTCGCCGATCCATCACATCGCGATCAGTTGTTTGCATCGATCAAGGCTCGACAGCAGGCGGTGGTCTTGACGCCACATGCTGGTGAGTTCGAGCGGCTGTTTGGGCAGTCAACGGATCAACGATCAAAGCTCGAAAAGGCACGAAGTGCAGCCAGCATTTGCGGCGCGGTCGTCATCCTTAAAGGTGCCGACACTGTTGTCGCCGCTCCCGATGGCAGAGCTGCGATCAACGACAATGCGCCGCCAGCGCTCGCAACCGCTGGTTCGGGTGACGTACTTGCGGGTTTCGTGACCGGACTATTGGCTCAAGGCATGAAGCCATTCGAGGCTGCCTGCGCGTCAGTGTGGATGCATGGGGCGTGTGCCTCGGAGTTCGGTAGCGGACTGATCGCCGAGGATTTGCCGGAGTCTTTGCCGGCCGTTTTGAATAAATTGAAACTGGTTCAATAGTCTCAAATCACAAGCCCGGCATTTCGATCGCAGATCGGGTTGCCGGGCTTGTTTGAAAAACTAAAACTTCAAATATTCAATCACTTCAAATCGCGAAGTCGGTCATCTTCTTGCCCTTGTCGAGCTTTGCGACAAGCCAATTCGGCTTGCGTCCGCGGCCCGTCCACGTTTCGCTCGGATTATCAGGGTTCATGTACTTCGCTGCGACCGACTTGCCTTTGGTGGAGCGACTTCCGAATAGGTCGTTGATGCCAAATCCAGCGTCTTGCGCCATGGTTTCGAACTTGGCCCGAAGCGCAGTTCTTTCCCGATCATGCGCGGTGGAAATGGCCTTCTCAACGCGCGTCCGCAATTCCTGAAGTTCTTTCAATGTTAGTTTATCTACTTGCGGAACGGCCATGGTGGAGATCTTTCCTTATGTGAGCTTGTAAACTTTGGAAATTTTCTCTGCTACAATTTTTGCCGAAACACAAGACCAATTAGGGGTTGCGACCACAATATATGCTTTTCCAATCGTAATGTGGTCATTAAGCCTATTAATTTATAGCCCGTGCTGCGTAGTTTCGGCAGTTCACAACTTAAGCCCAATCAGTCAATCGTGCGACATTCTGCGCAACTAATCGGGCGATGCGGTAATCGATAAACGGGCTGGAAGCGCGATATCAAATTTCGCGAGCGTCGCGTCGCCGATATTCCAGCAGCATGAGCGGGGCAATTCGGCGAATAACACCCTGTAAAGGTAAAGGAGCCGGCATACTGAAGGGCAGCGCAAGAGTGTCTTCGGGAGTGCCGCGAATTGCCGCCGCGATCTCGCGACCAAGTGCAATGGCGAGTGCTACGCCGCGTCCATTGCAGCCGGCCCAACTATAGGCATTCGGCCCCAGCTTGTGTACGCGGGGGCTGTAGTCCCGTGTCATTCCAACATAACCATTCCAGACATGATCGAATGTGATATCGCCAATTTGCGGAAAAATTCTTTGCAATCGCGCGGTGATATACGGTTTCAAACGGTTGGCGCGATTGTAGGGCAGTGCGAGAGCGCCCCCGGTTACCAGGCGATGACGCGCATCAAAGCGGCCAAAGTACAATTCTCCGTGAGTATCGGAGACCGCTTGCCGTCCCGGAATGATCGAACGCCGCACATTGTCGCTCAGTGGCAGCGTTGACATTTGCCACGACAGAACCGGCACCAACTCGTGCGCGATATCGGGTGCCAAATCTTTCGCAAATTCGCCGGTATAGGCATTTGTCGCCAGAACGAGCGCGCGAGCTTTAACTTGTCCTTTGTCGGTCGTGACGATCCAGGAATCGTTTTTGTGCTGATACTGCTTTGCAGGTGAGCGTGAATAAATCCGACCGTTTCGCTCGATAACGGCACGTGCTAGTTCGCGGCACAATGCGAGTGGATTGATGTGGCCGCCGGTCGGGTTCCAAAATCCGCCATGCCAAATATTTGAGCCGGTCATTTGTTGAATCCGTTCTGCCGACAATAATTCGACAGGCGCACCCCATTTCGACCATTCGCGAACGCGCCGCTCGGCGATTTTCATTCGTCCGATCGTATGCGCCGGCTGTATCCAACCAGTTTGCTCCGCCTCCGCTTTCAACTCGTGTTTGCGGATCACATCAAACAAAATAGAAGCGCTATCGCGGATCAAACCGACGAACCGTTCACCAGCTTCGCCGTGCATTTTGATCAGCATTTCGGGATCGGCGCGCGACATTGTCGGAATAACCTGGCCGTTGTTGCGACCCGATGCACCCCAGCCTGGCTCTTGGGCTTCGATCACGACCACGCTGACGCCAGCCTCGCGCAAATGCAGCGCGGTCGAAAGTCCGGTAAAGCCGGCGCCTATAATCACGACATCGGTTTCGACCAAGCTTTCGAGCGAAGGGAGAGTGGGCAGTTCGGGGGTCACGGCGCGCCACAAGGAGGGCGGCCAAACAACGGACGAGGCGGCGGCGGAATTAACCATCGGTGGGGCTCACGGGTGCAGGTTTTAAACAATCGAAAGATTTATTCTCGCGATCCGATCGCTGTTTCGCAAGCATTCGCGATCTCGTGAACGGTGATTTGCTGATTGATAGCGCAATTGCGATCGATATCGACGATCACCACTTGTCATGCGCGCCATCGTTGGACACTCTGCGCAGGCGAACTTCAGCTCGAAAGGCCATCTCATGCCGCTTGCCCAAGTCGTTGGTCTCGATCACGTCGTAGTGGCGGTTCGCGACCTGGATGCATCTGCGAAAACGTGGGGCGCCTTGGGTTTTACGATTTCGCCGCGCGGGCTGCACAGTGCGCATCTGGGTTCTGGCAATTACACGATCATGTTCGGTGCCGACTATATCGAGCTGCTTGGTATCGTCACGCCGACAGAACACAACGCAGGCACGAGGTCGTTTCTCGATAGCCGCGAAGGGATAGAGCGGTCGGCATTCACGGCGGTCGATGCCACGAAAGGGGTTGCAGAGCTGCAATCGAAGGGGATCGCTGCTACCGGACCGTTGGATTTCAGCCGGCCGGTCGATCTGCCGAACGGGGGCAAGGCCGAAGCCCGCTTCAGCACGATGCACTGGCCGTCGGACGAAAAGCCTGGTGGCATGAGAATTTTCGCCTGCCAACATCTGACACGCGATGCGGTTTGGATCCCCGAGCTGCAGGTCCACAAAAATACCGCCAAGCGCATCGATCGTGTCGAGATCCTCAGTGCGGATCCACATAAAGCTGCAGAGCATATGGCTCGGCTAATTGATCAAGCGGTAACTTCGGAATCGGATGGTGCATTTCGCGTTCCATCCGGATCGTCGCGGGCGGCATTCGTCTTTTTGAGCAAGGGCCAGTTAGAGGCGCGCTACCCGGGCGTTGCGCTAGGCCCGCTCCCTGCCGAAGGCGCAATCTCACTATGCATCCGCGTTGATGACGACGAGGCAGCCGTCGCGGCGGCAGGTCCGTCGGCAGTTGTCGTCGCGCCTGGGCGGGTCGTGATTCCGCCATCTGCGGCCACCGGCGTTCTCGTCGAACTGGCAACGGGATAAATCGCGACCCACCTATTAATGTTTCAACTCTGAACGAGGCACTATCTTCCATGACCACGACCCGCCGTGAATTGCTGATGTCGTCAACTGCGCTCGCCTTGACCGCGGGCTTTTCTGGTGCGCTGCCGACCGATTTGCTGGCTCAAGAACAGCCCAGAAAAGGTGGCATCGTTACCGTTCACATGGGCGCGGAGCAGCGCATCCTCAACCCGGCGTTGCGTGCTTCGACAGGTGTCTACGTCATCACTTCGAAAATCATGGAGCCCCTGGTCGATCTGGACGCCGAAGGCAAACCCATCGGGGTTCTGGCGACCAGTTGGACGACGACACCCGACGGAAAAGCCATCACCTTCAAGTTGCGCGAGGGCGTCACCTGGCATGACGGCAAGCCATTCACCTCAGCTGACGTCGCCTACACTGCCATGGAAATGTGGAAGAAACACCTCAACTATGGCTCGACGTTGCAGCTCTATCTCGATGCCGTCGAAACCCCGGATGCGACGACCGCGGTCTTTAAATACTCTCGTCCGATGCCTCTCGGTCTGTTGCTGCGCGCGCTACCGGATCTCGGCTATATCGCGCCAAAGCACGTGTATGAAGGCACCAATGTTTTAGAGAACCCGGCCAACACCGCACCGATCGGCACCGGCCCATTCAAGTTCGTTCAGTACGAGCGCGGTCAGTTCATCATCGCCGAGAAGTACCCAAACTATTGGATGAAGGGCTTTCCGCATCTCGATCGCATCGTCTGGCGTTTCATCACCGATAAAGCCGCCTCGACCGCCGCCATGGAGGCGGGACAAGTTCAAATTAGTCCGTATTCATCGTTGCCCCTCGCCGATCTCGACCGCCTGAAAAAGGATGCGCGCTTCGAGGTGACGACGAAGGGCAACGAGGGTAATGCCGTCAACAACACGATCGAGTTCAATTTGCGCCGAAAGGAGTTGAGTGACGTGCGGGTGCGGCGCGCAATCGCGCATGCCCTCGACGTCGATTTCTTCTGCTCGAACTTTCTCTATGGTCTCGGCAAGCGCGGCACCGGGCCGATCCCGACCTCGTCACCCGACTTCTATCCAACTGGCACGCCGCAATACGCCTTCGACAAGGCCAAGGCCGATGCCTTGTTGGACGAGGCTGGATATAAGAAGGGTGCGGATGGCACGCGCTTCTCGGTCAGGTTGCTCCCAGCACCTTGGGGTGAGGATATCGCACTTTGGGCAACGTTCGTTCAGCAGTCGCTGTCGGCGGTCGGCATCAAAGTCGAGGTGGTGCGGCTCGATGCACCGGGCTTCCTCACCAACGTTTACAAGGATTGGAATTTCGATCTGGCCACGGGCTGGCATCAGTACCGCAACGACCCGGCGGTCTCGACCACTGTGTGGTATCGCTCGGGCCAGACGAGGGGAACGCCGTGGTCCAACCAATGGGGCTGGACGTCGGAAGCCGTCGACAAGACGATTGACGATGCCGCTAGTGAATTGGATGCGGCTAGGCGCAAGGCGTTGTACGGCGAATTCGTCACCCAAGTGAACACCGAATTGCCGATCTGGATGGCGATCGAGCGCCAGTTCGTCTCGGTGATCAACAAGACGCTGCGTAACCACTCCAACACGCCGCGCTGGCCTTCGAGCTCTTGGGCCGATTTGTGGATCGCGGGGTGATGGTCGAGCGCCCCTATCGCAACCGGCGCCGTGTACCTAAGACGACGGGTCTCGCTAAGCCGCTCTACCCGACCGACGCTCGACAAATTTGTTTTGGCCGTAGGTCGGGTAGAGGCACGAGACCCGACACTTTCGAATCACGCATAGCTGTCATTGGCATTGCTGGGTGCAACTTCAGTGCAGACCCTCGGCAACACGCTCAACTGCGGAACAGCTGATGCGCATCCTCGCCCTCGCCGGCCGGCGGTTGGCCGCCAGCATTCCGACACTTCTGATCCTGATCGCTGGACTGTTTCTCCTACTGCAACTGGCGCCGGGCGACACCGTCGATGCGATGCTGGCGCAGATGGGCGGTGGTGACGCAAAAATGGCCGCAGAACTGCGCAAATTCTACGGGCTCGATGTTGGTGTCGCAGCCCAGCTTGCACGCTATTTGTGGCGGCTGGTGCAGTTCGATTTGGGCTTCTCGGCGATCTACGGCAAGCCTGTTGCAACGGTGATCTGGGAGCGGCTACCGGCAACGCTACTGCTGATGGGCTCATCACTCGCACTCGCGTTGAGCGGCGGCATGGTACTCGGCGTGCTGGCGGCGCGGCGCGTAAACAAGTGGCCGGATACGCTGATTTCGACCCTCGGATTGCTGTTTTACGCAACTCCGTCGTTTTGGTTCGGATTGATGGGGATCGTCGTGTTCGCGGTGAAGCTCGCCTGGTTGCCGCCGGGTGGCTTCGGCACCATCGGATCGGGTCTCACCGGCATCTGGCACGTTCTCGATATCGCGAAATATCTCGTGTTGCCGACGCTGACACTCGGCCTGATCTTTCTCGCGATTTACCTGCGCATCATGCGGGCCTCGATGTTGGAAGTGATGACGCTCGACTATGTGAAAACCGCTCGATCCAAAGGCCTATCCGAGACGGCCATCGTCGTTCGTCATGTGCTGCGTAATGCACTGCTTCCCGTCGTGACGCTGGTCGGTCTTCAAGCTGGAACGATGCTTGGCGGCTCGGTGGTCGTAGAGAGCGTTTTTGCTCTGCCCGGGCTGGGTCGCCTCGCCTACGAAAGCGTGGTTCAGCGCGATCTCAACACACTGCTCGGCATCGTATTCGTCTCGGCGCTGTTGGTCATCTTCATCAACTTCGTCGTCGATCTCATTTATGCGCGTCTTGACCCGCGCATCTCGGCCGAGACCGCAGGCGGGCGAACATGAGAGCGGTGTTCGAACGATATCTCAGAAGTCCGGCCGCGGTGGTTGGTCTCGGCCTATTGCTGTTGGTAATTTTTATGGCGGCGACGGCAGGAGTGTTCTTTCCACGTGACCCGTTGGGCCTTGCCGGCCGGCCGCTGCAATGGCCGATGGAGGCTTCCGCATTCCCGCTCGGTACCGATAGTTCCGGACGCGATATCGCCGCGCAAATCTTCCATGGGGCGCGGGTGTCACTGCTGATTGGCTTCTTCGCAACGTCAGTCGCGATCCTGATTGGCATCGTCGTGGGGGCTATCGCTGGTTACTACGGCGGCATTGTCGATGACGTTTTGATGCGCATTACCGAAGCCTTCCAGACCCTGCCGAACTTCCTTCTCTTGCTCGTTCTCGTCGCCGTGTTCGGCTCGACATTGTGGGTCGTGACGCTCGCCATCGGCATCGTATCTTGGCCGGCACCTGCACGTCTCACCCGGGCCGAGTTCATGAGCCTGCGTGGCCGCGAGTTCGTGCAGGCAACGCGCGTGTTGGGTCTGCGCGACTTTCAAATCATCTTCCGGGAAATCCTGCCCAACGCTCTGCCACCCGTGATCGTCTACGCCAGCGTCGTCATGGCGGTTTCGATCCTACTCGAAAGCGCACTGGCGTTCCTCAATTTGTCGGATCCCAACGTCGCCTCCTGGGGCAATCTGATCGGCGCCGGGCGCGGCGTATTGCGAACGCAGTGGTACGTGTCGGCGATACCGGGCGTCACGATCATCATCACCGTGCTTGCGGTGTCTCTGGTCGGCCAAGGCCTCAACGACGCGCTCAATCCGCGACTGAAAAAACGATGACGCCGCTGCTGGAAATTGAAAATCTATCCGTCGCGTTGCCTGCAGGTGCGGATCGCCCGCTTGCCCTCGATAACGTTTCGCTAAGCCTCGGTCCGAGCGAAATCCTGTGCGTTGTCGGCGAGAGCGGATCTGGCAAGTCGATGGCCGCCAACGCCGTCATGGGTTTGCTCCCGCAGGACGTGCGCCCAACGCAGGGTCGCATCCTGCTCGATGGCGTCGATTTGCTCACGATGACCGAAGCGCAACTTCGCAAGGTGCGCGGCAATCGTGTCGCGATGATCTTCCAGGAACCGATGACGGCGCTCAATCCGTTGCGCACGATTGGCGACCAGATCGGCGAGATGTTTCGCGAGCACACCGATTTGCCTCGGGACAGCATCCGGGAAAAGGTGCTTGCCCTGTTGGATGAGGTACGCATTCCCGATCCGGCCGGTGCTTTCGCCGTCTACCCGCACGAGCTATCCGGCGGCCAGCGGCAGCGGGCGATGATTGCGATGGCCCTCGCGCTCGAACCCAAGGTGCTGATCGCCGACGAGCCGACAACGGCGCTCGATGTGACGACGCAAGCGCAGATCCTAAAACTGATCCGCGATCTGCAGCCAAAGAAGGGCACGGCGGTGTTGTTCATCACGCACGACTTCGGCGTGGTGGCGGAGATCGCCAATCGTATCGTGGTCATGCAACACGGTCGCGTCGTCGAAACCGGTGCCGTCGCCCAAGTGCTGCACGCGCCGAAGCACGAGTATACGAAGAGCTTGATTGCGGCCGTGCCACCGCTCACGGCCCCTCCTCCGCGCATGCTTTCCAGCGAGATCGCACTCGACATCAGGGCCGTGTCGAAAACCTATCGCTCGGGCGGATTTCTTGGTCGTCGCGCACGGATTACGAAAGCACTCGACGACGTTTCCATGCAGTTGCCGAAAGGCGGCACGCTTGGCGTCGTTGGTGAAAGCGGGTCTGGCAAGTCGACCCTCGCCAAGGCCATCGTCCGGTTGATCGCACCCGATGGCGGCAGCATCAAACTTGCAAATCTCGATCTGGCGAAATTGCGCGGGTCTGAATTGCGGGCCGCAAGCTCCAAAGTTCAAATGGTGTTCCAGGATCCGTTCGCGTCACTCAATCCACGGCGGAAGGCGGGTGATCTTGTCGCCCAAGGACCAATTGCGCACGGCGTGCCGCGTGCCCAAGCGATGGCTCGCGCGGCTGAGTTGTTTGCGCTCGTCGGCCTCGATCCATCATCCATCGACCGCTATCCGCACGAGTTCTCCGGTGGCCAGCGGCAGCGCATCGGCATCGCACGCGCCCTCGCCATGAGACCGCACGTATTGGTGGCGGACGAGCCGGTGTCGGCGCTCGACGTTTCGGTGCAGGCGCAAGTGTTGCGGCTGCTCGTCGACCTGCGCGAAAAGCTCGGACTGTCGATCGTGTTCATTACGCACGATCTGCGCGTCGCCGCCCAGGTGTGCGACCGCATCGTCATCATGAAGGACGGTCGCGTCGTCGAAGCCGGCATCACCGCAGATGTCTTCGGTGCGCCTAAGCACGAGTATACGCGCGCTCTGTTGGCCTCGATCCCGGGGCGAAAGTTGTTGGAACGTCAGTCCTCGTAAAGCGCGCCGAGCTTTTCCATCAGCGATCGGAACGTCGGAAAGCTCGTGGCGATCATCGATGCGTCGTCGACGGTGACCGGCCGATCGCTGGCTAGGCCCATCGTCAGAAACGCCATTGCCATGCGATGATCGAGGTGCGTCGCGACAGTACCTCCACCACGCACGGCTTTGGCGCCGGTTACAGTCAACGTGTCACCATCAACCTTCGCTGTCACGCCGTTGACGGCAAGCCCGGCGGCGGTCGCAGCCAACCGGTCGCTCTCCTTGGCTTTCAATTCGGCGAGACCTTCCATCCGTGTGTCACCGTCAGCGAACGACGCCAAGACGGCCAGCACCGGATATTCGTCGATCATGCTGGGGGCACGCTCTGGCGGCACCGTGATCCCCTTCAATTTCGAGGCGCGCACGCGAATGTCGGCGATCGGCTCGCCTCCCTCGGTGCGCTCGTTGAGGAAGACGACATCGCCTCCCATCTCTTTCACAGTCGTGTAGAAGCCTGTGCGCGTCGGGTTGATCAGCACGCCCTCGATGGTCACATCCGAGCCCGGCACCAACAAAGCGGCTGCGGCGAGGAACGCCGCCGAACTCGGATCGGTCGGCACGACGACATCGCGGCCCTCGAGTTCTGCATGGCCGCTGACGGTGATCGCCGCTGCGTTACCTCTAGATTCGCGCGTTACCGTCGCGCCGAAATAGCTCAGCATACGTTCGGTATGATCGCGCGTAGCTTCTGGCTCGATCACGGTCGTCTTGCCGGCGGCCTGGATGCCCGCAATCAAGATCGCCGATTTCACCTGCGCCGATGGGACGGGCAGCGTGTACTCGATCGGCACCAGACTGGATGTGCCGCGAAAATGCAGCGGCAGGCGGTCGCGATCGGCCGGCGTGACGGTGATGCCCATCTGCTTTAACGGCGTGAGCACGCGCGCCATCGGCCGGCGGCTGAGGGAGGCGTCACCGATCATCTCAACGGTCATGTCATGGCCCGCAATTACGCCCATCATCAGGCGCGTACCAGTGCCGGCGTTTCCGAAATCGAGTGCCGCATTGGGCTGGGACAAGCCGCCCGTGCCGCGACCGATAACTTCATAGCCAGTGGCGGTGCGTTGAGCCTTGGCGCCGAGCTGGCTGACGATGCGGGCGGTGTTGAGCACATCTTCAGCCTCCAGCAGCCCGGTTATGCGTGTTCGGCCGGTCGCTAAAGCCCCGAACATCAGCGCCCGGTGAGAAATCGATTTGTCGCCGGGCACGCGCACTTGGCCGGTGAGTGGACCAGAACGATGGGCGGTAAGTGCCCGTGCCTCAGTATTCGACATTGATTTTCAAGCCCTGATTGTTCAAGTGATGGGATGGGACCCATCAACAACCGCCGGCAACGCCTGTCAATGTGCCTGCCTTAACTTTTGACAAGCAGCGGTGCCCGTGGCAGATGCGTCGCCAACCAATGACATTCGAATAACCATTTGAGGACCGCCATGGCGACTAAAGCAGCCCGTGGGACGAAGCGCACCTGCCAAAACCAGGAATGCGGCGCCCGCTTCTACGATCTCAATCGCGAACCGATTACATGCCCGATGTGCGAAAGCGCCTATGTGATCGCGCATCAATCACTCAGCCCGGCCGCCGCCGCCGCCGCCGCCGCTGCCGAAGAAAAGGCCGCACGTAAGGCCAAGAAGCTCGCTGATGATGCCGCCGCTGAGGTGGTGCCGGGAGACGGTGAGGAAGCGCTCGCCGATCTCGAAGTTGCCGAGGAGCCGATCGCGGCCGAGGGCGACGAGACCTTCCTTGAGGAAGAAGAGGAAGAGGGCGGCGATGTCTCGGGTATCATCGGCGGTCCGGTCGAGGGTGGCGAGGAAGTCTGAGGTGAAATTCCCCCTTGCGTATTCGTCGCCGGGGGCATAGTAACCGGTTCGCGCGCGATACCAGTCGCGTCGATGAGGAGGCCACCTTGGCCACCTCGATTCCACGATGCGGTTCAGGGGCCATAGCTCAGCTGGGAGAGCGCTTGCATGGCATGCAAGAGGTCAGCGGTTCGATCCCGCTTGGCTCCACCAATTCTCGTGACAGCACAGGGTTTCGCACGATTGACCTCGGCATCGAGGTGAAGCCGAAGTCCTCGATCGCCGCTGGCAAAGCTGTGAGCACCAGGCGCCCGCTGATAAATTCCATTAAGCAAACGTTGCGCCATCAGCGCCCTGCAGCGCCTTCTTAGCAGGCACGCTATCTTTGCGTGCGAGGAACCGAGTGTGGCACTCAACGTTGTGCCGTAACGCTTATCTCCCACATTGGAGTTTAGAATGCACAGCCCTCAACGAACTGTTCGAGGAGTCGCCGAAAGACGTCTATTCGCCCACCACTCCATCGTCGACCGTTGCACAAAGTAAGCCACCGATGGTGTAAAGGCAAAAACATGAACGAAGCAATTCAACGTAAGCTTGCAGCGATCCTCTCTGCTGACGTGGCGGGCTACAGTCGGCTAATGGGGGCTGATGAGGCAGGCACCTTCAACGCGCTCCGCGAACTCCGCCGCATCGTCGACAGCATTATCGAGCAACGCAACGGACGCATCGCTAATACTGCTGGCGACAGCGTGCTCGCCGAGTTCCCCAGTGTGGTCGAGGCCGTCCAATCTGCAACTGAGATCCAGCAAGCGTTGGCGGTATGGAATTGCGACCAACCTGCTGAAAGCAAGATGCAACTGCGTATCGGGGTGCATGTCGGCGATGTCATGATCAAGGACGACGACATCTTCGGCGACGGGGTCAATGTCGCCGCGCGACTGCAGACGATGGCCAATCCCGGAACAGTTTTTGCCTCCCGAGCGGTTCGTGATCAACTGCGAGATAAATCGCCGCTGTTCTTCGACGATATGGGCGAACAAATCGTCAAGAACATCGCTCGTCCCGTTCGAGCGTTTCAGGTTCGTTCGGATGGGGAACCAAGTGAGTCGCAAGACGCTTCTGGCAAAACCGTCTTTCCCATCTCCGATACGACGGTCGCGAAAGAAGCCGATCAAACCGAACTGACGTACTGGAACTCTGTGAAAGACAGCAAGGAAATCGACGATTACCAAGCCTACTTGGACAGTTATCCGAACGGCAGTTTTACGAGTCTCGCTCTCTCACGTATCGAAGGCTTGAATGAGGTCCCCCCCTCTGATGACACCGAACCAAACGAAGCCGATCAGACCGAGCTCACTTTTTGGAACTCCGTAGACGACAGCAAATCCGCCGCAGATTATGAAGCCTACATTGAGCGTTATCCCGATGGTAATTTCGCGGCCCTTGCCCTGGCCCGTATAGCTACTTTGAAAGACGCTTCGCCACCGGTCGCGCCAGACGACGTGAATCTGGAGTTGGCATATTGGGAAAGCGTCAAAGACAGTGGCGATCCGTTGCTCGTGAAAGCGTATGTCGAAAAATATCCAGCCGGACACTTCAGGGAATTGGCCGAGGTGATGCTCATTTCACTGGTAAAAAAACATTAAGAGCCAGCCGATAAGTTTGTCAGTCTGCGAATGTTATTGTTGGCTTTTGTGCGCTCAACCCTGGGTGCGCGTTTAGCTCCTTGATTGCGCTCGCCTACCACGTCAAGGTCGCGGCTTCACAATTGAAGGATCCACTCATGCGCGCACACTCAGCTTCCCGTAATCTGGCGGCAATCGCATCCTCCTCCAATACCGCAGCTGACCTCGGCGCGATGCCGGAATGGAACTTGGCTGACCTCTATACCGGCATCGATGCGCCGGAAGTGAAGGCCGATCTCGCCAAGGCGGCCGCGGAAGCCAAGCGCATCCAGGAACACTACCAAGGCAAGATTTGTGGACTCGGCGGCGACGGCCAAGCACTCGCCGATGCGGTGCGCGCCTATGAAGATTTGTCCGATATTATGGGCCGGCTCGGCTCCTACGCGGGATTGCTTTACGCGGGCAACCAATCCGATCCGGCGCGGGCAAAATTCTACGGCGACACGTCAGAGCAGCTTACCAACATCTCAGCCAACCTGATCTTTTTCGAACTCGAGATCAATCAGATCGATGAAGCGGTTTTGGCCACTGCGCTGAAGGTTCCAGCGCTCGCCCGCTACAAGCCATGGCTCGATGATCTGCGCAAGGAAAAGCCACATCAGCTCGACGAAAAGCTGGAGAAGCTGTTTCACGAAAAGAGCCAGACCTCACGCGGGGCCTTCAACCGGTTATTTGACGAGACCATGACCGGGCTGCGCTTCAAGGTCGAAGGGCATGCCCAGCCGTTGTCGATCGAGCCGACACTCAACATGTTGACCAGCGCTGACCGCGCTACGCGACAGGCGGGCGCAGAAGCTCTTGCTGCGACGTTCAAGGATAACATCCGTCTCTTTACGCTGATCACCAACACGCTATCGAAGGACAAGGAGATTTCCGACCGCTGGCGCAATTTCGCCGACATTGCCGACGTCCGTCACTTGTCAAATCGCGTCGAAGGGCCCGTCGTCGATGCCCTGGTCGGCGCTGTGCACGCTGCCTATCCGCGCCTGTCGCATCGTTACTATGCAATGAAGGCGAAGTGGATGGGCCTGGATCGCCTCGCCCATTGGGACCGCAATGCGCCGTTGCCAGACAAGCCGGAGCGCATTATTCCGTGGACGGAGGCGCAGGAGATGGTGCTGTCGGCCTATCGCGGATTTGCGCCGGAGATGGCCGGGATTGCGGGAGACTTCTTCAACAAGCGTTGGATCGATGCGCCGGCGCGGGATGGCAAATCGCCGGGTGCGTTCGCGCATCCAACAGTGCCGTCGGCGCACCCTTACGTGCTGCTCAATTACCAGGGCAAATCGCGTGACGTGATGACGCTGGCCCATGAATTGGGCCACGGCGTGCATCAGGTGCTGGCTGCCAAACAGGGCCCGTTACTAGCGCAAACACCACTTACACTAGCCGAGACTGCGTCCGTGTTCGGTGAAATGTTGACGTTCAAGGCATTGTTGGCAGGGGCTACCGACAAGAAGGAGCGCAAGGCGCTGCTTGCCGGCAAGGTCGAGGATATGTTGAATACGGTGGTTCGCCAGATCGCCTTCTATTCGTTCGAACGCAAAGTGCATCTGGCGCGCCAAGAGGGCGAGTTGACGAGCGAAAAAATCAACGAGCTATGGATGAGCATCCAAGCCGAAAGCCTAGGGCCCGCGATCGATTTCAAACCCGGCTATGAGGTGTTTTGGACCTATATCCCGCACTTCATCCATTCACCATTTTACGTCTATGCCTACGCCTTCGGTGATTGCTTGGTGAACTCGCTATACGGCCTCTACAGCGAAGCGCATCCCGGGTTCGTCGGCAAATACTTCGACATGCTGAAAGCCGGCGGCTCTAAGCATCACTCGGAGCTGTTGGCGCCATTCGGATTAGATGCGAGCAAGCCGGAATTCTGGGGCAAGGGCCTAAAGGTCATTGAAGGGATGATCGATGAGCTTGAGGGAATGTGAGAGTCGGCGCCGCAACGGCGGCGATGATCGACCTCGCGGCCGGCGACGTCGCCGAGGAGGGCCTCACACGGTGGATCCGTGTCACCATCGGGACCAGTTAAGCTCGACCGGCCCAATTCCCAAGCGACGTTCGAATCGCAGTTGTGGTTTGATTCGATAGGAAATTCAGGATTTTATTTGTCAACTTCAAACTTTTACTGTTGTGGAAAAGTCAAGTGGTCACATGCGATATCGATGGCGATTTAGTGGCTATCCTTCGAGTTAGAGCAGTAGTATAGACCCGCCCCAGCTCGCTGCATTGCAGCGTATCACAGATGAGGTGCCTTTCATGGCACAAACTTCCCTGGCGGCCACCAGCGCCGACTCGGTTTCTTCTGATCATCACCAACACGGGAACTTCTGGTCGTTGACCATCGGATCCATTGGAGTGGTCTATGGCGACATCGGTACGAGCCCGCTTTACGCGTTCAAGGAGGCGATCAACGCCGCCAAAGAGCATGGGGTGGTCGGCCGCGAACCGGTCATCGGCATCCTCTCGCTGATCCTATGGACGCTGCTGCTGATTGTTACGCTGAAGTACGTGCTCATCTTGTTGCGGGCCGACAACAAAGGCGAAGGTGGCACGTTCGCTCTTATGGTGCTGGGCCAGACGGTCGCCAAACGAAGCGCGCCCATGTTGTTGGGCCTTGGCATCGCAGGTGTGTCGTTCTTTTACGGTGATGCGGTCATCACGCCGGCGATCTCCGTGTTGTCCGCCGTCGAAGGCCTGAAGCTCGTCGCGCCGGGATTGGAGAAGATGGTCGTGCCGATCGCGGTGGTGATCATTTTCGGCCTGTTCTTCATGCAATCGCGCGGAACCGCGAAGGTTGCCGCGTTTTTCGGACCCATCACAATCGTTTGGTTCGTGGCGATGGCGGTGGGCGGTATGATGCACATCGTCGACGACCCGAGCGTATTTGCAGCGTTCAACCCGATTTACGGTCTTATATTTGCCGTGTCCCATGGCTTGACCGGCCTTACAACGATGGGCTTGGTTTTCCTCGCCGTGACCGGTGCCGAGGCATTGTATGCTGATCTTGGTCACTTCGGACGCAAGCCCATTCAAGCGGCTTGGCTTGGCCTCGTTCTACCTGCACTGGCGCTCAACTATTTGGGGCAGGGCGCGTTGGTGCTGTCCAATCCGACCGCAATCGAGAGTCCGTTCTATAAGCTTTATCCGGAATGGGCGCTCATTCCGATGGTGATCTTAGCGACGATCGCGACGGTGATCGCCAGCCAAGCGGTAATCACCGGTGCATTCTCACTCACACGCCAAGCGGTCCAGCTCGGGTTTTTACCACGGCTGGCAATCAAGCACACGTCCGAGAGCGTGGCCGGCCAGATCTATCTGCCCCGTATCAACTGGATGTTGTTTGTCGGTGTCGTGGTCGTCGTGCTGTTGTTCCAGAGTTCGTCTCGCCTTGCGGCCGCCTATGGCGTGTCGGTGACGGCGGCGATGGTGATCGACAGCATCATGGCGTTCTTTGTAATTTGGAAATACTGGAAATGGCCACTGTGGAAAGCGGCGGTCACAATTCTGCCGCTCGCCTTAATTGAACAGACCTTCCTCACGGCTAATCTACTGAAGGTGTTCGACGGTGGTTGGTTCCCCATCATGATCGCCGCCACCATTGCTCTGACCATGGTGACCTGGATCAGGGGCTCGCGTCTGCTCGGAAAAGAGACTCGAAAAAATGAAGCCGATCTCGATTGGTTGATCCGCAAACTCGAGGCAAAGCCGCCGCACCGCGTGTCAGGCACCGCCGTGTTTCTCACCGGTGATCCGGACGCGGCGCCGACCTCGTTGATGCACAACCTAAAACACAACCGTGTGCTGCACGAGCGCAACATCATCTTGTCAATCAAAGTTGCCGATAGCCCGCGCGTCGCCAACAGCGAACGGATAACCATTGACAAGATCTCGGATGGTTTCGTCCGTGTCACTTGCATGTTCGGCTTCATGGAAACACCCAGTATTCCGCGGGTGTTATCGCTTTGCCGAAAGAAAGATCTCAACATTGAGATGGCCGGCACATCTTTCTTCCTGTCGCGCCGATCGCTGCGGCCGACCGTGAAGTCGCAAATGCCGGCCTGGCAGGAGCGGCTGTTCATTCTGCTTGCAGGCTCGGCGCAGGATGCAACGACGTACTTCCAGATCCCGACCGATCGCGTCGTGGAAGTGGGCACGCAGGTGGCGGTTTAAGAAATGGGCGTTGGTCGAGGCGGCTCGCGGTCAAGGCCTCGATACCACGCGGCCATCACCTCCATGGCGACGACCGCGACGACCCCCACCGCGAGCAACAGCCATTCGCCCACGGCAAAGCCCGTACGTTCGATCAGCGCTGCGAGAATGACCGGAGCGGTTGCGTTCATCAGCAAATAAGGGGTGGCTAGAAGTCCGAGCACCGCACCGTAACCGACCGGGCCGAACAACACCAAAGGCACAGCACCCCGCACGATGGTAAGAAGCCCGTTCGACACACCGAACAGGATTGTGAACACCAGTGCCCAGCCGAAGCCGCTTTGGCCGTACAGAAGGGCTGCAAACGACAGTGGCAGGCACCCGACGGCGATACGGCCGACGGTCAGAGGCCCGAGGTTGCGGCCGAAGGTAATGTCGCATACGCGACCGGCGAATTGCGCTACGCCTTTGATCGACGCCAGGATCACAGCTTCCCGCGCATCGACACCGCTAGCCACCAGAACCGCCGGCAGCAATACGGCAAGTGCGCCAAATACGAACGCGCACGCCGAGATCACGACCGCAAACAGTGCCATCGCAATGGCGCGCGCCGAACCAGTTAGAAATGGCTGTGCGGCGCTTGGCTGTGCACCATCCGCATTCTGGGCTGATACTGCGCCCGGTGATGAAGCTGCGTCTCGCTTGCCTAAACCCCACACATGCAAAGGTGCACAAACCAGCAGGTTCAATGCGGCGAAGATCAAGAACGTAGTGCGCCAGCCGAAATACTCATCGAGCGCGTATCCGATCGGCCAAAAGATCGAGGAAGCGAAGCTGCCGAATAACGTCAGGTAGGAAATCGCCGTGCGGCCGCGCTCACGCGTAACCTGCACGAGGGCTGCGAACGCGGCATCGTAAAGGCACATCCGCATGGCGATGCCGAGCAGCGCCCAGATTGCCAAGTAGACAGCGACGTTCGGTGCCAAGGACAAGCCGCCCAGTAGAGCTGCAACCAAGATCGAGCCGGATACCATCACGAACTGTCCGCCGCGGGCGTCGATGAGCCGGCCAATCGTGGTCGAGACCAGTCCCGATGCCAATAACGCCACGGTGATGCCGGCGATGACAAGGTCGAGGCGCCATCCGGTATCGGCGGTTATCGGTTTGGCGAGCACACCGAGGGCGTAAACCGTCGTGCCCCAGCCGATGATTTGCGTGATGCCGAGCGTCACCACCGCGCGCGCGATCGGTGTTTGCGACGCGCCCGTTTTGGGCAGCGGGCTAGGTGGCATCTGAGGGCGGTGTTGCACGATGGCTCAATTTTGATGTGGGCTGATGGGCCCCTGTCGCGTTAGCCTACTTGATCGGCGTCTTGTCGCACCACTCCTTTGTACCGATCCCACCTGCTCTAAACCGCGTAGTTGATATACGTAGAATTACCCGCTCGCAGCACCGACATATACCTCATCGCATTTCGCGCGAGCTCAGGATATTCGATGGTCATGGACAACGAAGACAATCGCTTTTCAGCGCGCGCCGCACGCTACATGAAGGTTGGCACCAACGTCGGTGCGGTGGCGGCAAGGGTCGCCGGTCAGCGGCTGTTTGGAATGCAGACGGATAACAATCGGAACGCTTCGGAACTCGCAGCAGCGCTGGGCGGCCTCAAGGGGCCGATGATGAAGGTTGCCCAGTTGCTGTCGACCATCCCCGAAGCGCTCCCGCCCGAATATGCGCGCGAACTGGCCCAGCTGCAGTCGCAAGCGCCAGCCATGGGCCCAGCCTTTGTCAAGCGCCGGATGATCGCCGAACTCGGTCCCGATTGGGCCCAGAAGTTTGCGAGTTTCGAGCCGTCTGCTGCCGCGTCGGCTTCACTCGGTCAAGTGCACAAAGCGGTCGCCGTCGATGGGCGAGCGCTCGCCGTGAAGCTGCAATACCCAGATATGCAGTCGGCGGTCGAAGCCGACTTGACCCAGCTCCGCGTGCTGTTTGGGCTGCACGCGCGGATGGATGCGGCGGTCGATACTTCGGAGATTATCAAAGAGATCGCTGCTCGGCTGCGCGAGGAACTCGATTACGAACTGGAAGCCGGTCACATCGCGCTTTATCGGTACATGCTTGCCGGTAATCCGCTGATCCGGGTACCTGACGTGTTGCCCGAGATTTCTACTAAACGCTTGCTGTCGATGACGTGGCTTGAAGGGCGTCCACTACTGGATTTCAAAACCGCACCCTTGGAGGATCGCAACGCGATCGCCCGGGCTATGTTCCAGGCTTGGTGGTATCCATTCAGCCACTTCGGCGTGATCCATGGCGATCCGCATTTGGGCAATTACACGATCTTCGAAAACGCCGACGGGCAGCCTGGCGGCATCAACCTGCTCGACTATGGGTGCATTCGCACGTTCCCGACCAAGTTTGTGCAGGGCGTGGTCGATCTCTACCACGGACTGCTCGAAGGCGACCGGGCGCGCGTCGTGCACGCCTACGAGAGCTGGGGTTTCAAAGGTCTCAACGCCGACGTCATCGAAGCGATGAACATGTGGGCGCGCTTCATTTACGGGCCACTGCTCGACGATCGGGAGCGCACGCTCGCGGAAGGCACGACGCCGGGAGAATACGGACGCCGCGAAGCCTTCGGCGTGCACAAGATCCTGAAGGAAAAGGGGCCTGTCACGGTCCCGCGCGAGTTCGTATTCATGGATCGCGCCGCCATCGGCCTTGGTGGCGTGTTCCTGCATCTCGATGCGCGGCAGAACTGGTTCCGCCTGTTCAACGAACAGATCGAAGGCTTCGATCTCGCCACCGTCGCTGAGCGACAGAAGAGCGCGTTCGCCGCAGCAGGCGTCCCACTGCCGGTTTAACTCCGGGATTAACCGCGCAGTTTGTAGCGCTGGATCTTGCCGGTTGCGGTTTTGGGTAGTCCATCGGCGAACACGATCCAGCGCGGATATTTCCACGGGCCTGCTGAAGCCTTTACGTGCTCCTTCAGTGCTGCCTCTAGCGCCGCGCTTGGCTTCGCCCCGCTCTTGAGCACGACAAACGCCTTGGGCTTGGTCAGACCGTCAGCATCCTCGGCTGGTACGATCGCTGCCTCCAATACATCGGCATGGCCGATCAAGGCGCTCTCGACTTCGAACGGTGAGACCCAGATGCCGGACACCTTGAACATGTCGTCAGTGCGGCCGGCATAGGTGTAATAGCCATCGCTCGAGCACGTGTATTTATCGCCGGTTCGCATCCATTCGCCCTCGAACGTGCGACGGCTTTTCTCGCGCTGATTCCAATAACCGTCGGCAGCGGTTGGCCCGCGGACCAGCATTTCGCCCACCTCGCCCGCGGCGGGCAATTGACCTGTCTCGTCGGCGAGCTTGATCTCGTAACCAGCGACGGCAGTTCCCGACGACCCATAGCGGATGTCGCTTGCCCGGTTAGACACGTAGATATGCAGCATCTCGGTCGAGCCGACGCCATCAAGGATGTCGACGCCGAAGCGCTGTCGCCAAGTACGGCCGATTTCGGCCGGCAGCGCCTCGCCGGCAGAGATGCAAGCGCGCAACTTTTTCGATCCGCTCTCAGGACGACAAGCAGCATTGGCGAGGATCGCCGTGTACAGCGTCGGCACACCGCAAAAGATCGTCGGCTGATGATCCCTCAGCGTTCGGAATACGCTATCTGGCGTCGGCCTCTCTGGCAGCAGCACCGTGGTGGCGCCCACCGACATCGGAAAGCTCATGCCGTTGCCAAGCCCATAGGCGAAGAACAGTTTGGCCGCTGAAAAGATAACGTCGCTCTCTTGGATACCCAGCACGCCTTGCCCGTAAAGGCGGGCGGTATCCATCATGCTGGTGTGAACATGGCGGGCACCTTTGGGTGCTCCCGTCGAGCCCGACGAATAGAGCCAGAATGCGACTTCATCTGCGCAGGTCTCGACAACTTTGAAGGTCGTGGAGTGCTGCGCAAGTTCGGTTGCAAGCGAGAAGCCAGAGGCTGGTGCATCGCCGCCAGCGACGATCAAATGCGTGAGATCTACGAGATCCTTGAGGATCGGCTGCACCACGGCCAGCAGCGCTGGCGACACGATCAGGGCTTTCACCCGCGCATCAGCCAAGATGTAGGCGTACTGCTCGGCACTCAGGAGGGTGTTGAGCGGGACTGGCGTGATACCAGCCTTGATCGCGCCCCAGAAGCAGATCGGAAAATCCACCGTGTCGGGCAGCAGTAATGCAATGCGTGCCTCCCGATGCAGTCCGAGCGAAACGAGCAGGTTCGCCATCCGGTTGGTATCAGCCGCGAGTTCGCCATATGTGAGCGTGCGGGCCTGATCGACGAACGCGGTTTTGCCCGCACGCCCCGAAATCAGGTGAGCATCAACCATATCGATCGCAGCATTATAGGTGCGCGGATAGGCCATCGATTATCCACCCTCATCTTTTATTGATTATGTTGTTGCAGTATAGTGCTTCAGCATAGCTATCGCACGCAATATGTTTCCTGGCACCCAAGGGGCACTAGAATACTTGTGCGACGCACCATATTATAATGCACTGCAGCA
>JANLXZ010000139.1:0-6502 GCA_031365375.1 Hyphomicrobiaceae bacterium | reverse complement strand
CGTGACTTGATAACCAGCTGCTGGCGCTGGCTTCTCGCCGTCTTTCCAACCTACAGCCTTGGCTACGTTGATCGTCGGAATTAGGGACGATTCCGGTGCCGGTAAATTCGGGTTAGGGCCATATCCAAGCTCGTCAGCGATCGCAGACCGGCTGATGCAGATTAAGGCAGACAGTAAATATAGCGATGACACAGCCACCCGACGTGGTCCAGTTCCGGCCATTGATCAATCTCCCGGCTTTGAAGCAGGAGCGACTGCCTGCCTGGTTGGCAACCGCCATTGGCTGCACGCAAACAAAACGCTGGGATCAACGCTTTGTTCGCGTGATCAAATCGCATTTGAAATTCGAGGCGCGCGCGTGCGCCTCACTTGCGCCCGGTCATCACCAGAGAACGCCGGTGAAAAGTCCGCGGAGGGTATCGCTTATCATTGCGTCGATTATTGCATCAACGACAACAGCAGTGGCGACTCCGGCAGGGCTCGAACCTGCGACATCTCGCTTAGAAGGCGAGTGCTCTATCCAGCTGAGCTACGGAGCCAATCTGCGGCAAGCTGGCCTGGGCGGGTCGCGTATAGCATAACCGGGGCCGGGGGCGAGGAGGAAAGTGTCCGCGTAAATCAATGTTGCATGCGCGACTTCGGCCGCCAGCGCCAAAGAGCCACCCGCAAAAAATGCCGAAGATCGCCTGTCGAGACCGACTGACAGGGCGCGCAATCACGGTTTAGCATTCCGCCAACGCTCCCCATCAACGCAACGGCGCCGTACATGCTTTTAGGTGGAGCGGCCCGGCACTTACCGACGCCTGCCGCTCTCCTGACGTCCCTTCGATCTACTTTCAATTGACAATCATTTGCAACTAGGCTCCACTCCGGTGCTGCCGATTGCGTTGACTGACGAGATGGGCAAAGCAGTGCCTCGGCTCGGTGAAATAAAGCGGGCGAACGAATGAGTGAACAAACGGTTGGAACTTTGAATTCACGCGGCTGGCGAAAGATTTCTGAAAACCCGCCGCTCGCGGAAGTCTTCCGCAGCATCCGCGTGCCGACCACGGGCACGGGATGGAAGCGGTTTTTGGCATTCGCCGGGCCCGGCTACCTCGTCGCAGTCGGCTATATGGATCCAGGAAACTGGGCAACCGCGCTCGCCGGCGGATCGAAATTTGGATACGCGTTGTTATTCATTGCCCTGCTCTCCAATTTCATGGCGATCATCCTCCAAGCCCTGTGCGCTCGACTTGGAATAGCCTCAGGACGAGATCTGTCGCAGGCCTGCCGCGACGCCTATCCAAAACCCGTCGTATGGGGGTTGTGGCTACTGGCGGAGCTGGCGATATGCGCAACGGATTTGGCTGAAGTGATCGGCACCGCGATCGGCCTAAACCTTCTGTTCGGCATCCCGCTCGAAGCCGGCGTCATCATCACGGCGCTCGACGTATTTCTGATCCTCGCCTTACAAAACCTCGGCTTTCGTTGGGTCGAGGCCTTCGTCATGGCACTCTTGCTCGTGATTACCATCTGTTTTGGAGTTCAGATCTCGCTTGCAAGTCCTGACTGGGGACCTCTATTGCGCGGTTTCATACCGACGACCCAGCTCGTAACGAACCCCGACATGTTGTTCCTTTCGCTCGGAATCATCGGCGCAACGGTGATGCCACACAATCTTTACCTGCACTCGGCGGTGGTCCAGACTAGGGCGTACGGCGACAGCATTGATGAGAAGCGCTCTGCGCTCAAATACGCAACCATCGATTCGACGCTTGCCCTGATGTTTGCTCTGCTAATCAATGCGTCGATTTTGATCCTGGCTGCCGCCACGTTTCACAAAACCGGTCGAACTGACGTAGCTGAACTCGGCGACGCTCACTCGCTTTTGTTGCCACTACTCGGCGCTTCCATCGCACCCACCTTGTTCGGACTGGCGTTACTGTGTTGCGGGTTGAATTCGACCGTCACAGCCACGCTCGCGGGCCAAGCAGTGATGGAAGGCTTTATCGACTTCCGGCTCAAGCCCTGGGTCAGGCGGCTCGTAACGCGGATGGTGGCGATCGGACCGGCGGCCGTCATAACGATCTTGTATGGTTCGGGGGAAACGGCAAAACTTTTGATCCTCAGTCAGGTCGTCTTGAGCTTTCAATTACCGTTCGCCGTCGTCCCACTTATCATGTTTACTGCCGACCGGGCCAAGATGGGAGCGCTCGTCGCGCCACGATGGATGACAGTCATCGCGGGCATCGTTGCCGCCATAATCATTGTGCTGAACATAAAACTACTGATCGATATCATGTTTGGGACAAACGGTTAGTGTGATAATTTTTTGCAATTGTCCGCATCCATCGCAAAGCCCGTTCGTGCGCGCGGCAGCTTCGCCATCGGGACGCTAGGGATTTATCTTGGCTGCCTCGATTGCCGGGATGATGAACTGGGCCGTGATTTCCGCCGTGAGCGGTCCGACGTGCTTGTAGGCAATCCGGCCACGACCATCGACGACGAACGTTTCTGGCATACCGTACACGCCCCATTCAATTGACGCCCGCCCGTCGCCATCCACGCCGACGGCGTCGAACGGGTTTCCCAGGCGGGTGAGAAATCGTAGTCCGCCGGGTTCCGGGTCCTTGTGATTGACGCCCAACAGCCGCACCCCTGTTTGCCGTTTCAGCGCGATCAAAACAGGATGCTCCTGCACACAAGGGACGCACCATGACGCCCAGAAATTCACGATCGAGACGTTGCCGCGACCGAGGTCCGCGGTGGCGAATCCGGGTACCGATTTGCCGTCTCGAAGCAGCCCGGCAAGTGCGGGAAGATCGATCTGCGGCGCTGCCTTGCCAATCAACACCGACGGCAATTTGGACGGATCGGCATTGCGCAATGCATAGCCGAACAGTGCGGCCAATCCAGCAAATAAAAACACCGGCAACAAAAACAACCTCGAACGACGTGGCTGTGGCTCGGGTCGTTCCGGCTTCTCGGCTACTTTCTGCATATCTTGGCGTCAACCCTCCTCGGCACGGCGGCGAATGCCGCGGGCTTCCAAAGCATCGAGGCGGCGTTGTTGGCGGCGGCCATCCCAAATCAACCAGCCAACGAGCGCTGCCAGTACCAGCGCCGTGATCGCATACGAAGCATAGATATGACCGGCCCACTTCCAAAGGTCGTCATTCATCGGGGCTCTCGATTTTATTGTGGCCATGCATCTGAAGGCGGTGCAATCATCACGGCAGCCTGATCTGCCAGCCCGAGTTACGCGCGGGGAAAACGCCTTGAAATCGCGTCGGATTGGCCAGCTGCTGCAGCGATGTTTGCTTAGTGATACTACGCCGTTGTGCGTGCCAGAGCAATTCGGCGGACGGAGGCCGTTTCATGACCGCACGAGCGGTGACCGTTAGCGCAGCTGTTCGCTCACAATCCCGCCCCACCACATGAGCCAAACTACTACAGATCAATGGCCCACGATCTATCCAATCGGGCGCTGACTAATGCTTCCTTCCGGCCGCCATCCGGACGCCAGTTTCTTACATTGCTCTACCCACTTGTCGCGCTCCAGGCGCCCCTTGAACCCTTCAATTTCGTACTCGAACCATTTGATATGATCCGGCGACCAACCTGCGATCTGATCGAAGTGCCAGATACCCATCCGATTCATCCGAGCCTCGAGCTTTTCCGCAACGCCCCAGATCAAGCTCAAGTCGTCTTTCCCGCCATCCCTGGGAGACGATAACAGGGGAGGCTTGGCGCCGACCGTTGCAGCCGCATTGGCGTCCGACACTACGACCGGAGGCGACTTTCTGATTTCCGGCACCTTCGACTGTTCCGTTGCAACCGCTAACACTCCAGTCGGGGCGGACCCATCGGCGACGTGTGAGACTTTCTCTGCGCGAACGAAAGCCGCCAGCCGGGATGAAGCGGCAGCCTCTATAACGGTGCCGGGGTTGATTGCAGTTGCTTTCGTGGTTCGGCCAGACCCTATCGTCAGTGCACGCACTGCACATCCAACGTAGCATCCGATGACGTACGCCGAAAACATCAGCAAGCCGGTCTCGAGCCACAGCCCCCACCTGCCGGGTAAGCTCAACTGCAACGCGGCAACCACGCCGATAATGAATGCCACGGCTGCAATTGGTATCCATTGAACCGGCCACAATGAACTATTCTCACGGCAAGTAATCCAGCCGATCCAGATTCCGAGCACTGCCGCGATAAGCAATGGCGCCCAGAACATTTCGATTAAAAAACCCATTTCGGTCTATTCCTTGAGGCCATGTTGGTTCGCACCGGAGAAATTCACTGGCCGATCAGCGCGCGTTGAATTCAATCCGCCGGTTACGTGCCTTGCCGGCCGGGGTGACATTGTCAGCCACCGGGCGGGCGGACCCATACCCGACTGCGGTCACGCGCACCGCAGCGATGCCACTCTTGATCAGGGCTTCGGCGATTGCCTCGGCTCGAGATTTCGAGAGTGTGTCGTTCAAAACGCTTGAACCGGTGCCGTCGGTGTGACCGGCAATCTCGATTTTCAGGGCCGGACAACCCTTCATCGCAGTGGCGATTCGTTGGATCACTTTTATCGAAGCCGGCAGCACAACTGCTTTCGAAGATCCAAACTGGATCTTCCCAGTGTTCGATGCCGCCGCGAGAGCCGCGGTGCACGGCGCGGCGACCGGCGCCGCAGCAGTCGGCTCGACTTGCGACTGAGATGCAGGCGCCTCAGTCATCAATGGCGAAATCGGCGATGCGGCTCGCGCCGCGGCAACAATTGTCACCCGTGCTTGTGCCGGCATCCCACCAACAAGTTTGGTCAGCGCTTCCTTGGCGTCCGTTGCAACCTTGGTCGAGGCGGCAATGCCGCTGAGCGTAAAACGGCCAGCAGCGATCGACGCTTCGCCGGATTCCAACTTCGCAAGCTGATCAAGCCCCATCGCCATTGCCGGCGCGAAGCCAGCCGGGGCTCCCGATGCAATCGTCGTGCGATCGTGCAGCGCAAAGTCGGCAAACCGTTGATTGATTGCCATCAACATGGCCTGACGCGTCAATTGGTCGGGGTAGCTCCCGGTCAACGTAACGGTTTTCCCTTTCCGTTCGGCCGACCATTTGTACGTCGGAATTCGTGGGGGAACAATCGAGACCCGGTCCATCTTCAATCCGCCCGGCAAGGTGCCGGAGGTCGCGGCGGTCGCGGCATCAAAGGCAGCCGCGTCAGTCGCTTCGCCCTCGATGGTCATCTTGCCATCGGTCAGCTTGACCGATCCAGTTCGCAGATGCGCGAGTTGGCCGACCGCAAAAATCTCGGCTGTTGCATAGTCGAACGCCGCATCCGGTCCGGCCGCGATTTTCAACTTATCGATCACGCGGCCTGGGCCGGCAATCGCCTTTGCAGCGGCGATCAATTGCTCACGCGCGCTTTCGGACGGCGTCGATCCCGTCAATCGTATGCCTTCAGGGTCCTTCACCGCCGACCAAACGAATGGCCCTTCGCCCGCAGTCGCTGCAGCCACTTTTGACATCGAGCGCGCGGCAGTGTTCGATCGTGACGCTGGACCTCGCACGTCAACAGTGGCGACGCGCAGCGGCGGCGGTAGCTGGCTCGCGGCCACGGTGAGAGCCACCGCCGATGCCTCATCCACCGTCGTGCCGACAATCGAGAGGGAGTTATCTGTCAGGGCAACCGTACCAGACCGCAATTTTGCAAGTTGGGCGAGCGCTGATGCTGCCATCGAGCGCGTCTCGGCTGCAACCGCGCCAGCATCGATCATCTGATCGTTCAGAGCGAGCCCAGGCATGACTTTTTTGACGACCGCGATAATCTCCTCCCGCGCGCCGTCCGCTGCCACTTGTCCAGACAATGTTACGGATTTCTCATCACGCGTGGCCTGCCACCGGAAGGTCGTCGTCTGCGTCTGCGGCTTGGTATTATTCACCACCAGCCGTACGCCGTCGACCTCAAGCGCATTCAGCACGAGCCCGTGCAAACGATCATTCGGTGGGGCGACACCCTCGATGACGACGTCACGCCCCTCGATCGCGAGTTTGACCGGCAACGCCGGCCCGCTGCTATCGGTCAAAGTGCGCACGGCACGATGCGTGATCTCGCTTTCGATCAGCGGTGTCAAAAGAGACGAAGCTGCGATCCACAGCACCGCCAGGGGGACGAGCCCCCACCACCATCTACGCGGCTCACACATTCACCAGTCCCCCTCAATTGCACTGTCTCAACGGTCGTAATTCTCCGGCCTAGCGCTCATCATAGCTCCAGTCGAAGCACCGTGGATAAGTGCCGACGATTAATTGGACGCTCCAGCTTCCCGGGCGCTAAGCACCACCAGCCGTGATCAAAGCCGATCCGCCCGCTCAATAGCCATGCCCCCGGGCTCAGGAATATTGTCCACCTGAAGTCGGCTTGTGTGCCACCAAAAGTTGCTTGTCAAACCACGTGCCAAGTCAGAGGATGCTGGCGCCGCCAATCGAATTCCTTTCCCGATCGAAAACCATACCTCAAAGCGGCTCG
>JANLXZ010000064.1:0-11001 GCA_031365375.1 Hyphomicrobiaceae bacterium | reverse complement strand
TCGGCTACGACGCCGCCGCGAAGATCGCCAAAGCCGCCCACCACCACGGCACGACCCTGCGCGAGGAAGCGTTGAAGGAAGGCATCACCGCCGTCGACTACGACGCCATCGTCCGCCCCGAGAATATGATTGGACCCGGTTGAGTGTGTGGTTTAGTCCCATCGTCAGGTCGAGTATGAAATTAGAGCCGATCGGCTCTACAGATTGTCCAAATAGAGGAATAGTACCATGCCTACAATGTCCGACGCCCGCCGCAAAAAAATCCAGGCCCGCCAGCGTAAGGCGGAAAACGCCCTCAAGCGCGCCGCCCGGATCGCCAAGCGCAAGCGTAACAGTGCGGCCTGACGGAAATTCGGCTAGGGCGAGCTTAGTGTCAACGCCGAGGGTGGCCTAGTTCCTTCTTCGGATGCAGGAATCGCGGTCCATCCTTCACGCTACCCTGGATGCCTGCATCTGCAATATCCCACACGAGCCCTGTGCCGCGATTGTTGCGTTGTCACCACCTGTGAGGGTGCGGCGTGTGCGCAATGCGGCTCGGTGCGCATCGTCGCCCACCCCGAACTGGAGGGACTGCAAATCGCGCACATCGATTGCGATGCATTTTATGCGTCCGTCGAGAAGCGCGACCGGCCAGAGATCCGCAAACAGCCACTGATCGTCGGCCATCCAGGTGGACGCGGCGTTGTGACCACCGCCTGTTATATCGCTCGCCGCTACGGGGTGCGCTCGGCGATGCCGATGTTCAAGGCGCTGGAAGCCTGCCCGGATGCGGTCGTCATCCCACCCGACATGTCAAAATACAAGCGCGTCAGTAACGACATTCGCGCAATCTTTCTTGGCGCCACGTCCGTGTTCGAGCCGGTTTCGATGGATGAAGCCTACTTGGACCTCACAGATGATTGGCGCACCGAGGCATCGCCCGCTGCCGAGGCGCTCAGCATTATCGCCGCACGTGTCGAGCGCGAGGTTGGCATCACGGTTTCGATCGGGCTCGCACCCAACAAGTTTCTGGCCAAGCTCGCGTCCGAGTTGCAGAAGCCGCGCGGGTTTTCCGTGATCGGCGCGGCCGAGGCGAAAGCGTTTGTGGCGAGACTTCCCGTTTCGAAAATCAACGGCGTCGGAGCGGCCACAACGGCACGAATGGAAATGGATGGCCTCAAAACCATCGGCGACTTGCAGACCATGCATCCGGAGCAGTTGATCGCGTCATACGGCAAATTTGGCAGGCGGCTCGCGCTTTATGCGCAGGGCGAGGACGAACGCGTCGTCACACCTAACCGCCCGACCAAAAGCATCTCGGCCGAAAACACGTTTCAGCGCGACACAGGTGCCTATGACGACCTCGTCGCCGAAGCGAAGGTTCTATGCGCGCAGGTTGCAACCCAGCTCGAGCGAAAACAATTTGCTGCCGGCACCATCGTGTTGAAGCTCAAGACCTCGGATTTCAAAATCCTGACCCGCAACATGCGGCTCGCCCATCCGACCCAGCGTGCATCCGTAATCGAGACCCAGGCATTAGCGCTGATCCGCCGCGAGCTCGACGGCCGCACATTCCGCTTGATCGGCGTTGGAGCGGCGGACCTCGTGACCGAGAGTTCCGCCGATCCGCCGGACCTATTCGACACGCAGTAGCGTGATCGAAAGATCAAGCCGTCGCATGGCCCAGCGCCCGCACCGCGTTGTCATCGTCACGTACCGACACGGGCGGGACAGATCCATCGCTGTTGAGGAACCAGGGCTTGATTCCAAAACCTTTTCGCAAGGAGTACATATAGAATACGGGAAGCCGGTCGGGGAACAACTCCCTCAAATCACTGCCATTGAAGGTAATAAAGATTGCCTGCGGGAAGGCTGCCTCGATGACCTTCTTTTCAAGCATGTTCATGTCGTAATAAGCCGCCGCACCTGCCTCGGCTCCACCAACGCCACGATACCAACGGGACGCCGAACGGGTTAGATTGGACATTGTCTCGATGGGCCGGGAAAGAACGTCGGCGCGTTTCACTTTGTCTCGATATCTGGAAACAAGATCGCCCAGCTCGCAGCCTTCAAAACCGCGTAGCGTTGCGGCACCCTCAACTTCGGCAAAGTATTGCTGCGCATTCGAACTCGAATGTCCGTTGAGCGCCGCATGTGTGTCCGTGAATATGAGCGTGATCCGAGCACCGGGTGCGTATGAGGCCGTCACCCGCTCGGCAAATGCAGCTAAGTAGTCGAGGCACTGTTCGTCAGGTGTGGCGAGAGACGATCGCGGGCCTTTTCCCCAGTAAAGAATGAATTCGAGTGGCATCCGCCGATCGATCGATGCCTGCACGATATTGTTCAACAGCACTGGATCGGACGGTTGTTCGCGCTTGTACGCCCAGGTGTTGAAAGAAGAAATAACCTTGCCGATATCGGGTGGAGATTTTCCTTTTTGACTTCGCGCATTGTTGGGACATGCTTTTGCAACAGAGTAACCTGGAAAACTCATTACAACCTCTCGCTCGCAGCATTTATCATATGCGTGACATTCTCTCGATCATTGAGTTTCACGCCCCGTCAATGTCCGATTATGACGGTTAATAAATTGTTAAAAAAAATACTCATTTAGCTCACAGCATACATATCTATAAACTCAGGACTTTTAAGTTTTTCTCATTGTCGTCAACGCTTTCCAAGTTTTTCCAAACTTTACATTATACTGACGTAATTTATCATTTTTATGTTTCCTGACGTCACGTTTTAAGCTGCTTTGCGACTCCGTTGACCCCAGGTCGCGATAAGTGTCGCCACCTTGTGGATCGGCTCGGGACGTCCGAGTAGGTAGCCTTGTGCTTCGTCGCAACCCAAGGCTTCGAGGGCTGCGCGCTGCTCCTCAGTTTCCACGCCTTCGGCAGTGGTCTGCATTCCGCGTGATGCGGCAATATCGACGACAGCGCGCACGACTGTCGAAGATGTCGAGTTGAGACCCAACTGCGAGACGAAACTGCGATCCACCTTGATGCGATCAAACGGAAAGCTCTGCAAATAACTCAAAGAGGAATAACCAGTGCCGAAGTCATCCATGGCGATGCGCAGGCCGATTTCCTTAAGCCTGTGCAAGGTTGCGATCGTCGCTTCCGTATTGCGCATCAACAGCCCTTCGGTGATTTCCAGTTCAAGGCGTCGCGGCGCAAGGCCGGTCTCGCCGAGGATCCGCTCGACCATGATCGCAAGGCCAGGACTAGCGAACTGCAGCGGCGATAGATTGACGGCGACCGACACGTCATCCGGCCATTGCACCGCCTGGCGACACGCTTCCTTCAAAGCCCACTCGCCGAGTGGCAAGATCAGCCCGCTGTCTTCCGCAACTGGAATGAATTTATCCGGCGGGATTGGACCGTGGACGGGGTGGATCCACCGAGCCAAAGCCTCAAACCCTGAAATGGTATTCTGCCTCAGAGCGATAATAGGCTGATAATGTAATTCGAGTTCGCCGTTCGTGATTGCCTCTCGAAGATCGGTCTCGATTTGCCGCCGCCCCTTGATTTCCTCGTTCATTTGTCGATTGAAAAACCGATAAGTGCCGCGACCCCCCGCTTTTGCAGCGTATAAAGCAAGATCGGCCGCGATTAGAAGTTCGTTCGTGGATCGCCCATCGGTGGGACCAACCGCGATGCCGATGCTGGCACCAATAAGAATTTGATGTCCGTCGATCTCATAGGGGCGGCTGAGAGCTTCGACGATCCGGCTAGCCACAACCTCGGCTGTTGGCTGTTGCTCGGCAGAAGCGAGCAAAACTGCAAACTCGTCGCCACCCAGCCTGGCCACGAGATCGGACGCTCGCAGGATCTGTTTCATGCGCTGAGCGACTGCCTGTAACAATCGATCACCGACCGCATGTCCATGAGTATCGTTGACGGCCTTGAACCGATCGAGGTCAAGGCAAAGGATCGCAAACTTGCTTAGTGACGTGTTGACGCTGTTGCGATGAGTGAAGGTCAGATCATCCAGCGTTTCACTCAGCACACGCCTGTTTGCCAATCCGGTCAGCACATCTTCGGACGCCAACCGGTTGGCCTCCATCTGTGCCTGCCTTCGGCGGGTGATATCGGAAAATGTACGCACGAAGCCACCATCGTCTAGCCGCGCACTGCGCACCTCCAAAACGGTGCCATCCGGCCGCACGCGCTCATAAAGCTCGAACTGACCCGCCGCATCCTTCGGGCCATAAAATTCGAGCAGGCCCAAATTATCCGGTAGGGCCGTCTTGGAGAATTCGCCGCGACGATCGAGAAACCCGATCAACTCGTCGAAACGCGGCGGCGAATGAATAAACGTTTGAGGCAGATCCAACAGTTCGAAGCACTTGGCGTTCATGATGGGTATGCTCATGTCATTCGTCACCATCATGATCCCCTGACTCATGTGCGCGAGTGTCAATCGCAGTTGTCGGGAATTTCGTTTGACTGCCAATTCGGATTTGCGAGCCTGCCAGGTGACTGCCGCGATCATCGACGACAGCGCGACGCCTGCGAGCATCATGAGGTGGAGGTTGCCTTGTGACTGCTCCGATATTGATTGCTCTGGAACGCTGACGCTCACGGCAAGGGGGTGGCCCGCGACCCGGCGAACTGCTGACAAGCGCGAACCACCCGCCGCACTCTTCGCCTCGATGTAGGATCCGCTCAGGTCCGCGCCCACGCGTGCCATCAATTCCGTGCCGCGCAGATCCTGTCCAAGGGTGTGCTTCGTCTCGGCGTTTCCACCGGTAGCCCGCACGATCCCATCAACACCGACCAAAGTGAAGGCAGCCCCAAGCCCCAAGTCGATACGCCCATAAAACTTGGTGAAGTGATCAGGGTTGAACGATGCAACGACGACGCCGCCAAATGCCCCATCGGACTTGAAGAAACGCCTGGTCAACTGGACTGACCATTTTCCGCTGGCTCGGCCAACCAGCGGCTTGCTGATGAAAAGTTTATCCTCTGCGGTTTGGAGGTGAATCAGAAAGTGCTCGCGGTCGCTCAAGTCAGTCGCAGGAGCCGGTTGCGGGCCCGCATTCGACGCTCGCATAATCCCGCGTTCATCGATAATCGCGACCTGAACGATCAGTTCGCTGAATACATCGGTCGTGCTAACGACGGCGTGAAAATCGATTGGACCCTTGGTGTTCTGGATCATCCGTCGAAGATAAAGTAGCGCTTTATCCATTTCGCCGATCGAACGCAGAATGTTCTCCTCAAACAGCAGCGCGAAATTCTCATTGTCGCGATGGGCCCCGCTGACATCGGATGCTCTGTTGTCGAAGTACTTGGCACCGATCCCTGCCCACAACATCAAGATCAGCAAGCCACCAAGCACGGTTGAACTCAACCAGGAGATCGAATGGTTGAAGAAAGGACGCATATTGAGGCTGGGCATCGATGATTTCCGGATGAGCGCTAAATTACGCGTGTACCGGCGAATTTACACACGTTTTGGTTGCATTTTCGTTCCAATTGGCAACGAAATTGCGTTGGCCGCTCTAGGGTGGTGACCCAATCGAACGTCGTGCAAATGACTAATGTCTGGCCCTATTTTTAAACTTCCAGCCATTCCTGCCGGACCGCAGCGTTGTCCTTGAGCTGCGCTGGCGTGCCGCTAAAAACGATGCGGCCGTGGCCCATGACGTAGACACGATTTGAAATCTGCATCGCAATTGCGAGTTTTTGTTCGACCAGCAAAATCGCGACGCCACGACGAGCAATCTCGCAGATCAACTCGCCGACTTGGCGCACGATGAGCGGCGCCAAACCTTCTGTCGGCTCGTCGATCATAATGAGCTCGGGATCGCCCATCAGCGTGCGGCACATCGTGAGCATCTGCTTCTCGCCGCCCGAGAGGACCCCGGCTGCCGTATCCGCGCGTTGCTTCAAGTTGGGGAACATCGCGAGCATGTCATCGAGCCGCCAGCGGCCATCGACGCCGACCTGCTTTTGACCAAGCTGCAGGTTCTGCCTCACGGTCAGACTTGGAAAAATATCGCGATGTTCGGGTACGTATCCTAAACCGAGCCGAGCGATCCGATAGCTCGGCCAACCTGCAATATCCTGCCCCTTGAAGCGGACGGTGCCGATCGGGGCCACCTCGCCCATGATCGCCTTGATCGCCGTCGAACGCCCAACCCCATTTCGGCCGAGCAAACTGACGACTTCGCCGGCCGCCACATTGAGATCGACACCCTGCAAAATATGGCTCTTGCCGTAGTATGCATTCAGTGCGCGAACCTCCAGCATCAGTGCGCCTCCTCGCCGAGGTAGGCTTCGCGAACTTTGGCATTTCCCCGAATTTCGGCTGGTGTGCCAGTGGCAATGATCTCTCCGTAAACCAGCACCGAGATTCGATCGGCGAGACCAAAGACCACGCTCATGTCGTGCTCGACAATGACGAGCGTGCGTCGCTCACTGATGCGGCGTATCAACGCGACAGCGCGTTCGGTTTCGGCCTTGCTCATCCCCGCCGTCGGCTCGTCGAGCAGAATCACATTAGCGCCACCGGCCATCGTAACACCTATTTCCAAGGCGCGTTGCTCGGCGTAAGTGAGCACGGCGGCCGGTGTATCGCGGCGGGCCTCCAGGTTGATCTCGCGGAGAACTTCATCGGCGCGCTCATAGACCTCGCTGTTGCTGTCGACCGCGCGCCAGAACGCGTAGCGTTCCCCCCGTGCCCACAGGACTGCGCAACGCACGTTCTCCCAGACACTCATCTGCGGGAAGATGTTGGTCACCTGAAACGACCGCGACAACCCACGTCGGTTGATCTGATACGCCGGCATTCCGCTGATCGTCTCACCGTTGAGTTGGATCTCGCCGCTGGTCAACGGGGTCAACCCACTGATGAGGTTGAAGAGCGTCGACTTGCCGGCGCCGTTCGGGCCTATGATCGCGTGCCGTTCAGCCTTCAGGATTGACAGATCGACGCCACGGATAATTTCGGCCGGGCCGAAGTTTTTGCGCAAGTCACGCATCTCAAGCGCAGGCATCGGGAACGGCTCGATCATACGATCGATCCTTTTGCCTCGACGATCGCGCGTGATCGCGCCCACGCAACCATGGTATGCCGCGCGGCAGCTCGGCCCATAATCGCGCCAGCGGCAAGTGCACACGTTGCCAGTAGCCAGGGTTGCCAGCTTTTGGCATCAAACGCGATGCCAGCAAGTTTCATCCCGGATCCCTCCGCGCTTTTCACCCCCAGGTGCGTCGCCATTTCGATCGCTAGGACTATACCGCCGGCCAATAGCGCCATTGGCATCAGCATCAGAGCATAGCTCGGCACCAGTTTAGCTAGTGCGCCTGCCCGCCATATCGGTCCGTGCATCATGATGAGACCCGCAATGCCACCGGGCGCATACATCACCGTCGCAATGAACAACAAGCCGAAATAGAGCTGCCACACCTCCGTGACGTCACTCAGCATGTTCTGAAGGAACGTGACAAGGATGGCGCCAAGGATGGGTCCAAAGAAGTAGCCTGCACCGCCGATAAACGTGGCGAGCAATACGTTTCCCGATTGCGACGCATTGAATAGGGCCGCGTTTGCCAATTCAAAATTGATCGATGCAAGTGCGCCTGCGATGCCGGCGAACAGCCCCGAAATTGAGAACGCGAGATAGCGGACGACGTGTGGATCGTAGCCGATGAACTGCACCCGTTCCGGGTTATCGCGTACGGCGTTACAGATGCGGCCGAAAGGGGTGCGGGTCACAGCAAACATCATCACAATGCAGATGAAGCACCACGCGGCAATTAAATAATAGACCTGGGATTGAGGCCCAAAATTCAGATCAAAAACGCGCAGCAACTTGGTGCGGTCGGTCGAGACGCCTTCCTCGCCACCAAAGAAGGACCGAAGGATCAACGAGCTCGAACCAACGAGCTCGGCTAATCCCAACGATATCATCGCGAACGCAGTGCCGCTGCGCTTGGTGGATACCCATCCAAACAGCAATGCGAAAGCGAGGCCGGCCAGCCCGCCGGCGAGCGGCATTAGAAATACCGGAACCGGCAGTTTGGCCCCGATCATCGCATTCATCGCATGGACGGTGAAATAGGCACCGAGCCCAAAATAGACGGCATGCCCGAACGACAGCATGCCGGTTTGGCCAAGCAGCATGTTGTAGGATAGCGCAAAGACGATCGAGATGCCCATCAGGCTCATAACGGTCAACGACGTGCCAGATCGAAAAATCAACGGCAACACGACGAATGCGAGGGCCAGACCGGCCCATGGAGCCAACGCATTCGCGCGTTGCCGCATACCCCTTTTTTCAGCAGCGTTCGTGTGGAGGCGAGTTGCGGGCTGACCGGATGCCGTCATGTCTCGCGGTTCCCGAATAGGCCAGTCGGCTTGAAGATCAACACGACCATCAGCAGTAAGTACGGCAAAATGGGTGCGATCTGCGCGATCGTCACGCGCCACAAATCTTCGAGCAGCGTCTTTGGTTGCGGTATAAACCCGGAGCCAGCAAAGATATCGGCGAGCGATAGGTTGGCCGACACGGCGAATGTTTGAAGGAGGCCGATCAGCAACGACGCGATGAAAGCGCCTTGCAACGATCCAAGCCCGCCGACCACGACGACGACGAACAAGATTGGCCCCAGAAGCGAGGCCATGCTTGCCTGCGTGACGAGGGCCGGCCCCGCAATCACACCGGCGATTCCCGCCAGCGCCGTGCCGACACCGAATACTGACATGAAAACGAGAGGCACGTTATGGCCCAGATGTGCGACCATACGTGGGTGCGTAAGTGCTGCCTGAACGATGAGGCCGATGCGCGTGCGTTTCAACAGCGCAAACAGCCCGATAAAGATCGCGATCGAGACGGCGAGCATGAACAGTTTGTAGGCTGGATAGTTGGTCGAGTAGACGGTGAAGGCTGGAGAATCGAGAGCCGGAGGCACGCGAAAATCGACCGGTGATTTGCCCCAGATGATTTGGATAACTTCCTCGATCACGAATGCCAGGCCGAACGTGAAGAGCAATTCGGCGACGTGCCCGTTGGCATGCACATTGCGCAGACCGAACCGTTCGACAGCCGCGCCAGCCAGCCCGACCACAATAGGAGCGATGATCAATGCAGGCCAAAAACCGGCCCAGCGACTGACCTGGAAACCGATGAAGGCACCCAGCATGTAGAAGCTCGCGTGCGCAAAGTTCAGCACACCCATCATTGAAAAGATCAGCGTCAGGCCGCTTGCCATCAAGAACAGCAAGAGCCCGAACAAGACCCCGTTCAAGGTCGAGATAACCACAAGTTCCAAAACCACGGCCCCGCGATTAAGGTCACCACTTAGATCCGGAACACTAGTTAGGACGTGTCATCTTGCAAGTCGTCGGCACAACGGTGTCTTTTGTGTCGAGCTTGGCGACTGTACGCCAACCCCAGCCGGTGCCTTCCTCGTCGAATGGTTCTGCGGCACTTCGGTCGCCGAGCGATACGAGATACATCGGCTGGAAGAACTGGTGGTCGTCCTTGCGCATGTAGCCCTCACCGCCGTTGAATACCGCCCATTTCATGTCCTCTAGCGCAACAGCGATCTTGTTGGCTTCGCCCGATTTGGCTTTATCGATGGCGGCCGCCAGCATGCGCATCTCGTTGATAGCCCGGGGATACTGAATCGAGACCTTGTACTTTTCGCGGAATGCCTTTTCGGTCGCCATCGATGCTGCATGATCGATGTTTGCCGAGCCTTCCTGAATTGCGAAAACGCGATGGTTGAGACCTGTTTGCTTGACCGAGGTTGGCCCGCCCGTGCCACCCGCGTAATAAGTGAACCAGTTGACTTGCAAACCGGCATCGGCCGCAGCCTTCAGTAGCAATGCAAAGTCCTGACTCCAATTGCCGGTGATCACGCTATCGGCGCCCGACGCTTTGATCTTGGCGATGTAGGGAGCGAAATCCGTGACCTTCAGCAACGGGTGCAGCTCATCGCCGACAATCGCGATGTCCGGCCGTTTGGCTTTGAGCATCGATACCGCCGCCCCGCGGACCGCATGTCCGAACGAATAGTCTTGGTTGATCAGGTAGACCTTCTTGATATCGGCCTTGCCCTTCATGTAGTTGGTTAGGGCCTCCATCTTAATGTCGGAGTTGGCATCCCATCGAAAGTGCGAGAACGTGCATTTGTCATTGGTCAGCACCGGGTCGACCGCCGCGTAATTGAGATACAGCACTTCCTTGCCTGGGTTGCGCTCGTTGTATTTTGCCACCCAATCGGACAGCGCCGCCGCGACCGACGAGCCGTTGCCTTGCGTGATGATCCGGGCGCCAGCGTCCACGGCCTTCTGGACCTGAACCAGGCTTTCTTGCGGATTGGTCTTGTTATCGAAGGGTAGGATCTCGAATTTTTTGCCGGCAGCGCCCCCTTTGGCGTTGATCTCGTCGGCCATGAACTGGAACGTCTTTAGGCCTACTTCGCCAACTGTGGCACCTGGACCCGATAGCGGATCGATATACGCTATCTTGATAGTATCCTGGGCCAGGGCAAAGCCTGAGCCGAGCGCCATCGCTCCGACGCTTACGAGAGCAGATAGCAGACGGGATTTCATGAAAGCCTCCGAGTGTTTCCCTAACGGTTAAAACTGGACGGCTCTTGCGGCCGCTTGAGGTGTGCGAGGCTATCGTAAAGCCAAGCACTGTCCAGCCCCAAACGCTTAGCCGTGGTATCGGCGCGGCTTCAGATCGTCCTCTCAGGCGTGCTGCTTTCCACCCATGTAAGCAGCTTCCAACTGGGCCTTCAGGCCGGGCTTGTCAGCCGGCGCGACAAGTGCAATGCGCCCCTGCACCATTGCGTAGACGCGGTTCGAGGCCGCAAGCGCTTTATCGACGAGCTGCTCAACCAGCAGCACCGAAGTTCCCGACGCCTTGAGCTGGCCCAATACCGTCAGAACGCGATCGACGAGCACCGGTGACAAACCGGCCGATGGCTCATCGAGCAACAACAACTTCGGCCGGCGAACAAGGCCTTGTGCAACCGCTAGCATTTGCTGCTGGCCGCC